>JARRJK010000072.1:0-12234 GCA_037379555.1 Anaerolineales bacterium | reverse complement strand
TAACGCACTCCGACCAGCTTCAGCCCGGCTTCGAGCAATGGCTGGACTCGCGCTTCATCGGTTGTCTCGCAGTAGACACGCACGACCGGCTCAGTACCGGAGAATCTCACCAGCAGCCAGCCTCCATCCTCAAGTTCGAATTTGTACCCATCGGTCGTCAGGATATCCCGCACTTTGAGGCCAGCGATCGACTCAGGCTTTGCAGAGGCGATCTGTGCCCGGTGCTCATCCCGTTTTTCAGGTGCGAGCGGCGTGTCGATGCGGTCGTAGAAATGAGGGCCGACCTTCTCGAAAAGCAATTCGACAAGTTCGGCCGGCTTCTTGCCAAGTTTCACCATCATGTCCAGCAGGTAGAGGCCAGCCAAAATGCCGTCACGCTCCGGGACGTGGCCACGGAACGCGTAGCCACCCGACTCCTCGCCGCCAATCAGCGCGTCCACCTCGAGCATTTTCGGAGCGACGTATTTAAATCCAACGCCGGTTTGATAGACGGGAACATCATAAAGCTTCCCAAGCTTGTCCAGCATGGAGGTGGTCGAGAGGGTCTTCACGATCGGACCCCGTTCGCCCCGGACCTCCAGCATGTAGTATGCGAGCAGCCCAAAGACGCGCAGTTGATCCACGAACTGTCCATGTTCATCGCCCAGGCCTATGCGGTCCGCATCGCCATCGGTGATCAGCAGCGCGTCAACTCCCAGCTGGCGTGCTTTTGCCAGACCCACGTCGATGTTCGGTGGAATGGGCTCGGGTCGGATCATCTCAGGGAAGATCGGGTTCCTCTCGTGATGGATTTCCTCCACCTTTGTCGAGCCTCCCTTGAGCAGGCGAGGAAACCAGCCTGCGCCGTTGCCCCACATCGGATCCACCAGGATGGAAATACCTGCATCGCGCAGCGCTTTCAGGTCGACCAGGCTTTCGATCTGTTGCGTGTAGGCGGGTGAGGGATCAAAATGCTCGATCTTTCCCGACTCCAAGCCCTGGTCCAGCTCAACCTGCGGAATGTCCTCGCCGGAGGCAGGGATACGGGATTCGATGTCTTTCAATCCCTGCGGATCCACCGCGCCTCCGTGCCGATCACGGACCTTAAAGCCGTCATCCCAGGGAGGGTTGTGTGAGGCTGTGATATTGATTGCACCCGCAGCCTTCCGGTCAACGGCCGAAAATGAGATTGCCGGTGTGGGAGTCTCGGCTTTGGTCAGAAGTACGTGAAAATCATGTCCAGCCAGGACCTCCGCCGCCGCAGCCGCGAAGTGTTCGGACGCGAATCGTCGGTCGTAGCCCACAACGACCGGGCGTCCGGTCCCCTCGACATCCTTCAAATAGAGTGCAAATCCATGCGTACAGCGCCGCACTGCCTCGAAGGTGTACTCATCCGCAATCCGTCCACGCCAACCATCCGTCCCAAATTTGATCGGCTTTTGCGTCATGAATGTATCTCCTCGAATGGATATTATGCTATGGTTTGACAAAAATCCGGCCAGGCGCTGAAGGACCTGGCCGTTCTGAGCATCAGCTGGCAGGCGCATTCCACATCATGCGCTGGCGACCTTTTCTGGATCTTCGGATCTGGATACGTCGAATTATACCGTGAAAGGAAGCACGAAGCCAGATATGGTTGCCAAACCCACGGCTTCATGATAGACTCACACCCGTTGCAGCGCCTGCTTTCAGGCGCTCTTTCCGCTCTCAGACGGCTATTCCCGTGGTCGGACCGAGGGCAATCCCGAGGAAAGGAGAACCTCTATGCGCAACTACGAAGTTGCCTACATTGCGGATCCCGATCTCGATGAGCAGAGCCTAGAGACACTGCAAACCAAGGTCCAGGGTTGGATTGAAGCCGCCGGCGGAAAACCGGGCAAGATAGAAGCCTGGGGCCGACGGCGTCTTGCCTATCCGATTCAAAAGAAGACCGATGGTTTCTACGTGTTCGTGCAGGCCGAGATGCCTGGCGATGGCCCACTGCAGGTCGAGCGGGAGCTGCGATTGAGCGAAGATGTCATACGCTTCATGGTGACCTCGCTCGAAGAATAATCGATCCTCTTCAGCTTGCCAACCGTGAACACGAGGATGACTCCATGACACGTGGCCTAAATAAGTTGATGATTATCGGCCATCTGGGGCGTGACCCCGAGATGCGTTACACTCCCTCGGGCCGCCCGGTGACGACATTCAGCGTGGCGACTTCACGGAGCTGGCACTCGGCCGATGGTGAGCGCCATGAAGAAACCGAGTGGTTCAACGTGGTTGCCTGGGGAAATCTGGCTGAAATATGCAATCAACACCTGCATAAAGGACAGCAGGTTTACGTTGAAGGCAGATTGCAAACACGGCGCTGGGAAGATGCAGAGGGCAACAAACATTTCACAACCGAGGTTGTGGCGAAGGAAATGATCATGCTCGGCGACCGCCGGGATACACCAAGCCCGACCGACGAACCCGCCGATGATGAAGAAACTCTGCCTTTCTAGCATCGACGATTAGCTCGTTTATATATCCTTCCGGAGAGCCGGAAGAGGAGAGATTGCGTTGGCTGATGACAACAACAAGAGTTCGGAACGCTCCAGTTCAGGTGGCTACTCTCGCGACTCAGGCCGCCGCCGGTTCCGCCGGCGACCCAGGAACTGTCAGTTTTGCGCCGATAAGATCAACATTCTCGACTACAAACAGGTCGATCTGGTCAAGCGGTATGTCACAGAGGCTGGGAAAATCCGTTCGCGACGTGATACGGGTAACTGCGCCAAGCACCAGCGGATGGTGGCAAAGGCAGTGAAGCGTGCGCGCCATATGGCGCTCGTTCCGTTTGCCTCCGATCGAATGCGCTGAGTACCTCCGCGCCGGGGCGGCTTAACCAAGATCCATCAGAAACAGCGCTGAACGGCCTGGATCCTGGCGCGGAAGACAAAACGGATCCCCACCGATCCCGAGAGGAGTTCGAAATCTATGGCGAAAAATCGGCCCGCATCCCGGATGTCGCGTAAACATCTCGCCCGGGCGGAGCGGGAACGATTGCAGGTCCGCTGGATCATGACTGCGCTGATTGTAACGATCGTCGTAGTCGTTGGACTGCTCGGGTATGGAATCTACGATAACCTCATCTTGCAGCCCAAGATCGTGATCGCAACGGTGAACGGTGAGCGGATCACGAAAGCCCAGTTCCAGGGCCGCATGCGCATCGTCCAGCGCGAGCTGGCCGGGCAGCTCAGCCAGTACATGCAGATGGAATCCTTTTTCGGCAGTGATCCAAACGTGCTCCAAAATATCAAGGACATCGAAACTCAGCTCCAGACGCAGCTGGCGAATCCCGAAGCCCTCGGGCGTGATGTCCTCAACACCCTTGTTCGTGAAGCCGCGATCCGCCAGGAGGCTGAGAAGCGGGGGATATCCGTCAGCCAGGCGGAGATACAGCACGAGATCGATTTGAGCTTCAATTTTTATCCTGAAGGCACGCCAACACCCGGTCCGACCTCCACACAGCCGCCGACAGCCACGGTCGATGCGACCGCCCAGGCGGAAGCGACGGCCACTGCAACAGCGACGGCTGGACCGAGCCCCACTCCACAGCCGACAGGCACCGCGATCCCAACGCCAACCGAATACACGCGCCAGCTCTTCGAGAGTGATTACAAGAACTTCATCAATTCGCTCTCTGATTGGAAAATCCGCGAATCGGATTACATCGCGTTTATCCAGGCCAGGCTGCTCCAGGATAAACTGCGCGAGGATTTCGATCCCGAGGTCGAACGAGACCAGGAGCAAGTTCAACTGCAGCATATTCTCGTCGACACTGTGGAAACGGCGCAGGAGATCCTCGATAAGTTGGATCAAGGGGCAGACTGGGATGAGATGGTCAGCGAATACTCAGTCGACGTCAGCACTGTTTCCACCGGTGGAGAGATTGGATGGAGATCGTTGGGCGAAGTTATCAGCGGCTTCGGCCAACCCGCGGTGATCCTTTTCTCGACGGATCCTGGCCAGTACGCCGGCCCCATTCAAACCCAGGATGGATGGGAGCTCTTCCGTGTTGAAGCGCGTGAGATCCGTCCGCTTTCGGAATCCGCTTACCAGGCGGCAGCCGATCAAGCGTTTACCAACTACCTGCAGCAGCTTCAGGATGAAGCTGATGTGCAAATCTCGAATGATTGGTCGAAACACATCATCAACGCTCCCGGGTACGCTTCCTGACCACAGACATACTCGGGCATACATCATTTGCTGATATGCTCAGGCTGAGCCGCTCGGGCTCAGCCTGTGTTTTTTTCGGAGCGGCGCTTGAAGCGCTAATGTCCGCAAGATATACTTCCATCAGGTAGCTAGGATGAATATCGAAAGCCTGATCAAAGAACTTCCAGAAGAAACCTCGCCCGCAGACGTCGAGCTGATTAAGCGTGCGTACCGCGTGGCCGAGAAGGCGCACCGCCGGCAGAAGCGTGCCTCCGGTGAGCCGTATATAAACCACTGCGTCGGAGTAGCCTCCATACTGATTGAGCTCGGCGCGCCGGTGCCGGCCATCGCGGCCGGCTTGCTGCACGACACGGTTGAGGATACAAGCATCACGATTGAGGATCTCGAGCGGGATTTCGGGAGTGAGATCGCAGGGTTGGTCAACGGCGTCACCAAGCTTACGCAGCTGCCGAGAGTCAGCCACAGCGGAAAACGGTCAAAAGACCCGCTGGCGACAAAAGGCGATCTGGCGAAAGAGACGCTGCGCAAAACGTTCCTCGCAATGGGCGATGATGTGCGCGTGGTCGTGATCAAGCTTGCGGACCGGCTTCACAACATGCGGACTCTCTCCCATTTGCCCCCCGAAAAGCAGAAACGCATCGCAGAGGAGACGCTGGAGATCTTCGCTCCGCTTGCAAACCGCCTGGGCATCTGGCAAATGAAATGGGATCTGGAAGATCTCGCCTTCCGCTACGTGTATCCGGATGGCTACAAGGAAATCGCATCCAATGTCGCCCAGCGGCGTGTCGACCGCGAACAGGCCCTCAAGAAAATCAGCGATCACCTGCGCGATGTGCTCGCGCAAAATGGGATTCAGGCTGAAGTCACCGGGCGTCCCAAGCATCTCTACTCCATTTATCGCAAGATGGAACGCAAGGGTGTGCCGTTCGATATGGTCTACGATGTGCGCGGCGTGCGCGTGATTGTCGAATCAGAATCTCAGTGTTACCTCGCCCTGGGGACGATTCACAATCACTGGAAGCCGGTTCCGGGCACTTTCGATGACTACATCGCCACCCCAAAGGACAACTTTTATCAGTCGCTCCACACTGCAGTTATCTATGATGACGGCAAGACGCTCGAGGTCCAGATCCGCACACCGGAGATGCATGAGAACGCCGAGTACGGGATCGCCGCACACTGGCGCTACAAGGAAGGCCGCGCGCGGGATGATGCCTTTGAGCAGCGTGTAATGTGGCTGCGGCGCCTGATGGAGTGGCGCCAGGATATCGACGATGCCGGTGACTTCGTCGCGGCGATGAAGTCAGATGTATTTAACGATCGGGTTTTCGTCTTCACGCCAAAGGGCGATATTATCGATCTGCCCGCGGGTTCCACGCCCATCGATTTTGCCTACCATATCCATACCGCGATCGGGCATCGCTGCCGTGGCGCCAAGGTAAACGGCAAGCTGGTTTCGCTCGATACCAAGCTGGAAACGGGCGACTCGGTAGAGATTCTCACCGCTAAGCGCGGCGGCCCGAGCCGGGATTGGCTCAATCCCAGCCTGGAGATGGTGAAGAGCCAGCGTGCCCGCAGCAAGATCCGCCAATGGTTCAAGAAGCAGGATCTGGAACAGAATATTTCACACGGCCGGCTTTTACTCGATCGTGAGCTTCGACGGCTTGGGATGGAAAACCTGGCCTATGAGAAGATCTCGCGAGAGATGGGATTTCCGCATGTCGAAGACATGTTGGCTGCCATTGGGACGGGGGATCTAAATCTCAGCAAAATCGTTAACGTAGTTGTCCCGGAAGAAGAAGAAGAGTTTGAGGCGCCTGTCTCTGAGCATGAAGTCAGTTCGGAGCTCGGGAGTGGGGAGGTAAGCATCCTGGGGCTTTCGGGTCTTCTCACTCGGCTGGCGCGCTGTTGTAAACCCGCTCCCGGCGACCCGATCGTTGGCTACATCACTCGCGGGCGCGGCGCGACGATACACCGCCAGGACTGTCCGAATGTATTGCGGATCAAGGACCGCGAAAGGCTGGTGCAGGTTTCGTGGGGTCGACCGCAGCACACTTACCCTGTTTCTGTACGTATCCGGGCCTACGACCGTGATGGCTTGATGCGCGATGTCTCAACGCTGGTTTCGAACGAAGGCATCAACATGTCCTCGATCCAGGTGTCCACGAAGAACAGCCTGGCGACTTTTGACCTGGTGATGGGCATCACCGATGTGACCCAGCTCAGCCGGGTCCTCAACCGGCTGGAGGCGCTGCCCAATGTGCTCGAGGCGCGCCGGCTAAAACCGGGCTAAACCTGCCCGGAGTGGTACCATACCAACCGATATTCGTGCCAGAGGTAGTTCGCATTGTCCGAATCGCTGCTCGGGGTGGATGAAGCCCTCACCCGGATCCTGAAGAACATTGAGCCGCTGCCAGCGGAGCAGATCCCCTTTGATGGATCCTCCGGCAGAGTGCTCGCACAGGACGTCTTCTCAGCCCTTGATCTACCCTCTTTTGCCAGTTCTGCGATGGATGGTTATGCCGTCGCCGCTGCCGACCTTGCAACCGCCTTGCCCAATCAGCCGGTTCGGCTGGAGGTGATCGGAGAAGTGGCTGCAGGCCAGGTGTCGACACAGGATCTGCAGCCGGGTCAGGCGATCGCGATCTCGACCGGCGCGCCGCTTCCAGCCGGCGCTGATGCGGTCGTACCCATCGAATGGGTGGAGCAGAGTGGCGGGAGGGAAGCGCAGGCGGACATACGCCACATCCGCATCACGCGTGGCCTGAAATCTGGAGACTATGTCCGCCCGGCAGGCAATGCGCTGAAATCCGGCGAACTTGTTCTCAGAAAAAACCGGCGGCTCCGGCCGGCTGATATCGGTATGCTGGCTTCAGTCAACCAGGTTTCGGTTCTTGTGCATCGACGGCCACGAGTGGCGGTGTTCTCGAGCGGTGATGAACTGGTGGAACCCGGTCAGCGATTGACGCCGGGCAAAATTCATGATTCAAACCGCTACGCGCTGACAGCCGCCGTGCAGGACATGGGAGCTGAAGCCCTGCGCCTGCCGCTGGCGCATGACAGCCGAACAGACGTACGCTCCACCCTGGAAGAGGCGGTGGCGTGGGGACCGGATCTGATTCTCTCTTCTGCCGGCGTCAGCGTGGGCAAACACGACCATGTCCGACCGGTTGTTCAGGAGGCGGGAGATTTAGATTTCTGGAGAGTCAACATCCGCCCGGGTAAGCCGATTGCATTTGGCCATTACCGCGGTATTCCGTTTATGGGATTACCCGGGAATCCTGTCTCGATGCTCGTAACCTTTGAATTGTTCGCCAAGCCGCTTCTGGCTGCTCTGATGGGATTACAGGGACCAGTCCACATTCGTGTAGCCGTGAGGCTGCGCGATGCGGTGCAGTCTGACGGTCGTGAGAGCTATCTGCGAAGTGTCGTCTTTCAGAGTTCTGACCACCTCGAGGCGGTGTTGACTGGAAGTCAGGATTCAGGCATTCTTAGCTCTATGGTGAAGGCGAACGCCCTGCTGCGAATTCCGGCAGGTGTCGAACATCTTCCAACCGGGGCGCAGGTGGAAGCTCTGCTGCTTGGGACGCCTGCTGTAGAAAAGTGAACTTATCAAAACTGTTCTCAGGAGTTGAATATCGTAATGGAACGCACTCGGCTTTGGTGGACAGCAATCGTCGTGGGATGGATTGGTCTGGCGGTTTCGGCATACCTGACGTGGATCAAACTCACCGGCTCACTGGCGGTGTGTGCTGGGATCGGGGATTGCGAAACCGTCAACAGCAGCCGTTTCGCTGAAGTAGGTGGGATCCCGATTGCACTGATCGGCGCGCTGGGATACGTTGCAATCCTCAGCATCTTGTTCTTTCTGGTTCGGAAAGCGGCCTGGCAGGATATCTTGCGCCTGGCACTTTTTGGGTTTACTCTGACAGGGACTTTGTATTCGCTCTACCTGACGTACCTTGAGATCTTCGTCCTGCGGGCAATCTGCCCTTATTGTCTGGTTTCAGCACTGTCGATGATCAGCCTGTTTATCATCGCGATCGTCATGTTGCGGCAGATGTTTCAAATGGAGAGTTAGAGGAGGACAGGATATATGCCCCGCATCCGCTGCAGGTACATCGACTGCGTCTATCTTGAAGATGGCTACTGCGGCGCGCCTGCCATCGAACTCGATCCTGACGAGGGATGCCTGACATACACCCATATCGGCGACGTCGCCGAAGATGATTCATGGGAGGATGATGATCTGGAAGAATTATGGGAGGAAGACGAAGAAGACCTCTACCTGGAGGATGAAGAAGAGGATGAGGACTGGATCGACGATGATGATCTCTAGTTGATGAACTTCACCGGTACCGGGTTCTCCTTCGACTTATGGCCATAGCATCAGGGCGCTGCAATCGCAGCGCCCGCTGGTTTGTATCTGAGTAATCGAGATTAGCAGCTGAGGATCAGGAGCCTGTGTTCACCTTGCGTTCCAGCGTGCGCGAGAGGATGTCCTCCATCTCCTTGCGCTGCTTGGCCTTCCGACCGCCTGCGTCTGCGTTGGCTCCCGCCTGATCCTGCTCCTTGCCTTCCATGGCTTGGCGCAGTGCAAGTTCCATAGCCGTAGGAAGTGCTTCCTCCGGTTCATCTTCATCCAAGGGGACTTCGAGCGTTTGAGGTTTCATGGAGAGACGGATCTGTTTCTTCTTCGTATCGAGATCGATCACCGTTACGTCGACTTCATCCCCGACGGAAACGATCTGGTTGGGATCCGGGTCGTACTCATCACGCATCTCGCTTACGTGAACCAGACCTGGCCTGGCGGCTCCGATGTCAACGAACGCGCCGAACTTCTCGATCCGGACCACTTTCCCCTTGAAAGAGGCTCCGGGTTTGATGTCCTTCCATTGCACGGATACTGGCTTGATCATCGTCAGCTCGAGCCTGCCGGTTGCCGGATCTACTCGTTCAACCCAGACCTCGACCTGATCGCCCTCGTGGACTTCATCCTCTACGCGGTTGATCTTCCCCTGACGAAGCTTGGAGATATGAACCAGGCCCTGCTGCTCCGCGCCGATGTCGACGAAGGCGCCGAAAAGCTCCACTTTAGACACACGGCCCTCTAGTTTCTGGCCCGGTTTGAGATCTGCCAGTGAGGCTGGCGTGTGTGCAGTTTCGGTCGATTCCACTTAAACACCTTCCTGAAGAAATTTCATCTACCAACCCTAAAAGGGTCGCAGGATTATACCATGCCTGCCCGTGAGCTCCTGGCCTTGCGAACCGTCGCTACTGCTCTGTGGGAGCGAGCGCTGGGATGCCCCGCCGGGCGATCAGATGCCATTGCGTGATGCCGTTGAAGCGGTCGCTTGGATTGAACAGCGGGCCAATACTCACGCCCTGCACCTGGGCGTCGATTGCGAAGTTGTAGATCGGATAGTAAAGCAGCAAGGCAGGGAGTTGATCTTGGAACCGGTATTGGAAACTGACATAGAGTTCACGGCGTCGGCCGGGATCAGGGGTTGTGCGCGCCTGCTCAAGCCAGATGCTGGAGTTCCGGTCTTCGAAACCGCTGTAATTCTGGCCGGTTTCGGTCTGCGAATCATGCCAGAATGGATACGGATCCGGATCGGGAGAATCGCTGAAGTTGATTTCCGTCAAGACCGCCTCGAATTCACGTGGCTCGAGGTAGTCGGAAAGGATCGTTTCGGGATCGACAGGGATCAGGTCCACTGCGATTCCGACCGCCTCCCATTCGCTCTTGATGATATTCGCGATCAGCGTCTGGGCCGATGTGTCGGGATAGACGAGATCCAGGCTCAAACTCTGGTCTTCGTCGTTGCTGCGCACATACTCAGGCGAGCCAGGGGCTGCACCGGCTGGAAGATCCCAACCACGCGATTCGAGCAGACGTGCGGCGTTCTCCGGGTCGAAATCCAGACGCGGCAGGCCATCTGCATAAGCCCAGGTCCCCGGCATGACCGGTCCATCGGGGATGACAGCCTGTCCACCGAAAGCATGGTCGATCATCCACTGCCGGTTCAGCGAAAGCATCAACGCCTTGCGAACAGTCTTGTCTGCCAGGAAGGTCTTTTCCGGATTTTTCAAGTTCAGGAATACGATGCCCTGCCTTGGAAGGCGAGCGCTGTGTAGATTCAATGAAGGCAACTCAAGCACCTGCTGGAGAATGCCGGTCCCGACATGCTGTAAGCCGAGCACCTCGCCATCCTCGTAAGCCTGCAATGCGGCCGCCTCATCCGGATAGAGCAGGAACTCGACCCGTTCTAGAAATGGCCGGTCTTTGTAGTATGTCTCAAATGCTGTCAGGCCGACGCCAACGATCTGCCCTTCATCGAGCAGGAATTCGCTGAAACGGAATGGGCCGCTGCCGATGGGTTCCAGGTTGAACGGATGGTCGATCAACTCCGATGCGGAGACACCTCGCAGAAGGTGATCAGGCAACAACCCCTGAGCGAGATAATCCAGAAAAGGCGCAAAAGGTTCGGGAAGCTGGAACTGCACCCTCCGGTCGTCAAGGCGGACGATGTTCACCTGCGTCCAGAGTTCGTGTAAATCCGGCGGTCCGGGGAAATCCTCGTCCTGGAATTTAGAAAAGGTGTAGACGATGTCATCCGACGTCACGGGCTGACCGTCATGCCAGCGGGCATCGGAACGGAGAATGACGGTGTAGAGTGAGGCATCGGCCGAGATATTCCAGCTCTCGGCGAGATCCGGTACCGGGTTGCCGCGTGAATCGAATTGCAGCAAGCCGGAGAAGATCAATTGATCGATGTCACGATCGACCTGATTGTAATCATCGAGCAGGGGGTTCAGGCGCATGATCTTGCCGACCATCGCCTCGGCGTATGCGCCCCCGATTACCGGCTCAGGCTGGACAGCCTCTGGTGAGGTCGATTGGCCGATCAGCAATCCAATGACCAGGATTAAACCACCGACTGCGATCAGCACCTGCCAGCGTAGGTTGCGCATCTGCCTGAGTTTCTGTGCGAGGAGGAGGGTTGGTCTCGAATCAGCCTGCCAGCGTTACGGTTACCAACGCCAGGATAAAGAAAATGGCTGACAGGACAATGGTAACGTTGAAGAGGACCTTCTCGATTCCCCGGCGTACGTGGTAGCCGGCACCACCGAGATCAGCGCCGCCACCCAGGCCGCCAAGCCCCGCCTCCCGACTCTGAAGCAGGATAACTGCGATTAAAGCGAATGAAACGACGACTAAAGCCAGGTCTAAATACGTAGTCACGCGAAAATCTCCTCTCGTCACAAGCCGCCGGATTATAGCAGACGGATATGTCAGCGACAAGGTCAGGGTTTCGAACATCTAATTTTTGAGCCCGGGTCAGCTCAGGACGACTTCTCAGCCAGCGTCGACCGGAGGTAGGCTTCCATGAATGGGTCAAGATCGCCGTCCAGCACGGCCTGGGCGTTTCCGGTTTCGGTCTCGGTGCGGTGGTCCTTGACCATCTGGTATGGATGGAGCACGTAGGAACGGATCTGGCTACCCCATTCAGCCTTCACATAATCGCCCCTGATTTCCGCCATCTCTTCTTCCTGTTGCAGGCGTTTTAGATCCAGCAAGCGTGCGCGCAGCACTCGCATGGCGTTCTCCTTGTTCTGCATCTGCGAGCGCTCGTTCTGACATGTCACTACGATGCCGCTTGGCAGGTGGGTGATGCGGATGGCAGTCTCGTTCTTCTGGACGTTCTGTCCGCCTGCGCCGGCTGAACGATAGGTATCGATCCGCAGGTCGTTGGGATTGATCTCTACCTCATCGTCGGTCTCTACCTGAGGCAGGACTTCCACCAGCGCGAAAGAGGTGTGGCGCCGGTTTGCGGAATCAAATGGCGAAAGCCGGACCAGGCGGTGGACGCCTTTCTCCGACTGCAAGTATCCATAGGCGTAGTCGCCTTCGACGGCGATCGTGACGCTCTTGATTCCAGCCTCTTCGCCTTCGCTGGTGTCGAGAATTTCGGTTTTGAAACCGCGCGATTCAGCCCAGCGCAGGTACATGCGCTGCAGCATTTCAGCCCAGTCCTGCGAATCGGTACC
>JARRJK010000071.1:0-21449 GCA_037379555.1 Anaerolineales bacterium | reverse complement strand
CCCCACGCCTGCTGCAGCCAGGGGATAGGCTGCCTGCTCACCGAACAAGAACCAGGAGCGGTATGGAAGCTGGTGACACAACGGAGAGTAGAGGCTGTAGATCAGACGAGCCGGGCTCTCAACGCCCGCTTTCATCAAGATTGGTGCCAGGAAAGGCAGGCCAACGTACAGCAGGGCCAGCAGGTTGAAAATCGCCAACCAGTGGCGCGAAAAGCCGTAGAGCAGCCGGTTGAGAAAGAGCCCGCTGCCTCTTGATTCGGGCGCAGGCGCCTTGACCGGCGAGTGAGAGGTTTGTGCTGACTGCATCGCAACCCGCAGGTCAAGCTCTTCAATGGGAGCTTCGAGCGTGTACGGGCCAATTTCCAGTACGGGTATCCGCTCGCGGTAGCGCCGATGCAGTACGGGATCCGCCTCAATGTCGACTTCCACCAGTTCATGCGGAAACTCGTGCTGCATCGACCGGAGCATTTCCTTCGCTTCTTCACACAGGCCGCAGCCACTGCGTGTGTAAAGCTTCACTTTAAGTTGGCTCAAAATCCAAGCTCCTCCAGATAACCATCGAGCTGCTTATCCGTCAGCATTCCAACGTGCACGATCTGAACCATGCCCTCCCGGTCGACAATCACGGATGAAGGATAGCCGTGTATGCGATAGAGGTCCTGGATTACGCCGCCTGCGTCCAGCAGCAGTGGGAAGGATAAGCCCAGATCGTCGCGGTACTCAAGGACCTCAGCCGCCGGATCATCGAAGTTCACGCCCAGCACAACGAAACCCTCATCTTTCAGGCGGTCATAACGGCTTTCAAGCAGAGGCATCTCGACCCGGCAGGGGCCGCACCACACTGCCCAGAAGTTCAACAGCACAACTTCCCCCTGGAAATCACCCAGGTTCACTTCCTGCCCAGATAGATCTTCCAGCGTGAATTCGGGGGCCGGCGATCCCACTCGAGGGAGCCCGGCGGCGATCGCCAGGTCCGCGCCAGGTGAGTTTGCGACTGAACGCTGATCGTCGCTTCTAGGCATTCCAAAACCAGCGATAACGATGACAGCTGCGCCGAGCAGCAACCCGATCAGCAGGGAAGCAAGCTGCCGCCTGGGAGTCGGCCCATCCATCTGGAACCTGTCAGAGCCCGAAGTTGACAAAGAAGCCGAAGCGTGCGAGGCGCTCGAGCGTGCCGGTCATCAGCAGAACACCGACGATAACCAGGATCACGCCGGTGACGATCGAAAGGATGCGTACCGCCTTGCTGTAGTGCCTCATTAATTCGGCCACGCGGCCGATGCCGAGCGCCGCAAGCAGGAAAGGAACTGCAAGCCCGACGGAGTAGGCGGACAATAAAACGACGCCTTCCGTGATGCGTGCGCTGTTGAGTGCCAGCGTCAGCACGGCCCCCAGAACAGGTCCCACACAGGGCGCCCAGCCAGCGGAAAAGAAAACGCCCATCAATGCCGAAGACAGATAGCCGAGCGTGGGGTTGGGGTGCATCTCGCGCCGGGTGTCGTAATCGAGAAATGGGATCGTGATCACGCCCATCGTATGCAGGCCGAAGATGATTACGACCACGCCCCCGATGCGCGCCAGCCACGTCCGGACGTCATACAAGAGCGCACCCAGCGCCGAAGCTGCCACACCCAGCGCAACGAATACGATACTGAAACCGAGCACGAATGCCAAGCCATGGGAGAAGGTGATCCAGCGGTTTTCTACAACCTGACCGTCTGGTGAGACGCTATGCCCGCCGAGATACCCGATATAGGCCGGTACAAGCGCCAGCACGCACGGCGAGAGGAATGACAGTAATCCGGCCAGGGCAGATAAGCCGATTCCGTAGGGATTGAGCCCAAGGTTGGTAAGATCCATAGGTGCGCCGGCTCCTGTTATTTTTGTCTCATGATATCGAGACAGTTAGTTTGATCCACTTCACGAAAGCATAACCGATGAAGAGCCAGCCCTCAAGAGTCGGAAGGGACGGTGACGGTCTTGGCTTGAATCACAACTTCAAGCCACGCAAACGCAAGCTGTTCGTCACAACGAAGATCGAACTGAAAGCCATCGCACCTGCGGCCAGCATCGGGTTGAGCAGTCCCAGCGCAGCGCTGGGGATGAGCAGCACGTTGTAAATCAGAGCCCAGAACAGATTCTGCCGTATCGTCCGCAGCGTGCCGCGCGAGAGCGTGATGGCTCGCGGAACCCCGCGCAAGTCGCCGCTCAACAGAGTGATCGGTGCAGCTGCGATGGCGACATCGGTCCCCGTCCCGATCGCGATGCCTACATCGGCCTGGGCAAGCGCCGGTGCATCGTTGATGCCGTCACCGACCATTGCGACAACCTGCCCGTCTGACTGCAGCTCCCTGACGACACGCGCCTTATCTCCCGGCAGCACTTCAGCATGCACCAGTGATTCGCCT
Source organism: Anaerolineales bacterium (assembly GCA_037379555.1). Lineage (GTDB taxonomy): Bacteria > Chloroflexota > Anaerolineae > Anaerolineales > E44-bin32 > E44-bin32. The sequence continues at coordinate 19,041 of JARRJK010000071.1, read as the reverse complement.
TCCGAACCGGTCAGGTTGAGACCGACCTTCCCAGCAATCGCCTGTGCCGTTGCGGGGTTATCACCCGTGATCATGCCCACCTCGAGACCCATCGCATGCAGTTCGGCGATCGCCTGTTCTGATCCGTCCTTTAACGTATCGGCGATGCCAAGCACACCAACCGTGTGTCCGTCAACCGCCACGGCGATGGCGGTCTTCGCCTGACTCTGGATCTCGTCCATTCGAGACCGGGCACCATCGAGGGCAATGCTATTCGATTCAAGCAAGCGGGCTGAGCCGATCAGAATCTCTTGACCGGAGACAACTGCGCGTACGCCCTGTCCGGCCACAGCCTCAAAGCTGTCTGGGTCCCGCAACTGCAGGCCGCGTTCTGAGGCTGCGGCCACGATCGCGTCCCCGAGTGGGTGCTCCGAGCCACGCTCAGCGCTCGCGACCAGCTGCAGCAGGCTGTTTTCATCGCCCGCCCAGCCTGTCAGCGCCACATCGGTTACGGTTGGCTGGCCGCGAGTAATCGTGCCGGTCTTGTCTAGGATGACGGATGACAGGCTCCCGGCCCGCTCCAACGATTCGGATGATTTGAACAGGATGCCTAAGTTTGCCCCACGACCCGTCCCCACCATCACGGCTGTCGGCGTAGCCAAACCCATCGCGCAGGGGCAGGCGATCACCAGCACCGCAACCATGTTGATCAGCGCCCGTGTAAAAGCTGAGATCTCACCGCTTGGCGGCGGCGCGAGAAAAAACCAAGCAAGGAACGTCAAAACAGCGATGCTGATCACAGCCGGGACGAAAACAGCCGAGACCCTGTCTGCGAGTCGCTGGATCGGCGCCTTGCTGCCCTGGGCTTCTTCGACCAGACGGACGATCTGTGCCAGCGCAGTGTCGCGGCCCACCTTTAAAGCTTCGAATTTGAGTCGACCAAGCTTGTTCACCGTTGCGCCGACGACCTGATCTCCGGGCGACTTCACAACCGGCATCGATTCGCCGGTGAGCATCGATTCATCGACGCTGCTGCGGCCTTCGATGACAATCCCGTCAACTGGAATCTTCTCACCGGGCCGTACGATCACAAGATCCCCGACCCGAACATCCTCCACCGGCACGTCCTGCTCGCTTCCCTCACGGATGATCCGGGCCGTCTTGGCTTGCAAGTTGAGCAGCTTCTTGATCGCTTCGCTTGTACGGCCCTTCGCCCGCGCCTCGAGGAATTTGCCCAGCACAATCAGCGTGATGATGACAGACGAGGTTTCAAAGTACACATGCCCATCGATCACGCCGAGCATGACCGGGATGGAGTAGAAATAGGCTGTGGAAGACCCGAGGGCGATCAGCACATCCATATTCGCAGACCGGTTGCGCAAAGCCTTGAAAGCTCCATCGTAGTACTGCCATCCAACGTAGAACTGGACAGGTGTCGCCAGGGCGAACATCAGCCAGCTCAGCCAGTCGGCACTCTGGATCGCTGCTGGAAGGAGGCCGAAATCGCGCAGCATGGAGAGCACGAAAACGGGCAGCGTGAAGATGATGCCGGTCGTCAGCAGGCGTTTCTGATGCCGGATCTCGCGCTCGCGCGCCTGGCGCTCGACGTCCTCCGCACCGCCTTCGCTGACCAGGACTTCGAATCCGGCGGCCTGCGCAGCCCGTCGCAGATCAGCCTGGCTGATGACCGTCGGAATATATTGGACGCGGACGCGTTCGGTCGCCAGGTTCACATTAACTTCGGATACGCCATCCAATGCCTGCAGCGCGCTTTCCAAACGAGATGCATCGTTGGCGTCACTCACGCGGCGGAGCGCCAGATCCGCCTCGCCTAATGCGACGTCGTAACCTGCCCGACGGACACGCTGTATGAGTGCCTCGGCATCGACAAGAGCTGGATCGAAACTCACGCTGGCGCGCTCTGAAGCCAGGTTCACGCTGGCAAAAGATACGCCGTCGAGTTTCTTTAAATTGCGTTCAACCGTCGCCACGCAGTTGGCGCAGGTCATCCCTGTGATCGGCAGAGTAAGTTCTTTCTGGGCAATGCTCAAGGCTGCTCGTCCTTTCAGGCTATTACCGGTGGATAGTTGATTTCTGTCAGCAAGGCGACGATCTGCTCTTCATCCGCCGGCGGATCGAATTCAACCGTCACGCGTTTATCGGCTTCGTTCGCTTTGACCGACTGCACGCCGGCCAGATCGCCGAGTTCCATCTCGATCGTATGCACGCAATGACCGCAAGAAATATTGGGGACTTCATAGCTTATGCTTGTCATGGAACACTCCTCACAGGTATTTGATCAGACTTTAATCGTCATCTCGTAGACTTCACTGATTTCCTTTAAAACACGCTCCCTTTCATCCGGGTCTTCGCCCCGGATTGCCGTGATCAGGCATGAGTGCAGGTGATCATCAAGCACACGCGCGCTGACCTTGTTCAGCGCCGCCTGAATGGCTTGGATCTGACGCAGCAAATCGATGCAGTACGCATCATTCTCCACCATGCGAGCGACGCCGCGTACATGCCCCTCGATGCTTTTCAGCCGTTTCAAAGTGTCTTCTCGATCCATAGCCACAACTCCCTATCCCCCCCGGGGTGGGGTGGGTACCAAGAATCATATCGTTTCTGATCTGGCTTGTCAAGATTTCGCGCTAGATCGTTCGCTGAAGTGAGGCTGCGAGCTGCAGCAGGGACTCCACGGAAAGAGGTTCCGGAATATGGTCAATCGGCGAGGTGTGTTCACGCAGCCGGCTGGCCCAGTTCCCCAACGCCAGCAAATCCTCGGGATACTTCTCGCGGCTTGCCCCGATGCTATGCCAGGACAGGCCTTCCATAGCGTCAGCCCAATCATCCCACGCGACCATGTCAGGTGTCCGTGAGAGAGTCACGAGCGCGCTGAGAAAGACGGGAATCCCTTCCGGGAAATGCTCTCGCTCGGCGCGAAGGAAATCCAGGCTGTCCTGCGTATTGAAGATGAGCCATAATGGCAACAGCCCGCGCTCGAGTGCAGCCCAGGGCGCATACTGGGTGAACATCTCGATCAAGATACCACGGGGCTCGATACCGGCACGCGAATAGAGCTCACGGTGCGCGGCGAAAGCCAGCCGAGAGAACTTATGCGGATGATCGAAACGCAGATGTTCATAGCCAAAATCCGCGCTTGCGGCGAGTTCTTTCAGTTCTTGATCAAGGCCTTGCGCACTCCCCCACTCCGACTCCGGCCTCCATGCGGGTTCGACGTCGGGGGGACGCCAACCCCCGCGGTGATTTGATCCGCTTTCGGCGAGAAATCGATCGATCCGGTCGCTGCCCTCGATGAACTCCTCGGGAGAGATCCCTGTAGCCTGCAGGCAGGCCGATCAGCTTCAACCGCAGGTGGCACATCGAGCGGGTCAGCCATCCATCGTGGACAGGGTCAAAATGCGCGATGGCCCTGACCTGCGGGTTGTTTTGCAGGATGTCCTCGGCGATCGGCTTTACGCGCTCGAGGTAAGTCTGCAGCTGGTCATCCCGTGTCCCTCCCTTCAAGCCGAGGATGAAAGGCTGCGGCAGGAATGGGCCTCCCAGGATCGTGGCCAGGTGAGCGCTGGCCCCGCCGAGCGCCGATCCACACAGGATGACGTCATATTTTCCCGGCAGCCGTTTGTAGTCCCCCAGGCGTGCCTGGACAAGCTCATCCGAGCTAAGCCCCCTTGCCCTGCCATCAGGCAACGCGCCGCGTGCGACACGCCAGGTCGCTACAGTCCGTGCAACCCGAACCGGAAGACGCTCCAGCAGCCGGAGTCCAAGGCGTTCAAGCGGCGCCAGCGCAAGTCCCTCAACCTGTTCGCGGGCTAGCGATCCGGCCACCAGGCGCGTGATCAGGGGTGAGGCGCTCTCGGCACTTTCGAGTGATTCAGGCATCGCCTTCCCTGTGGCAATCGCCGGTGGATGGCACAACTGCCCCGTCAGGTTGCAGTTACTCCGCTCCTGAGTTCCTCGGCCCGCTGGCCGAGCTGGTGGCGGAGCGTGGCGATGTCGCGCGGCACCCAGACTGCTGCCAGCGCGAGCACCACGCCGCCCAGCATCCACGCGACGAGGCAGATGGACAGAATCGCCGTTTGTAGAGACGCCCGAACCGCGATCATCCCCGCCAGCCAGGGGGCGAAGGCGGCGCCGATGCTCTCGACAAACTGCTCAACCGCCAGCGCGGTGCTGCGCACCTCGGGCAAGGTGATGTCGTACACCGTGGAGAGCACATTGGCCGAGGCGAAGGGGATGAAGAGCGCAGTGAGGATCATCATAACCATGAACAGAACCTGATCCTCATTGGGAACGTTCAGCGTCAGAGTAAGCAGCACGGCGCCGGTCAGCACTCCAGCCATCGATACCAGCAGCCGGCCGCGCGGCGTGCGCCGGAAGAGCGCATCACCGAGCATCCCGCCCACGAAATAACCACCGGCGAGGACCAGGACAGCAGGGCCAAGCGTCATCAGGATTTCAGAATCCGCAAAGCCGCGTTCGACCTCGAGATAGCGGAAGAACCAGAAGGTGATCACATTCCAGGGGAAGACCCCGATAAACCCCTGAAGATAGACCAGCCACATAGTCCGTTTTCGGAAAAGACCGAGCGCAATCTTCAGATCGAACTTATAGACCCCCGCCTCGACCAACCCCTCCAGTTCGGGTTCGCTTGCGCCGCGCGGCGCATCCCGCACAGCAATGAAGATCACGACTGCGAGGAGCAGTCCTAGCGATCCCGTCACATAAAAGATCGCGCGCCAGCCATAGCTGGTGGAAAGGAATGTCGCCGCGATCAATCCGATCATATACCCCAGGGGCTGGGTTAACTGGAGGAAACCATAAATCCTGCCCCGGATTTGGGGCCCGAAGTAGTCGGAGACCAGGCTGTAAAGACCTGGGTAGCTCGAATCATCGATCCCGGTCGTCGCGCGCGCAGCGATAAACGTCGGAAATGTGGGGGCAATCGCGCTCAGCCAAGTGGTCGAACCCCAGATGGCTGATGCGAGGGCAAGCAGGCGCGAGCGTGAAAACCTGTCATTCAGCACGCCCCAGACGGGATAGAGGATCGCGCTGACGAGCAGGGCACCGGTGACGACAGCCCCCATCTGGGCTTCATTGATTTTGAAGGTCTCCATGATCGGCGTGGTCAGCGGAGCGATCAGCAAGCGGTCTGACTGGTGCAGCAGCATAAACCCGAAGAATACGGTAAGGACGAACCACCGGTAGCGTTTTCTCTGGCGCATGTCGTCTCCTCGGGTATCAGGCAGATGGATCGGGCTTGTGGAAGGTATGCCCCTCTTCCGCTGCCGGGCTTGCCTGCAGAAGTTCTACCGCATGTTCGAGAACAGGCATCACCACCGCAAAGTTTTCAGCCGCTGCGCGGGGAGAGCCGGGCAAATTGATCATCAGCGTGGATCCACGAATGGCGCACACCGCCCTTGAGAGCATGGCATGTGGCGTCTTCTTCAAGCTATAGGATCGCATCGCCTCCGCCAGACCGGGTGCCAATCTCTCACTCACGCGTCTGGTCGCTTCTGGCGTGCAATCGCGCGGGGAGAAGCCCGTGCCCCCCGTGGTCAGGATCACATCCACTGCCGCCGAGTCGCACCGGCTGCGCAGCCAATCCTCGATCTGATCCTGCTCATCCGGGAGTACGGCGTACTCTGACAGCACCCAGCCGCATTCCTCAATCATCGCGATCAAAGCCGGACCGGAACTATCCTCTCGTTCGCCGCGCGACGAACGGTCCGATATTGTCAGCACGCAGAGCTTCACTCAATCACCTTTCCCAGGACATACAGAGGCATCAGGTCACATCCCTGTGAGGTGTAGAATTCGAGCGCTTGCTGGTTATCCTTTGTGACCAGCAGATAGTACTTCCGACAGCCTTTCATCCGCAAACGTTCCTCGAGACTTTCCATCAACGCCTTCCCGAGCCCGTGCCTGCGGTATGGATGGGCGACCGCCAGATGGTACATTATCCCGCGCCGGCCATCAAAACCACCGAGCACGGTCCCGATCAGCTGCCCTTCCTGCTCCGCAACCAGGAACAGATCGGGGTCGCGGGCCAGTTTCTTCTTGATCTCATCCGCCTGGTCGGAGACTGAAAGCTGGATGCCCGGACCGGCGTGTTCCCACAGATCGACTACTGCTTCGTAATCAGACGGGAAATCAAATTCACGGATGGAATACTCCATAGGCAGCCTCGAATGGAATGCGCGAACCCTATTGGTTCGCGCATTAGTTTATATGCAATTTGCCGGTTCAGGCGAGCGCGGCTCTCATCAATCCCTGGTCAAGCGCTACTCCCCATCACCGCCGACAAGCGCCTTCCAATCGCCGTGAATCCCATCCTCCGTCACGCCGAAGTAAAGTCTGATCCCATCGCGCGTGCGCTGAGCCAGATCGTACCGCGAGCGTTTGCCGCGTTTCTGCTCATTCAGTATCCCCAGATCTCCGTGCCAGGAGATCGAGGCTTTCTCAAGATTGGATGGCAGCTTGCCAAACTCAGAGATCGCATAATGCCAGAGCCTGCGGGCCGATGTTTGGGTCACATTCTTGACCATGTTGCCGTTGCGCAGGTCACGCATCGTGTAGTACTTAACGCCATCTCGCTCGGATACGTCAGCTACTTCCACCCCGGTGCGAGGCGGCTGGACTCCGGTGTGAACCTCGGGATGGCTTTCTGGACGCGCTGCTCCCTCCGCTGCAGGCTCGGGCTCCGAACGCTTGACGAGCGAGACGATCTCATCCCGTACAGCCAATCCAGTGTCGGCCTCATCCCGCACGTAGATCTTGTTGTCATCGACGGCATAGGGCGGGTCGTCGCCGCGCGGCACAATGATGCGCAGCACGGTCTTCCCCAGCGTCTCCATCGAATCGACCTGCACGTCAAGCGGCGGGCTGATCCGCTTGTTAAGCTCCTTTTGCAGCTGCTTGATCGCCGCCTCCGGCTTGGCGATGCCCGCCGGATCCTTCTTGACGTCATCAGAGAGCCCGATATAAAGCGTGCCGCCGTTCGTGTTGGCAAATGCACATACGTCAGCGATGATGGCGTACAACCTGCCGCCGCGCACGGTCATGCTCTCATGGAAATCCTGATTGATGCTCGGCCCATCCTCCCGGGCCTGCTGAATGAAATCAAATTCCTTGTCGGCTGCCGGCCAGTGAGGCTGTGTGCGGGCGAAGTCATTGCTATCGAACAGGCCTTTTAACGCTTCGAAACTAACCTCCTCCAATAGCACCCGCGTCGCCCGGTCACCGATACCCAAATTTTTCTTATTCTTCGGATCGGTGCGCAGTCGGTGCGCGTCTGAACCCTGGATGCAATGCATGCGTCGGGGATACTCGGGTTTCGTGCCGCTGAAGAATGCGGCGGTCGAACGACGCCCCTTCTGTCCAAGATCCGTCACCTCGAGCGCGTGCAAATGCACATCCTGTGTGTAGGCAATCTTTGTTTGCCCGCCGAATCCGAAGCCGCGCATTGCCACGCCGTTGGTCGAGTTTGCATGGGCTGCGATCGCCAGACCGCCGGCTTCGTCAATCGTACGGTAGGCGGTTAGCACATCCGCCGTCGCGCCCACCGTTGAGGATCCCTGGTCGAGTTCCTCCGGCGGGATGTTCAGGTTGAGCAGCAGGTGCTCGATTTCTCGCACGGACTTCCCGGCCGGGAAGACGCCCAGGATATGGAAACCCAGGGTCGCTGTGAATTCAAATCCGGGTAAGACCAGGATCTTGTCCATCAGTCGCCGGTAGGTTCCCAGCCGGTTCTTCTCATCGTCGGTCAAACGGTTCAACCGCTCCAGCAGTTCAAGCTGCTCGATATCCTCCATCATGTGCCGGTAGCCGGCGACGGTGTTGTGATCGGTAAATGCGATGATGTCCAGACCGCGCGCTTCACTCCGCAGCAGGACATCCAGATAGGTAGCGTCCGACTCCTGGTAATCACTGGAAGCCGGAGTATGTAAGTGCAGATCCATCAGATACCACTGACGGGATCCGCTTTTATGTCCACGTTTTCGTGCCACGTTAGTCGTTAACTCCTCTCAAAATTAGCTCCCGGAGGCGCGGCTCCTCCGGCTTTCTCAATCTCGCGCTGGAGCACTTCAATCAGTTGCTCCGGCGGATACGGTTTCTGCAAGAATGCGTTTGCCCCACGTGCCATACTGCTTTCTTCATAGTCTAATCCGGATGTCATCACGAAGACTGTCTCTTCGAGCGCCTCGTCCGACCTCATCTGGCGCAGCAATTCAATCCCATCGACGTCGGGCAAGATGCAGTCCATCAAGACCGCATCCGGTCTCTGCGAGTGCGCGGTTGCAATGATCTGGTCGAAGGAAGGCGCTTCGATAACCTCATAACCCTCGATTTGAAGCAGGGTGCGGAGTAAGGACTGCATCGTTTCGTCATCGTCGACGATCATCACTCTCGGCATGCAGTTTCTCCACGCTCACCGGCTGTAAACTGCGTGAGCCTCATGGTTCTTATTCTCGGAGTCATGCAGAGCTATCTTCTTTAGAGGCAGAGGACCGGCCTTTCTTTTTTCCGCCGCTGCTGGCACTGGCCTTCTTCCTTGGGCGACGGCTGGAGGAAGCTTGCTTCTTGGGCTTCGCCAGGGCAGCTTTGAAGACATCGTCGACGGTGTCCACGTATTCGAATTTCATGTCCTCACGCACTTCTTCCGGTACATCCTCCAGATCAACCTCATTGCGTTTCGGCAGAATGACCGTGCCCAATCCAGCGCGGTGTGCAGCCAGGACCTTCTCCTTCACCCCGCCAATTGGCAACACCTTGCCGCGCAGCGTGATCTCGCCGGTCATGCCGACATCCGAACGGACCGGGCGGCCGGTCGCCAGCGAGGCAAGCGCGGTAGCCATCGTGACGCCTGCCGAGGGACCATCCTTCGGTTGCGCGCCTGCCGGCACATGCAGGTGCAAATCGTGTTTTTCCCAGTAATCCTCATCGATACCGAGAGCCTCGGAATCTGCGCGAACGAATGAGAGCGCGGCCCGGGCTGATTCCTGCATCACCTGACCCAGCGAGCCAGTCAGCTGAAACTGCTTGTTGCCCGGCATGGCGGTCGCTTCGATGAAGAGCACATCCCCACCGGCGGCTGTGTAGGCCAGGCCCGTAGCGACGCCGGGAAGCGCAGTGCGCTCGGCGAGTTCTTGCTGGCCGTAATAGCGCGGCTTCTTCAGATACTCGCGCACTTTGGTTTTCGTGAGCTTCACTTTCTTCCTTTTACCCTCCGCAATCTGTGTCGCCACCTTGCGGCAGATGCTGCCAATCTCACGCTCGAGATTGCGTACGCCTGCTTCACGCGTATAGGAGCGGATGATCGCGAAGAGCGCTTCATCGGTGAAGGTGACCTCGCGTGGCTTCAAGCCGTTCTCACGGATCTGGCGTGGGATCAAATAACCGTGCGCGATCGCCACCTTTTCATTCTCCGTATATCCCGAAAGTCGGATGACCTCCATCCTGTCCAGAAGAGGCTCAGGGATGGTCTCCATCCAGTTTGCCGTCGTGATAAACATGACCTGTGAAAGGTCGAAAGCGACTTCCAGGTAGTGATCGCGGAATTCCCGGTTTTGCTCAGGATCTAGGACTTCCAGCAAGGCTGAACTTGGATCGCCGCGAAAATCTTGACCCATCTTGTCAACCTCGTCGAGCATGAATACCGGGTTGCGCGATTCCACCCTGCGCAAAGCCTGGAGGATACGCCCGGGCATGGCGCCAATATATGTCCGGCGGTGCCCGCGAATTTCCGCTTCATCGTGCACGCCGCCCAGGGAAATACGAATGAATTCCCGGCCCATTGCTCGTGCGATCGAGCGACCGAGCGAAGTCTTGCCAACGCCGGGTGGTCCAACGAAGCACAGGATGACGCCTTCGCGCTCCCGGCGAATGTAGTCGACCTGCGCTTCTTCCTCCGTCTCGTCAGCCACGCCTCGTTCTAAACGCAGTTTTCGAACGGCCAGATATTCCAGAATCCTTTCCTTGACATCCTCCAATCCATAGTGATCCTCGTCCAGGACGTTGCGCGCGTGGTCGAGGTCCAGGTTGTCCTGTGTGACCCGGTCCCATGGCAGTGAGGCCAACCAGTCGAGGTAGGTGCGGATCACGCCATATTCGGCAGCTGCCGTCGGCAGTTTTGCCAGCCGATCCAACTCCCGCCTTGCTTGCTTATCGGCTTCTTCCGGCATATGAGCATCTTCGATGCGCGTGCGGAATTCCTCGATCTCGAGCGTTTGTTCATCCCCCTCGCCCAACTCGCGCTGAATGGCTTTTAATTGCTCGCGCAGGAAGTAATCGCGCTGTACTTTCTCGATTTCTGTCCGGGCTTCCTGCTGGATCTGCTGACCGAGCGAAAGCACTTCCACTTCGCGGCTCAAGATACCATTGAGGTACTTGAGCTTTTCGATCGTCGAGTCGATCTCAAGAATTCGCTGCCCATCGTCCAAGTCCATGCGCTGGTAGTTCGCGATCGTATACGCGACATAAAGGGGCTCATCGAGCAACAACACGCCACCGATGATTTCGCGTGGCAGCGTCGGTCCGATCTCGGCGATCTGCTGGAAGAGATCTTTCGCTGCCCGAACCTGGGCTTCGATCTCAACTCCCTCTTCGATTTCTTCCGGTCTGAGATGGATCATCGCCGAGAGATAGGGTTCACGCGCCGTGAACTCCCCCAGCTCGAAGCGTGCCAGGCCGCGGGCGATCAGGCGAATCGTGCCGTCGGGAGCACGGAAGAGACGCTGAATCGATGCTACCGTGCCAAAATCATACAGGTCATCAGGCCCCGGAAGCTCAAGCTCGGGGTTGCGGGCGGCAACCAAACCGATGAGCCGGTGGCTGGCGACAACGTCGTCGACCAGCTTGATGGATCTCGCCTGACCGATCGTCAGAGGGGTTGCGGTATGAGGATATACGACGACGCCGCGCAGCGGGAGTATCGGCAGTTCATCCGGGATTTCGATCTGACCGGTTCCGCGGGTCAGCTCATCAATTGAATCGGCATCATCGCTCTCGTCCTGCACCAAAATCTTCGATGAAAGCTCATCCATGAAATCCTCGTTCTCGTCCTGATATGGCTGTACTCCAGCCCGCCTGCATTACCTTCGTGACATGCGGGCCAGATTCCGGATAGGCTGTCAGCTCTTCCGGCACTTCAATCCTCAATTTCAATCGTCTGTGGGCTTGACTTGGGCAGCACGACCCTCAGGAATCCATCGCTGTACGTCGCCTCGATCTCAGATGAGTCCACAGGTTCCGGCAAGCGGACCTCGCTGATGAACTCACCGAAATCAATCTCCATCTGGTGATAAGCCCGGTGCTCATGGCCTTCGGTCCGAACACCCTGAATCGTCAGTATATTCTCGGCGTAGGTCACCTTAAATTCGGCTCCCCGCATACCGGCGATCTCGACCAGGACAACGAAGGAATCATCCGTCTCGATAAGATCGGTTGGTGGACGCCAGCCACGCTGACGGCGCAGGATGCGATAGCCAAGACCGCGTAAGGGCTCGTGCCCCCAGGGATCATCATCTCGGTTGGATTTAAACGTAAGGGAAGGTCCTTGCTCTTCGTGGTCCATAACCTGTACCTTAAAACTTGATTAGAAACCGATATCGGTGATTCTACCACACCGGTCCGCTCGACGATATCGGTCTCACGAGCAGACAGTTCCTGCCAACTTTACATAAAGAGCGATTGGCGGGGTACAGGTCCTGATATACAATGTCGGTCAGGTCTTGAACCAACGCATCTCACGGTAGGTCCGGAGGCTCATATGGGCTATATGGAATTGCTGGGCTCGGTCGAACTCTTTGAAGGCGCAACACAGGAAGAGCTCAAGATGCTTGCCAGCATATGCCGTGAACAGATTTATCCTGCGGGCGAGGTGATCACTGCCCAGGGCGACACAGGCGACGAGCTCTTTATCGTCCAGAGCGGTTTCGTGGAGGTCATCCGTGCGGGTCTGACTCCGGACGTGGGACCCCGCACGGTCGTCAACCTGGGGGAAGGTCAGATCTTCGGCGAAATGGCGCTCGTCGATCATGGGCCGCGCTCGGCGACAATCAAAGCCGCCTCCGACGCTACAACCGTACTTGTCATCCATCGTGAGGATTTCGAACGGGCTTGCGAACAGAACCACAGGCTTGGATACATCGTCATGCGCAACATTGCCGCCGATCTATCCTTCAAACTCAGACATCGCAACCTGACCGGCCGCTGAGAGGCGTGAGATGGCAGCGATCTATAAAGTGAGCTATGTCGTTTCAGGGGGAGATCACCCTGGTGCCATTCTCAATACAGACCACAGGCCCAAGAAGGGTGATCTGATCAAGCTGGGTAAAAAGCCCTTCCGTGTTATCGAGGTGATCGATCTCATACCGCCGCGCGGTGAGTTCCGCTACCTGCACGCCACCGTCAAGCCGGCCGAGTCAAACGGCGCCTCCTAGGTCGATCCGCATCCAATCGCGGGCGATGATAACCTCCCCCTCGAACTCCATCGCTGCCTCGCGGCGAAGTGCCTCTTCATCCACCCCATCGCTGATCGTGTAATGGATCAAATATAGCTGCCTGACACCCGCTTCAACTGCAATGCCTCCCGCCTGTGCAGCGGATGAATGACCCACCCCCTCCCCCGTCGCCTCGTGGATGAGCGTCGGAGCTCCCCTCGCCAGTTCAACAACCGCCGGGCAGGGTTCGGTATCACAAGAGTAAGCCAACACGGGCTGCCCGCCGACTTCGACGCGCAAGCCAATGGTCGGAATAACGTGTCTGACCGAAGAGGCAAGGATACGGACAGGCCCATGCTCGAGCACCTGTACTCCTGGCTGCTCTGGCAGGCGGTGGAACGCCACCGGGAAGAAACGCGGCCAGTTCTCCCAATGGAAGAAACCCATCATGTCCTCGACCCGCTCCAGGCAGTGATGAAGGCCATAGATACGCAGCGCAGCCTTCCTCCCAAGCAACCACATGTTCATCAACAGAAGCGGGATCCCACCCACATGATCGGGGTGGAAATGGGTCAGAATGATGTCTGTCACCTGCTCCTGATCGATGCCAGCCCGCGCAAGGCGCGGCAGCGGGGATCCGCTGCAGTCGATCAGCACGACCCCTGCATCATAGCGTAAAGCCAGCTGGGTGTTCTCGTGTTCCTGATCGGGGACTGCTGCGGCTGTGCCAAGGAAAATGAGCTCAGGCACCTCAACCCCCTGCGAGAAGCAATACGGCGACGCGGGGTGTGATCAGCGCCTCGATCAATGCTGCGCCAACCAACAGGGGCAGCACAATCCCCAGATTGATGCGTGCCCATTGGGCAAACGCTCTGATCCAGCCCTCCCCTAACGAGCTGCCGCGGGGCAGGCTGATCAGCGCCAGACCGAGCTGCAGGATCGCCGCACCCGAAATGATTGCAGCAGGGATTTCGAGCAATCCATGAGGTAAGATCAAGGCCGCCAGGAAAAGCAGTGGCTTCTGGCCTGCCAGTGCCAGGTTGCCCGCGAAGTAGCCTGTGAGCCCGATCGGCACCATTAACAAGATCACCGCCAGCACGCCGAAAGTGAATACGCCCAGCAGGCTCGCCAACAGTAGGGCGCGCATGTTAATGTACAGGATCCGCAGCGCTCCGGCAGCAGAGAGCAGTCCGAATTGGGAAAGCACGCCCAACCAATCCTGATCAAAGGCTTGATCCTGAAAAAGGTCCGACGGCAGGGTGAAGTCGGATGCAAAGTGAACTCCCAGCAAATATGCCGCTGCCAGCGCTCCTGCCATAAAGAGGATTGAGAGTGTAATCTTGCGAAGCGACCGTCCCAGCACGCCTGCATACCAGCTGCGGAACGAGTCGGCGCCTCCCTGGAAAGACTCCCAGAATGTCTTCCAAACCCAGCGCAGGTCGAGCACATCCAGCTCGCGGCCGAGCAGCTCTTCACGATTGAATAACTTCAAACCCATACGGATCAGGACCACCACGATCAGCACCAGGGCGAGCACAATCCACCACAGGATGTGATAGCGCCCCCAGAACATGATAAGACTTTCCCCGATGATCAGTTCTGCTACCGGAATGATGATGAACGAGGCGAGCAGGTTTGCAGCGCGCACGGATGTAGTCTGGGATGAGATCACAACCGCTCCGCTGACCATGACCATAGCCTGGATCGTCGTCAAAGCCAGAATCTGGCCCAGCAGCTGCGGCGTCGGTGTCCAATCCAGGCGCAGGACCAGCCCGGCCAGGTACACCCCGATCCCCAGGTATGAAGCGGAAAGCGGAGGGACGAGCGATGCGAGCATCTTGCCGTAGTAGAGCTGGCTGTCGCTTAAGGGCGTCGCCAGCAGTGGCTCAAGAGAAAGCCGTTCGCGTTCGCCGGCAAAGCTTTCCAGCGCGATCACGAGCGAGATAGAGATTGGAAAGAAGCCGACCACCATGAGTAAAAACGGGATCAGCCTGTCGCCGATGATCGGGGCGCCGTAGCGCCCGACAAAATCGACCGCTTGCTGGGCAGTGAAATTCATCAGCAGCGGGAAGAACAGGGTAAGGATAGCGATCGGGGTGAGGATCCTCCAGTCCCGCAACTGGTCCCTGATCTCGCGCCGCGCGACCGACCACGCCCCCACCCATTCGGTGCGCAGCGCTCCGGCGATTGTGCTCATGCCGAGAAATCCCCTTCCGGTTCGCGGCTGACGACCTGCAGGTACACGTCCTCCAGGCTGCGTTCAACCTCCGCTAACGTGACAACTGGAATTCCGGCCTCGAGCAGCGACCGCAGCACAAGGGGATTGGTGTGCAGCGGATCGCTGTCACGGTAGCGCAGCCATGTCTCCCCGGCTTCAAGCAGATCCAGCGAGGGCGGCAGGAACTTGCGGGCACCGTCGAGCGGCACACCCAGTCTTAACTCCATGATCGGATCACCCATCAGCAGCTGCTTCAGACGCCGTGGGGTGTCATGGGCGACGATGTTGCCATGGCTGATGATCGCAATCCGATCCGCGAGCCCTTCTGCCTCGTGCAGGTTGTGGGTGCACACCACGATTGCCCGCTCATCCGCCCTCATCTCGGCAATCCCCTGGCGGACCATATGTGCGCTGGCAGGATCCATCGCAGATGTCGGTTCATCGAGCAGCAGCACGCGTGGATCGTGCAGTAAAGCCCGGACCAGCGCCAGCTTCTGGCGCATCCCTTTCGAATATTGACCCAAGCGCAGTTGGAGCGCATCATGCAGGCCATAGCGCTTGAGCAGGGCGCCTGCACGCTCGGCTACTGTCGCTTCCGACATGCCGTAGATGTTGCCGAAGAACTGCAGGTACTCCAGGGCCCGCATGCGCGTGTATAGACCATGGTGTTCGGTCAGCAGTCCCACCGTCTGCCGGACCTTGGACGCCTCCCGTACGACGTCGTATCCGGCGATCGTGGCTGTCCCTTCTGTTGGCCGCAGGCATTATAACAAGCCCGCTGATACTCCAACAATCATCCATCCTTCCCAGATAAAAAAAGGCCGCCAGCTGGC
Source organism: Anaerolineales bacterium (assembly GCA_037379555.1). Taxonomy (GTDB): domain Bacteria; phylum Chloroflexota; class Anaerolineae; order Anaerolineales; family E44-bin32; genus E44-bin32. Next base: position 3,547 of record JARRJK010000071.1, on the reverse strand, counting down.
GGCCATTCTTCGCATCAGGTGTTTTTAAGCCGTCGCTCCCCGCCGGTGGCGGATGAAGATCACCAAACTGCCCGCAACTGCGACCAGCGCCATGACTGCCTGATTGAAATTTATCCCGAAAAGCGGCACGTAATCAAGACGCAGGAACTCGAGCAGGAAGCGGCCAATCGAATAGCCGACCAGATATACGAGGAACAAATCACCTGGATACAGCCGGTCACGATACCGTCTCCAGAGCCACAGCAGCAGGATCATATTCAGCAGATTCCAGATCGATTCGTACAGGAAAAGCGGGTGGAACCGCTCGGCATTGGCATATTGAGGATAAAGTGCAGGACTGGGCCGGTTTTCTGGACGGATATAGATGCCCCAGGGCAGGTCGGTTGGTGGACCATACAGCTCCTGGTTCACGAAATTACCCCAGCGGCCAATCGCCTGCGCCAATGCGACGCCAGGAGCTGCGATATCGAGCAGATCGCCCAGGATCATGCGGTTGCGCCGTGCGAAGATGTAGAGTCCGACCACGCCCCCGATGATTGCCCCCGGCATGCCCAATCCACCCTCCCAGGTCGTCAGGATGCGGATCGGATTGCGCAGGTAATCCATGGTTGTGATGCCTGAAAACTTCGACGGGGTGAAGACGTGGTAAAGACGCGCTCCAATCACCCCAAATACCAATACCCAGACCAGGGCGTCCCAGACGATTTCGGGGTCCTTGCCCATGCGCTTGAGCATCCAGCGAGCGAGAAGCGCCGCCATCAAAGCGCCGAACATCAGGATCATGCCATAGTAGCGCAGATATAGGAATCCGATATGAATACCGTATGGGTCAAAATGCATGAAACACCTCTATCGCGCCTGCCGGCGTACAGAAAGAATTCGCTGTATTGCGGTAAGGTTGGCGAAAATCGCTACGAGCCAGAGCCCGACACGTGGATATCCGAGGATCAAGCTCGGGATGAGCACGATAAACCGCTCTGCACGGGTGAGCAGGCCACCCTTGGCTTCGTACCCAAGACTCTGCGCACGGGCGCGGGCATAGGAGACAAGCACCGATCCCGAGGCCGCTGCAAAGGCGATCATCGACATCGTAACGTCGGACAGCAGCGCATAGTGCAGAAGCAATCCACCATAGATGATGAGTTCCGAATACCGATCGGTGACCGAGTCGATTAACCCGCCGAACGCCGTGGGCTCGCCGCGCAAGCGAGCCATCGTGCCGTCTAGCGCATCCAGCGGGCCCATAAAAAGCAGGATCAAGCCGCCGATGAGGAACTGGCCCCGTGCTAGAAAGATGGCGCCCACCAGGTTTCCAGCCAGGCCTGTGAGCGTGAGCGTGTTCGGCGCGATGCCGAGCCGGTTCAAGAATGCCCCTACCGGATCGAGCAGCCTCTTGAAGCGCACGCGCAGTATTTCTGTCAAAGTCTGAGGGGGTTGCTGGGCTGTCTCATTCACACTTGAATCGCTCCACTGCACAGGTCAGGCTGAATGCTACCCCTGCTTCAGAGGACCGTCAAGCACCCTCGACGCTCCCATCATCTTCGATATCAGGTGTGAGCGGATCCTCGTCCTCCCCGATCAACACCTCACGCGTCCGGCCGCCGGTCTGTGCCCTTCCGACGACGCCCAGCTCCTCGAGCTCGTCCATCAAGCGCGCTGCACGCGGATACCCGACGCGTAGAGCCCGCTGGAGCAGTGAAGCGCTCGCTTCCCCACGCTCTTTCACGAGTTCGATCGCGGCTTCAAGGATTTCGTCCCTGTCCTCCAGCATAGCCTGGCGTGCAAGCAGTTCCTCCCAGGGTGCCTGCTCCCCGTCCTGCCCCTCCTGCTCGGTCTCAGTCTCATTCTGCCAGTAGGCGATTAAACGCTCGATCTCCCGATCGGTGACGAGAGCACCCTGCAAACGAACCGGAGCGCTCGCTTCTGGCGACAGGTACAGCATATCGCCCTTGCCGAGCAGCGTCTCCGCGCCTGGACCATCGAGGATCACCCTCGAATCGACCCCGGAGGCGACAGCGAACGAGATGCGTGCCGGGAAGTTGGCCTTGATCAGGCCTGTGACAATATCGGTGCTCGGCCGCTGGGTCGCCACCACAAGATGGATTCCTGTGGCGCGTGCCATCTGCGCTAGCCGGACCAGTGTGTGCTCGGTTTGATCGGGAGCCATCATCATGAGGTCCGCCAGTTCGTCGATCAGCACCACCATGCGCGGCAGGTGTTCGGCATCGGCCCGGCGGCGAACGCGGCGGTTGTACATATCGATATCGCGAGCACGTGCTGCTTCCAGCATCCGGTAGCGCCGGTCCATCTCCACGGTGCACCAGCGCAGCACCCCGATGATCCGTTCTAGATCCGTTTCGACCTTGCCAATCAGGTGCGGCAGTCCGTTGAAGCGGATCAGCTCGACCATCTTCGGATCGATCATGACCAGGCGCAGATCCTCCGGCGGATTGTTCATCGCCAGGCAGCAGGTGAGCGAAGCAATCGCAACCGACTTGCCGGAGCCGGTCGTCCCGGCGATGAGAAGATGCGGCATGGCGGCCAGGTCGGCGGCGATAGCCTGTCCAGCGACATCACGACCGAGTGCCACCGCCAGGGAAGATGCGACAGCGTGAAAGGCCTCTGTTTCCAATATCGGACGCAGGCGGACGAGAGCCGGCCTGCGGTTCGGGACCTCGATACCGACGTAAGCATGACCCGGCACTGGCGCTTCAATCCGAATACGTGGGGCAGAGAGCGCCAGGGCCAGATCGTTCGACAGGCTCAGGATCTGAGAAACCCGCACCTTCTGCCGCCGAACTTCGCCCTCCGGGCCTTCATGCTCCAGGTAGCCCGGTTCGACCGCAAACTGCGTCACGGCAGGACCGGTCTTGAAGTCGACCACCCGGGCAGGGAGGCCAAAATCAGCCAGAGTTTTCTCGATCAATCCTGCGGCGAGGTTGATCTCCTTCGATGTGACGCTTGCCATGCGGCCCGTCTCCAGGATGTCCAATGGCGGCAGGCGTTCATCGCGCCGCTGCGCTTTTGGAGAGCGGTCGTCGATCAGTGTCTCCACCCGGAAGTTCTTCCTGTAGGCACGCGGCAGATTGCGGATCGAGCGGATTTTCGCCGGAGAGGATGCTTGAACCGGCTGCTGGATAGCCTGGGAAGATGCGGCCATGGGCTTCGCCTCCGCAGCGACAGAATGGGATGAATGCGGCCGGCGTCGGAGCAGTTCATCAATGACGCCGCCTGAAGCGAGCAGGAGCCCGGCCAATAGGATCAGGAGCAGGATAACCGCTGCACCCAGCTTTCCAATCAAGTTCACAAAGAGCGTAGCCAAGCCCCAACCGACGATCCCCCCGCCATGTCCTATTTCAGCCCTGGGCAATTCGAGTCCATCGATCAGGGACAGCAGGCCAAGGCTTGCAAACACAGCTACCTCCAGACTGATAATCCGCAGCCAGTGGATGCGGACGCGCAGCCCAAGCAGCCTGCTGCGGATCAGGTCTACGACGATCAAGGCTAACGCCAGCGGGAAGAGATAGCTCCCCCAGCCAAACCACGA
>JARRJK010000070.1:0-23171 GCA_037379555.1 Anaerolineales bacterium | reverse complement strand
CATCTCAGCAGGCCTCCATCCTCACAGAGCCTCGTGGACCAGCTCGACTAGGTCCTTGACCAGCAGGGTGTCCTCATGCCCGGTTGTCTTCACGGCGTCCTTGAACATCGTGATGTCCTTGGGACATGCCACGGAGAGCACCTGGACACCATCAAGCGCAGCTGCTTCATGGATGCGAGCTTCGCTGGGGCGCTCTTTTACTTCCGCTTCTTCCATATAAATGCGTCCGCCGCCTGCGCCGCAGCAGAATCCATGGTCGCGGTTGCGTGGCATTTCGACCAGCTCACATCCTGTTGCTTCGATCACGCGGCGAGGCGCATCATAGATCCCGTTGTAACGTCCGAGATAACATGGATCATGGTAGGTGACTGTATAGTTGAGCTTCTTACTCAGCTTGAGTTTCCCGCTGCTGAGCAGTTCATCGAGCAGCTCGCTGTAATGCAGGATCGGCCGTGAACCGTTGATCTCGGGCGGGTACTCATGTTTCAGCGTGTTGTACGTGTGAGGGTCGGTGGTGACGATGGCGCCGTATTGGCTTTTCTCGAGTGCGGCCATGTTTTCCTCCACCAGCATCTCGAACAAGCCCTCTTCACCTATCCGGCGAACGTCATTCCCGGCATTACGCTCCCCTTCGTAAAGGATCCCAAAGTTCAACCCGGCAGCATGGAAAACTTCGGCTGTTTTCTTAGTAGCCTCGCTGACACTGGCGTGGTAGGAGGCAAAATCGCCTAGGAACCACAAATAATCGACCGGTTCTCGACGGGCATCGGTTATCTTTGGTTCGATCCCCTGGGTCCACTTCGCCCGGGCGCGTTCGGCCTGGCCAAATGAGTTGCCATAGCGCCCCAAATTCGCTAGCGCATCCTGCAACATCCTATCCACCCGGCCCTCGATCACCAGGTGTCGGCGCATATCGACGAGCGGGGAGACGTGTTCGATAAACAGCGGACACTCTTGATCGCATGCCATGCAGGTTGTGCAAGCCCAGAGGAACTCATCGCTTAGGATCCCGTCGCTCAGCTCTCGGGCTTTGTAGCCGTTACCGTTGTCTCCGTTTGCCCGGCGAGCAGACCCATCCCTGATCAACTCATCACGCAGCCGCATGATGAGCAATTTAGGGCTCAGCTCGAGGCCGCTGGCATATGCAGGGCAAGCGTCCTGGCAGCGGCCGCATTCCGTGCATGTGTAGAAATCAAGCATCTGGCGCCAGCTGAACTGCTCGATCGTGCTCACCCCGACATCGCTGCCAAACTCCGGTGCATCCTGCAGTTTCCCCATGGGTCCAAGGTCGCGTAGGTAGACTGCCGGTAAAGCTGTGACCACGTGGAAGTGCTTCCCGCCCGGGAGTTCTGTAAGAAAAATCAGCACAACACCGAGGTGGATCCAGTAAGCAGTTTCACCGATGATGAACTGATTTGTCGTGGAAAACCCTGCGAAAAGTCTTCCTACGAGTCGTGAGACCGGACGCCAGGAACTGAGTGCATCTTCGCCTAGATTGAGCCGAATGCCGTTCATGACTAGCAGGCTGAGCATAATCGTCATGATGAAAAGAAGCACGATAACGCCCTGGCTTTTATGGCTGCCGCGGTAACGCTCCGGGTTGACGATAATACGTGTATAAAGCCCGACCAGGACTGCAACCAAAACGAAAACAGCGAATAGGTCCTGGAGCAGCGCCAGTGGCCCGAAGGTGCCTATGAATGGCAAAACGAATGTCGAGCCCCTAAAAGCAAGCATCCCTTCGAGCATTGCCTGAAGGATTGTTAACGAAAGCAGGATAAATCCCCAGAAGATGAAGAAATGGGCCGTTCCAGGCACCAACACCCGGAAGAGCTTCAGCTGACCTCCAACGTACACCAGCAATGATTTAAGCCGCTCGGGGACGCGGGCCTCCATCGGACTCGGTCGGCCGCGACGCATGTTATCCCAAAGCATCTGGTATACGCGCAGCAGGAAGAATCCGCCAGCAAAAAGAATTGCTATCGAGGCAACGATGGATTTGATGACTCCGTAGTCCATGAGATCACCCGCCTTTTGCGGCTTTAATCTTCTCCGTGAGAACCGGCACGATGTCAAGCAAATCGGTCGACGTGCCGTACTTTGCGATGTCGAAGATCGGCGCTTTTGGATCGGTATTAATAGCGAGAATGAGATCGGAGCCACCGATCCCCTCTACGTGTTCGGGAGCACCACTGATCCCTATCGCCAGGTAGACCTTGGGGCTGACATGCTTGCCGGATTTCCCAACCAACCGGCTGGTATCCATCCAGCCCTGATCAACGACCGGGCGCGAAGCACACACTGCCGCGCCCAGCGCATCGGCCAACTCCTGCGGAATCTCGATGTTCATCTCCTGCTGAATGCCCCGTCCGACGGCAACAAGGACCGATTCACGTGCAATGTCTACGTCACCAGCTGTGGGCTCAATGTATTCTTTCAGCGAGACGCGCAGATCTTCTAGATCCGGTGCCGGGACTTTTTCGATCGCGGGTTGGGTGCTCGATTGGCCCTGCTCGACCTTGTAATCGCCGGGCATGATCGTAAGCAGGCAGGTCGGTCCCGGGAGCTCACCTTCGGCGAGGATTTTTCCGCCGCATATCTGGCTGGTGAAGGTGAGTCGTCCGCCCTCCGCTCCGACATGCCGGCACAGGCTGACAAGCGGCAATCCAAGAAGGGCTGAGAGACCTCCGGCGATATCCGCGCCGATCGAGGTCTCGCCCATCAGTACCGTGCGTGGTGCGCTTTGCTCGATGAGTGCGGCCATAGCCTTCTGGTACGCTTCAGGTGTGAACTCGGCCAGCGACGGGTGATCAACAAGCAGTACCTTGTCGGCGGCCAGATTTGCGGTGAGTCCTTCGACATCATGCCCGAGCAGCATGCCGACAACCTGCCCACCTGATCCACCGGCCAGGACGCGCCCGGCTGCGAGCATGATGTAGGAGATGTCGTTTACTTTTCCCTGCATGTGCTCGATAAGTACGTAGATGTCAGCAGACATCTTGACCTCCCTTATTCAATATCGGCGCCGGTTACAGCACGCCCGCGTCTCGGAGCAGCTCGACGAAGCGATCGGCAATCTGATCGAGATCGCCCTCGATCATCTCGGCGTGCTCGCCGCCCTCGGGTTGGAACATCCGCTCGATGTCGGCTGCTCCGGATGGATCAAGTTCGGGGGTGGGATGCTCATCGAGCGTGACCGTCTTCATCGCCTGGCGGACTTTGCTCACCGCAACGTAACGCGGGGGTTTCTCCGCCGCCTGAATTCCCAGCACGATTGGGAGCGGCGCTTGCATCTCGCCGATCAATCCGCCGGCATACTCTTTGCGAACCGTGCATTCGCCGTTCGTAATGGAAACGCCGGAGATGTAGCCGATGTAGGGTAGATCGATGTATTGAGCTACCAGCGGCCCAAGGGCGCCGTCTATGTCGTTGTGCGCCTGAACCCCGGTCAGGATCAAATCGGGCGCCAGCTCGCCCATCATGGCAGCGAAAGCGCGGGCTCTGGCGTGGTTGTTCATGCCAGCCTCGAAGTCTCCGGTTAGCTTGATTTCGCGGTCGGCACCTTTTGCAGCGGCGGTGAAGAGCACGTCCTCCATTCCGTCGACGCCGGCTCCGATCACAGTGACGGTTGCCCCGGAAGCCTCTTTCAACAGCAGGGCTTGCTCAAGGGCGTGCTCATCGGGTTCGTTGATGATCTGGCGTAGAAAGGTCGTATCGAGAAGGACGAGGATGTTCATCTTCTCACTCCTCAACTCCCATGGCTTCGGCCAGGAGCTCGGTGATTTCCTTCACCTGAAGCCCCTCCGCTCCGGGCACCGTTTTGGCTGCATCGATAAAGCGTGAGGGCTCATACGGGCAGGCAACGGCCAATATGCGTCTGTGTTGAGGAGCATCGGTAGAGTCTTCAAGTGAGACTTTACCGAGAGCGTGAACGGCTTCACGCATGCGCCATTCTGAGATGTGAGCCTTGGCCTTTTCCCAGCGGAATCCATCCAACCACATGCCGCCCCCGCCACCGCCGCAGCACAGGCTGTTTTCGTGGCTGTGCGACATCTCCACCAGGTCGATCCCCGGAATCAGTCCCAACAACTTGCGTGGAGCGTCGTAGACGCCGTTTGCGCGGCCGAGGTAGCAGGGATCGTGATACGAAACCGTGGCTTTAATGTCGTTCTTGATCAACTCCTTCAGCTTGTCTTCATAATCGAGCAGGAATTCGGTGAAGTGCCGGACGGGATAGGTGATGTCCAGGCGTGGATACTCGTTCTTCAGCGCATTGTAGGCGTGCGGATCGGTCGTGATGATCTCGCCGAATTCGTACTTGGAGAAAGCCGCCCCGTTCTTTTCGGCCAGCATCTCGAACAGCCCGATTTCGCCTGCCAGGCGGACCGAATCGCCATCGCTTAGTTCCTCCGGACCGAGAATGCCGAAGTCCACCTCAAGCGCCTGCAGGATCCGGGCGAAGTCACGCGTCGCCTTGCGGACGCTGGGGTGATAGGAAGCATAGTCGCCGACGAACCACAGGAAGTCCACTGGCTGTTTGGTTTTTGCCAATATCGGCACTTCCGGATCCAGGCCTTCAGCCCACTCGGCGCGCTTGCGCGGTGATTCGCCGAGCGGATTGAAATACCGCTGAGCCTTTTCGAGTGCATCCTGCAGCTCCGTAGGAACGTTTCCAGCCAGCAGCATCTCTTCCTTCACGTGGGTGGTCAATCCAACGGTGACCGGAATTTTCGCCGGGCAAACCTGGGTGCAGGCGTAGCACGAGACACACATCCAGGCGGTGTCTGCCGCGAGCACATCCTCAATCAAACCGGCGCGCATAGCGGCGATCATGCCGTGGGGCGGGTAGGTCATGACGAAGCCGAAGGGGCACGCGCCGCTGCATGCCCCGCACTGCAGGCAGAGCTTGATGCGCTCGCCATCGGGTATGGTCTCCATGATCTGATGCATGAATTGAGTTGAGGGATCGAGCAGTCGGGCTTCCATCATCTACGCCTCACAGTCTTCGAATAAGGCTTCTTCGATATCTCGCGAGCAGCGAATCGCTCGGTGGGTGGCAGATTCTCGTCGACCATCTGCGCGGTGAGGAGGGCAGGGGGAGCGGGGATACCCGCCGTCTGCGGGCATGTCCTTGATGGATCAGGTGCATGCTTGCAGCCGATGACATTCTCCACAGGAGGGCCGATCGAATGTGCTCCGGCCATGCAGCAGCTCGTGTTGCGTTGCCTGGCCGCTACCGCACTCAGCCCTCTGATTGGTCGCTGGTGGGCCCCGACAGTGCGCCCAGGCAGGGTTCGAATCAAGAAATCTCTACCCACATTATGTGAAATATGTCACAAGTACCGTAGTGACAGTCTGCCCCTATGTAGGAGATGAATGTAATTCAAAAGTTGCTTAAGAAAGCAAGATGGAGAGGGCAATACCCGTTACAACTCGCATGTCCTCCGAATACGGACAGGAGCTTGTCGGTGCGGAGCGTCTGGAGCGAGCGTGTCTGCCAATCCGGACGATCAGTTCGGCTCTAATCCGTCCCTGTTGTCTGCAACCCAGACCGTCACGGTCGTGCCGCTGTTCAACTTGCTTTCGACGTCCATACGGCTGCCGAGCCGCTGGAGCATCTGTTTTACGATGCTCAAGCCCAGGCCCGTGCCCGGCGAGCCGGAATGGCGTGCGTTCGGCGTGCGGAAGAACTCCTCACCCAGATGGGGCATCAGTTCAGGCGAAATGCCGATCCCCGTGTCGCGGACTCGAACTTCGATCGTCTCATCCTGCGCATAGACATGCAAAGTTATGCGTCCACCAGGAGGCGTGTACTTAATCGCGTTGTCCAACAGGTTAGAGAAGATCGTGCGCAGGCCATCCGAGTTGGAATCGATGAGCAGCGGTTTCACCGGCGGGCTGTACACCAGCTGCTGCTCTTTCTGGGCTGCGATGGGCGTGAGATCCCTGATGACTCCCGCCAGCAGCTCCCCGAGGTCAAGCGGCTCGATCGACAGGTTGTGCTGGGGATTCTTGCTTGAGGCCATAGATTAGGGCGTGCTTGCCTCGTCTCCATAGGGTTGGCCAAGTTTGGTCGATCCGAGTATGAAGCCGATCAAAATTTGCCGATTCTTCATGTTATGAGTACATTATTTCACAATCCAAGGGGAATGGACTTACGTCCTGTTTCCCGAAGGATAGATAACCATCAAAGTTATGGATTGCGCATGAGATAGTGAAAGATGTCGCTTGCCCAAAGGGCACTTAAAGGTGCAAACTGGGTAAGGTTTGTGCATTCGCTAAGACTCGAGTGTCTTCATTTCCCAACAGGAGGAACTGCATCATGGTACTGAAACCCAAGCGACCTGTGCCCTCGGACATCGAAATCGCACAGGAGGCAGACCTACGCCCAATCCTAGAAATCGCCGAAAAGCTCGGCCTGGGCATGGATGACCTTGACCTGTATGGCAAATACAAGGCGAAGGTCCATCTGGATGTCTTGAAGAAAGTCGGTGATCGGCCGCAGGGGAAATACATCGATGTGACAGCCATAACACCGACACCACTCGGTGAGGGTAAGACCACCTCCACACTCGGCCTGACGGAGGCAATGGGCACCGTATTGGGCAAGAATGTCATCGCATGCATCCGCCAACCGAGCATGGGCCCGACCTTCAACATCAAAGGCGGTGCGGCAGGGGGCGGTTACAGCCAGATCATCCCCATGGAGGATTTCAACCTGCACCTGACAGGTGACATCCACGCCATCAGCATCGCGCACAACCTCGTTGCAGCAGCGCTTGACACGCGCATGTACCACGAGAGCCGTCAGACCGATGATGCGCTCAAGCGGCGCGGCGTGACCCGCATCGACGTCGATCCCGATACGATCACCTGGAATCGGGTCGTGGACCTGTGCGACCGCAGCCTACGGAAGATCAAGATCGGCTTCAATGACGACAAGCTGAAGGATGGATCCCCCAGCCCGATCTTCCCGCGCGCGACCGGCTACGACATCACGGTCGCGTCGGAGTTCATGGCGATCCTGGCGCTCGCAACGAGCCTCAAGGATCTGCGCGAGCGAGTCGGCCGGGCCGTTGTCGGGCTTGACAAGCAGGGCAACCCGGTGTCGCTTGAGAAGCTCGGCGTCGCCGGTGCGGCCACCGTGCTGCTGATGGATGCGCTTATGCCGAACCTGATGCAGACCCTGGAGGGCCAGCCAGCCTTCGTGCACTGCGGCCCGTTCGCGAACATCGCCCACGGCAACTCGTCGATTATCGCCGATCAGATCGCGCTTAAACTCGGCGATTACGTGGTTACGGAAAGCGGATTTGGCGCCGACATCGGCATGGAGAAATTCTTCGATATCAAGTGCCGCTACTCCGGCTTGATCCCCAATGCGGTCGTGCTCGTGGCGACCGTCCGCGCGCTGAAGATGCATGGTGGTGGACCCAAGGTGTCACCAGGAGCTCCGCTGGACAAAGCATATACAGAGGAAAACCTCGACCTGCTCAAGGCCGGCCTGGGGAACCTTGGTGTGCATATCAAGAACGCCCGCCGTTATGGAATTCCGGTCGTCGTGTGCGTCAACGGCTTCAAGGACGACACCGACGCCGAGATGGAGATGGTGCGGGAGTATGCTGAGGGCGAAGGGGCCTTCGCGGCCGTCAAGAGCACGCACTGGGCGGACGGCGGCGCGGGTGCAGCTAAATTGGCCGAGGCCGTTGTCGACGCCTGCGAGCAGCCGAGCGACTTCAAGTTCCTCTACCCGCTGGACTGGCCGATCAAAAAGAAGATCGAGCATATCTCCAAGGAGATCTACGGCGCGGATGGCGTTGAATATGAACCGCTAGCAGAGGAGCAGATTGCGAAATACGAGGAAGCCGGTTTTGGTGATCTGCCGATCTGTATGGCTAAAACGCATTTGAGCCTGAGTCACGATCCGACATTGAAGGGCGTGCCGAAGGGCTTCACCGTCCCGATCCGCGAGGTGCGGGCTAGTGTAGGGGCTGGGTTCATCTATCCCCTCGTCGGGGCAATGAGCACGATGCCCGGTCTGGCCACGCGGCCAGCTTACATGGACATCGACATCGACCTGGAGGACGGGAAGATCATCGGGCTGTTCTAGCCGGACGCTTATCGAGAAACACATCAGGACCTGCACAGCAGGTCCTGATGCTTTTATGTGATGACTGTAGATGCTGCGAGCTTAGTTTCGTCCCGTCTGTCCAACCGGATACACCACGAAATCGGATCGTTCCTGAACCAGGCATTGAATTTTTAAGGGATTTATTAAGCAAACCCGAGAGCGAAGAATGTGGGAACGAAGAGCGTTTGTTTATCGGCAGAGTCTGTCAGACCCGCATTGAGCAAATCCGTGATTCGCTTTGAGGATCGAAGGCCCGACAGATCCTGCCGCAAGGTATCGCGCTCCGAATCCAGGGTATCTCTCAATGTGGAAGCCGTCCACTCAGCCCCCAGGACTCCGCTGAACACTTCGCTGGATCCGGCTTCAATGAACAACGCACGCAGGCGCCTTCCGATGAGCGGGTCGGCACCTGCCTCTGCAAGCGCGTCGATCTGCATTTTCCCTAATCTGGCCAGTTCGGGTGGGTAGTCGAGTCGTCCGCCGTAGTCGGGCTCGGCGAAGGCTATCAGGCAGCCGCCCGGGCGCAGGAGCCTGAACATCTCTTCAAGCATGTCCAGGGGTTTATCCAGCCAGAGCAGCAGGAAGTGACAGAAGACGGCGTCGAATACGCATGACGGGAAAGGCAGGTGATACCCATCGCCGACAAGATAGTGCGTGATAGGGTCTATGCTGCATGCGAACCGGGTTGCCTCAGGGTCGAGGTCGAGGCCGAAGGTGTGGTAGTCATAACTACTGGCGATGCTGGAGCAGATTGCCCCGGTGCCGGATCCGACCTCGAGGATGTAGCATCCGGGTTCTAACCCTGCGAGCTCAAGCAGGCGAGATCTCGATGCAGAGGTCCAGACGGCCTGCTCAACGTAGCGTCGATGCTTCTGCTGGATTCCCACTTCTGGGGTCGTCATCGTCCCGCGTTCCCGTCGTGCGCTGAGTTGATTTATCCGCCCGTGGCATGCGACCAGATCTGCTCCCAGGGGTCACGAAGCATGTTCCCCAGAATCCTGTTGACACCCTGGGATGGGAGCACATCGCCATCTGGCTCAATATACAGCCAGGAGCGCCCGGCTCCCGATGGGGGAGATTCGAGCTCATTGGAAATCGGGTTGTTCGCGGAGTAGGGGGCAGGTAGATCCCAGATGAGATCAAATCCCCGGCTGGCAGCCTCATCCCGGGCTTCAGCCAAGGCCTGTGCGAGATCTGGTGCATCTCCTGCGGATGAAAGCGAGATCGCGCTCACCCCCGACTCTTCAAGATGGGACCAGAGCTGTTCGCCTAAGCCTTGTTTATCTTCGATCAGCAGGTGGACTGCTGTGAAGATCTCGGTAGCGAGGGCGTTCTTGAGGCCTGCCTCGCATCGGGCATCGTCGGGGTTATAAACGATCAGAATGTGATCGAGTCCCGCCTGGTCAAGCTTATCGAGATATGCCTTGACTGATAGTCGTTTGCCATCGGTGAGCAATCCGGTCACCTGACCAAGCTGCTCAGCCGTATTGATCAACTCCGGCAGATCGTCCCTCAGCGTGGGTTCTCCGCCGGTGAAGGTTGCGTGGGGGATGCCAGCCTCCCAGGCTTTTTTCAGGATCGCTTGCCACTCAGTTCGCGATAGCTCGACGTCGACCCGGGCGCGGGCCAGCGGATCAAATTTACCGCTCTCGTCCAGCCTGTAGGTTAAAGCGCAGTCGAGCCGGTAAGGCGCGCTGGGTGTTACCTTATCCGGATCCGTGCGTTCCATGTCCAGGAAGAGCACCGGATCGAGGTCAGGCGTCGAGGCTAGCGCCAGGATCTTCTCACGCAGTTCGCGCTGATCCTGCCGGGCTCTCGTTGGGCTGACGCGGTAACGGGCTGCCAGCTGCTCGGCTGCACTCCGTTCGTCTTTTCCCTGGATCATGTAGTAGGCGTGTTCGGTAGCGGTCGGATTAAGGTGCAGGACGATTGCTGCATCCACGATAAGCACACCCGATCCATCGTTTTCGATGCGCAGATGGAAACGGTGTGGGGATTCCAACCCTTCAGTCAGCATCCGGTGGTAGATACCGGGCGCAGGGGCTTCGGGGATATCGGGCTTACCGAAAATCCGGTCAAGAATGGCGTCCATCTCACAAACCTCCCGAGCTGGCATTTTCCAGAGGCAGTGCAAGCAGCGGGTTAGGAGCATGTCCATCAGCTTGCTGCGCGAGCGTCAATGGGCAGCCCCCGCCGCATTCTGCAAGCACACTGCATTCATGGCAGGCTTGCGGAACGTAGCGCTTCTCACGCAGCCAGCACGCAAGCTCATGGTTCCAGATCGAATCCCACGGATCGCTCAGCAAGTTTCCCAGAGTCTGGTAGTAAGACTGGCAGGGTATCACGCCGCCATCTGGCTCAACGCACATATTGTAAGCTGCCGCTGTACAACCTTTGACGCCAAGCTCGAGTTGCATAGGATCGAAATGGCAGTACTGAGTTGGCGTGTACCAGATCAACCGCTGACCGTGCATCAGGGTGCGCTCCCTGACCTCAATCAAGATCGGTTCGAGCTCTGCTTCCGGAATCCCGGTGCCGACGGTTGCACCTTTTCCAGCGTAGATCAGCGCGTTGATCCCGATAGTGGGAACGCCCATCTCGGCCAGCGCATCGATCGTCTGGCAAATCTCATGCGCATTGGCCTGGAGCAGGGTGGTGTTTGTCATGACGAACAGCCCGGCTTCAAGCGCGTTGCGGATCCCGCCCACCGTTTGGCGCCATGCACCGGGAGCGGCAACCATCCGGTCGTGCGTACTCTCCACGGCTGATTCGAGCGTGATCTGGACATGATCGAGGCCGGCTTCGGTCAATTGGGCGACGTAGTGGGGGTCATGCAACCGGCGGCCGTTGCTCAGCAAACCGGTGATTTGGCCTAACTCCTCGGCGTGCCGGATCAGCTCCGGCAGGTCTCTGCGCAGGGTTGCCTCGCCGCCGGTAAAACAGATGTGGGGGATGCCGATGTGCCACAGCTGGTCGAGAATATTCATCCAGGATGCCGTATCCAATTCCGGAAAGTCTCGGGAGCGGGCGTTGTAGCAGTGGGCACAGTTGTCGTTACAGCGATAGGTCAACGCCAGATCCATGCGGTAGGGTGCTGACGGAACCTGCGAAAAAGGTGGGACGATATCGAACGCCAGGTCATGGATGGGACAAGCTCCATCCGGTGAGAGCAGGTTTTCGAGCTGAAGCCAGGTCTCGGTCACATCTCGTTCTGCATCCCGGGCTGAGATCTTGAAGATCGCCCGCAGATGGCTGATAGCCCGTTCGCGCGAGAAACCTTCCAGGTGCATCCAGGCCAGTAGCGCTGCAGTGGGATTGAGGTGGAACGAGCTGTTGGCGTTGACCAGCAGCAGCCCCTGTCCGTCTTCTTCGACCCGCAGGTGCACGCGCGCCCGGCCGCCGTCCTGCGTCACCTGGTAAGCATGCAGCCCTGAGGTGGGACGCTGTGGATGCTCGTGTTGCCGGAACGGGAGCCTCACCGGCCGCCTCCCGCACAGGCGCATGCACAACCGGCACAGGCACAGGCGCAAGCGCAAGCGCAACCCCCGCTCCTGCCACCGCCTGACCAGCCGCTCGACTTCGAGGGCGGTGGCGGAGGATTGGTCGTCTTGGTGACGCCGTTGGTGAACCCGACGACATTTGATACCAGTTTGGATGCTGTGTTTTGCACGCCGTTCACGATCGAAGCAGCGAAATCAGAACCAGGCAATGTGGGCATCTGGATTGTCGTTCTTCCGCCGCCCACGGAGGGAGCCGTAGATACCGTTGCAGGCCGTGCGACGGGGGTTGAGGGCCGGTAGTACCACCACCAGGGCGGAAGGTACACCGGACCGGTGCGGAACACACGCCGCGTGCGGTCGTCGAAATCCCGATCGAGCATGGTCCATTCCAGGCCCTCCGCGTAGCGTTCGGATTTAACCTCCGGCGTCTCAGCCTGTTCGATCTGCTGCCAGGCTTTCTTCATGATCGCTTTGTAATAATCACGCGTTTCACGCAGGCTGAAACCCTTCATTTTCTTCTGAACGGATTTGACCACGCTGATCATCACATCCTGCAGCGCGCTGCGGCGTTTGTTCTCCGGTTTGTCGATCATGGCTTCGAGAAACTTTTTCTCGTAATCGCGTAGTTCAGCGCTCGAATCGAGCCGCTCCACTTTAAGTGGTTCCTCGGAGACGACCTTGGCTGCGCCCTTCTTGATCGTGGAAAACAGGATCATGGTCAGAACCCGATCGAGTGGCGTCTCGAGCAGAACGGCAGCCTCAATCGCGGTCAAGCCGCGCTTGATGCCGTGGCCTTCAATCGAGATCTTGGGTGGCAGGTAGTTCAGCTTACGACGGCGGCTGGAGTAGATGCCGATGAAGACGAAGAGCGCGATCGCCCCGAAGACGCCGCCGAAACAGCAGATGCTGAAAAGCGCATCGCTATTAAAGGAGACCCGCCCGGGGGTCACGATTGCATCGGCGGGAACGTAGCTTTGCGGGAAGGAAGCGCCGAATTGATATTCCCTCGACGGGCTGGCGTTGGCGTTGTGCCATTCGTAAACGACGCGCTGGTCATTATCGAGGTAGGTCGCAGGGGCAGAGTCCGGCCAGCCACCGGGAGATTCGTGCCAGCGCGGTTCATCCGGTTGCACGCCGGGTGGGAGATGAAAACGGACCGTGAGATCCGTCTGCCCGTGGACAAGGCTTGAATCGAAGAAGTTCGGGGCAAAATTCACACTGGCGTAATTGTCGCCCTGTGTGTCCTCGTAGAGGATATCGCGAATATTCGCAGCCTGCAGGACCACCGTGGCCGTCTGGCCCGGTTGGATGGCGTTCGAGCCAAGCCCAAGTTCAATCCCCTGATCGATGTACTCCGAATTTGCGATATGGCTGATACCGATATTGTCCACGGAAGCCGCCATTTGCGAGAGGTCGTAGGCCGGGGATGGCATGCCGATATCGACAAACTCGATGGGGGGAGCGGACGGATCGTTGCTGAACTGGATGCGGTAGAGCAGCGACATGGTGCCGTCTGACTGCAGGTAGACATCGACCGTTTCCTGATCGATGCTGAAGGAATAGCTCTGGCTGTAGGCCGTGAAGACGGCGATGAACAGCAGCAGCAGACTGAGCAGTATCGAGGCGACAGCTGTCCGGAGGCTCGATCGAGAGGTGCGATCCTGCCGCCGGTGCTCATCGCTGTTATAAATGCTGATCCTGCGCAGGGGCGAGTTCATGTCACCTCCTCCGTGGATGCTGGCGCAGCTGACGTCTCACCATTTCGGCTCTTCAGCCAGCTGGTAGGACGTGCCGCAGTAAGGGCAGTTCACAACCGGTGCGCCGGCGACCATTGTGATGTCCTTCGAGCTCAGCGCGCCGCCGCAGTTCCTGCAAGTGAGTGATTCGAGGTTGATATCCCCGGAAAGGTCGATCTTCTGGACAATCTCCGTTTTCTCAGTGCGCGCCATACGGCCGGCAAGCCAGAGCAGGACAAAGCCGGCGCCGACGCTGATTACGCCGACTAGCAGCCAACCCGGTTTGCCCTGTGGGCTGAATGTCGCCCAGATGAAGAGCACACCAAAGAAGATGAGTATCGCCGCAGCGATGTATGCGATCAACCGTCCAGCTTTCATGTTGCCTCCATAATCAGGCGCTCGAAGTCCTCAGCCAGTGTAGCAAATCCAGTCCGCCAAGCCAATGGATGAAATTCACCAATACCAGTCTGATTTACGGCGTCAACAAGCAGCCGTACTTCGGCTGCTTGTTCCGGCTTGACCCCGTCTTGCGCTAGATTAGAATGGTTGAGTGGCGTGCGCCTGACATTGAGGTGATGGCTGGCTGTCTGAGCGCATTCAATGACAGTCAAGAGGAGCAGATGATGGTGGATCCGGGGGTGCTGGTTTTAATCCCCGCCTGGAACGAGGCCGGCCGGATCGGAGCGGTCATCAAGCCGCTGCAGGAGAGGTTCCCGATTCTCGTCGTTGATGATGGGTCGGAGGATGGCACTGCCCTGGTGGCCGAATCGCTCAAAGCAGAAGTTATTCGCCATTCGCGGAATCAAGGGAAGGGCGTGGCGCTCATGACGGGATTCGAGTGGGCGCTGGCGCACGACTATGAAGCCGTTCTGACACTTGACGCAGATGGCCAGCATGATCCGTGTGAGGCGGGCAAATTCATCGCTGCGTTCCGGGCTGGGGCTGGAGAGCTGATCATCGGCCGCCGCAACTTCCGGCGCATGCCGTTCCCGCGGTCGACCGCGAACGCCATTGGTTCCTGGATGCTCACGCGTGTGCTACGGACGCCGGTGTTTGACAATCAGAGCGGATACCGGCTATACAGCCGTACGCTGCTTCAGGCGTTGAACCTGACCCGTCATGGCTTCGAGCTCGAGGTCGAGGCGGTGGTACAAGCGATCGATCATGGTTTTCGGATCGGCTGGGTAGATATCGACACCATCTATGATGTGGACAAAGAAAGCTACTTCCATCCGATTCGCGATACACTGAAATTTCTGGCGCTGCTATGGGCGGTCGCTCGTGAGCGCAGGCGGCTTGCGAAATAAGCTGCGTATAGCCATAATTTACCTGGACGGGCGGGTTCACTGCCCGGTCCACGATCGGACTGACGACAATGCTCCTCAACGACTTCATAAACAGCCAGCTCGGACCGTGGACCGGATTGTTCCTGGGAAAGGTGCTTCCCAGGAAATGGGCATACTGGGTCGGTGACAGGATCGCATCGATTCTCGCTTCGAAAAAGATGTCTGGCCTGTATCAGGCGGTCCGCTCAAATCAAGCCGTCGCGCGTGGGTTGGAATATGATTCACCAGACCTGGATGGCGTCGTTTTCCGTGTGTTGAGCAACGCCGCAAGGGGGTATGTGGACTGGTTCAGGGCTCTTTCGAACCAGGACGATTTCGAGCAGACCTACTGCACGGTTGACCCTCATATGATTTCAGATGCGCTCCAATCAAGTAAGCAGGGTCATGGAGTGGTTTTCGCTGGGGCGCACATGAGCAGTTTCAATATGTTCGTCATGATGATGGCCAAGCGCAAGCTCCCGATCCAGGCTCTTTCGTACGCCAGGGTGGAGGGAAGCTATAAAACGGATAACATCTTCAGGGAGCGCTTAGGCATCGACCTGACTCCTGTCTCGACCAGTGCGCTGCGGAGGGCGATCGAGAACTTGAAGAATGCGGGCTTTGTGCTGACGGCAGTGGATCGACCGGACGTCGGCGGGGTGCCCATGACATTCTTCGATCGGGGAACGATACTCCCGATCGGACATGCTCGCCTTGCGATCCGCACCAACGCGCATGTGATCACAGGTGTTGTCCAGAAGAAGAGCCCCGGGAAGTATCACGTGACCGGTCCCCGCATCCTCGTCCCCGAACGCACCGGCGATGATCATGGGGATACGCTCCTGCTGGCCAGACGCATTCTCTCAGTTCTCGAAGACTACATTAGCGAACGCCCGGATGAGTGGATGATGTTCGTCCCGCTCTGGCCGGAGGTCATGCCAGCCAGAGCGAGGGCAGCCGGGGCTGTCTGACCCTTTGCCGGAAGGGGCGATGGATGAATAAGACAGAGATCGAGCAGCGAGCAAGAAGTCTTCAGGAAGAACTCCGAAGACATAACTACCGCTATTACGTGCTCAATGATCCAGTGGTCAGCGATTACGAATACGATCAACTGCTGCGCGAACTCCAGTCGATCGAGGCCGAACACCCGGAGTTGATCACGCCCGACTCTCCGACACAGCGCGCAGGGATAGCCCCTGCCGAAGGGTTTGTGAGAGTACCGCATCCAGCCCCGATACTCAGCCTGGCAAACGCATATAACGACGAAGAGCTGGTCGCGTGGTATGAACGAATCTCGTCGTTGAACCCAAACTCGATGGGTTGACGGTTGTCCTGCATTACGAAAACGGCGTCTTCAGCCAGGGCGCGACACGTGGCGACGGGGAGGTGGGCGAGGACATTACGTCCAATTTACGGACAGTCCGCAGCCTGCCGCTGCGCATACCCGTTGCGAACACGGGCCCTGCTGCCCCGCCGAGGCTGGTTGTGCGTGGCGAAGCAATCATCTACCTGGACGACTTCGAAGCATTGAACCGGCGCCTCGAAGAGGCGGGTGAACGCACCTATGTCAATCCACGTAATACCGCTGCGGGCGCGCTCCGTCAGCTCGATCCCTCGCTCACTGCTGACCGCCCGATCCGGCTGCTTTGTTATGCCATCGTGGAGGGGGAAGGCGACCTTCCCGGCACGCAATGGGAAACCTTGCAATACCTCCGCTCACTCGGCTTTCCGGTCGCTGAGGGCGTGAGTCTGGAGAAGGATATTGAGGGGGTGCTGGCAGCCCACAAACGATGGGTGAGTCGCAGGGATGAACTGCCCTATGAAGCCGACGGCATCGTCGTCAAGCTGAATGACCTCGAGCTGCAGGATAGCCTGGGAGTGGTCGGCAAGGACCCGCGTGGCGCGCTGGCCTACAAATTCCCGGCGCAGGTGGTCACAACCGACCTGGTGGATATCGGGCTTAATGTCGGCCGAACCGGCGTGATCACGCCGTATGCGATTCTTGACCCGGTCGAAGTGGGCGGGGTCACCGTCCGGCAGGCGACATTGCCTTGAAGCCCGGCCCAAAGGGGTGGAGCCTTACCAACTGCCCGATCATTGCCCCTCCTGTGGTGAACCTCTAGAGCGGAATGAAGAAGAGGTCGCCGTCTACTGCGTCAACGCATCCTGCCCGGCCCAACTCGTGAGGAATGTCGAGCACTTCGCCTCCCGAGGGGCGATGGACATCGAGGGTTTGGGGATACGCGTCGCCGAGCAGCTGATCGCCGACAGGGTGATTGGAGATGTGGCCGACCTTTACATCCTGAAGCCGGATGATCTGCTCGAGTTGGATGGTTTCGGCGAGAAACGGGCTGAGAACCTGATCGAATCGATCGCTGCCTCCAAGGCTCAACCGCTTCCAAGACTGATCAATGGCCTGGGGATCCGTACCGTGGGCGAGACGGTGGCCGGCGATCTGGCGCGCGAATTCGGAAGCCTCGAGCAGCTATCGAATGCGACATTGGAGCAGTTAGAACAGGTTGAGGGGATCGGGCCTGTTGTAGCCACCACAATTGTCGATTGGATGCACACGCCCGCAAACCAAAAACTGCTGGAGAAACTGAAGGCGTCCGGTGTGTGGCCGGAGGAGGATCATGCTCAGAAACCACAGGTGCCGCAAACGCTAGCGGGTTTGACGTTCGTGATTACCGGCACGCTTCCAACCTGGTCGCGCGAGGAAGCGAAGGAGGCCATCGAACGTCATGGTGGCAAAGCGACCGGCAGCGTGAGTAGCAAGACAGATTATCTTGTGCTCGGTGAATCCCCTGGATCCAAGCTGCGGAAAGCGCAGGAACTCGATGTGGCGATCATCGACGAAGAGAATCTCCGAAAGCTGATCGGGAGTGGACCGGATCGATCAGCGTGAACCTCACAAAGACTGAAGTCCGAACAAGATGAACAGCATCCAATTGAAGCCCGGACGTGAGCGGCCTCTGCGGCGAAGGCACCCCTGGATTTTCTCGGGAGCGATCCAGACCGTTCGGGGCGACCCGGGGTTGGGGGAGATCGTTGAGGTCGTATCTTCATCAGGTGAATGGTTGGCTTTCGCCGCGTATTCACCGGTTTCCCAGATTCGGGCACGCGTCCTCGGCTGGGACCGAGACGTTCACGTCGGCGCTGATCTCATCCGTAAACGGATCCTCGCAGCTATCAAAGCCCGAGAATCATTGCAAAACGCTTATCCATCGAACGCATGGCGCGAGGTTTTCTCTGAATCGGATGGCTTGCCGGGGCTGATCATTGACCGCTACGACGATGTGCGCGTGGTTCAATTGCATACAGCATGGGCGGAGACGATTCGCGACCTGCTCGTGGATGTGCTGGTGGACCAACCAGGCAGCCGCTTGATCTACGAGCGTTCTGACCTCGACGTCCGCCAGCTGGAGGGCCTTGAGCCAAGAACAGAGGCTCTCTTTGGGGAGGACGGCGGACAAGTTGTCGAAATCTACGAAGGGAAGCTGCGCTATTTCGTAGATTACCATGCCGGTCACAAGACCGGTTTCTACCTTGATCAGAAGGAAAACCGCGCCTGGCTGGAGCACCTGGATCCAGGGCCAAAGGTATTGGATGCCTTCAGCTATACCGGGGCATTCAGCATGGTAAGCCTTGCGGCAGGCGCCGAGCATGTCACTGCGATCGATAGCTCAGGGCCTGCCCTGGAAACAGCTGAGAGCAATTTGCGCTTGAATGGTTATGAGACCGATCGTTTCACGCCCGTCGAAGACGATGTGTTCAGCGCGCTGCGGGGCTTGCGGGACAGGGGCGAGGCATTCAACACGATCTTCCTCGACCCCCCGAAATTCGCAGCCACGACCTCTCAGGTCGGGCGTGCATCACGCGCTTACAAGGACATCAACTTGCTTGCGCTTAAGCTCCTAAGACCGGGCGGGTTCCTGGCCACTTTCTCGTGTTCAGGAGGGGTGAGCGCTGAGTTATTCCAGAAGATCGTCGCAGATGCGGCACTCGACGCTGGTGTACAGGCTTCGATCGTCCATTGGTTTCATCAAGGTGCGGACCATCCAGTGGGGCTTGCCTTTCCAGAGAGCCAATACCTCAAGGGATTCCTGCTTCAGGTGAGCTGAAAGCCATACAGGACCCCGCCAGATCCCTGCTGGCTTGATGCCGAAACCTTGAATGCTGTATCGCTTACGAAGTGCCCATTGAAGCCTTCATTTTCAGTTTCAGTGCTTGCTTGTAGAGCGCCCGCAGTTCCTCGGCATCCTTCGCTTGATCGGATTGCACCAATCGCTGGATGCTCCCCATAAGTGTATTCAACAGATCGTCGTCGATCTGCTCTTTCTTCTCTTCAAGCATCGCCATACGCTCTTCCTGCGCAGGGAGCGAAAGCAGCTCCTGAGCGAGCTGCAAGCCGGCCGGCAGCGAGGCTTTGATTCGTTCCTGGATGATGTCATTGATCGTCTCAAGGCGCTGCAGCAGCTCGTCATCACCGCGCTCGCGGGCGCCACGTAAATTGGCTTCCAGGGTTCCCAGAAACAGTTCGTCGATCAATGGCAGTGCCTGCTGCACTGCCTGCTCCGGGTTGTCCGACTCCAGCAGGGTTTTCAACAGGGAAGCCGATTGCGCTGCGCGAGCCTGCTGGATGCTGTCGATCTCTTCCGTCACCTGGAGTATGTGTGCGCGTAGGTTCTCCAGGTGCTCCTTTTCATCTCCCTCTGCCGTTTCGATCTTACGCGAGAGCAATTCGAAGAATTCATAGTCGAGCGCTGGCCGTGTCAGGTTTGTAAGGGCCGTCACGCGGTCGTCGTTCGGCGCCTCGACGAAAAGGTCGAGCAGCGACTCGCGTGTCAAACCATCATCGGAAATTGAGCGCAGGCTTTCGGTTGCCGCCTGGATCTCCTGTTCCTGAGCCTGCAACCGTTTGCCGAAGCTCGTCTCCTCGAGCAGCGTTTGCAGACGCCCAGCCATCGCTTCCTGTGCTCGCGGATCGCGCGTAGCCTGGAGAGTGAGGCTGACAAGTTGGAAAAAAGCCGCATCCAATTCCTCGTCATGCTCTTTGGCGAATTGAGCGACGCCGTCCTCCGGCACCTGCAGCAGTTCCTCGAACAGGCGCATCTTCTCCTGCTGCGCTTCGATCTCCTCCTTCGAGATCCCCTCCTCTTCCAGTACCCGGTCGACAAGGCCCTGCATGGTCAGCACGGACTGCGGCTGCAGCAGATAGGCTTTGCGCTGCTCGGGAGGCAGCTGGTCCATTACCCGGTTAATCAGCTGCCCGATCAGCCGCTCCTGTTCATCCTTCTTCAGATTGACCTCGACGGGAATATAGGTCAGCAGGAGTTCATGCTCAGGATCATGGTAGACAAGCGGGGTGGCGATGGTGCCGTCGAATCCGCAGACGCTGCAGCGGACGTGATTGAGAGAACCCGAGAGCAGCCGGCCTTTGAGCGACGGATCCTGACCGACATCGATGAGTTGCCGGATGCGGGCCTGGATCGGGGCACCGCAGTTCGGGCAGGTGATTTGTGCTGCATTTGAGACCATATGATGTTAATTCCCTTTCTGATTTTCGATACGGGGCAGTGAGAAGCAAATCCGGGCGCCCTTCGTAACCCGGTCATCGACCCAGATTCGGCCGCCGTGCGCCTCGACGACGGCTTTCGCCAGGAACAAGCCGAGCCCGGCGCCTTTGGTTCTGCGAGCGGCTTCATTCGACCGGTAGAAGAGCTTAAAGATGCGCGGTACGTCCTCGAGCGCGATCCCCGGACCTTCGTCTTTGATGCAGATCTGGATCTCATCCTTTTTGTAGCGGCCGCTGATCGTGATAGGGCCTCCTTCAGGAGAGTACTTGACGGCGTTGGACAGCAGATTGCTGATCACCTGCACCAAACGGTTTTCATCCGCCCTGACAACCGGGAAGTCCTCTGGAAAATCCACTTCGAACTGATGGATCTCGGATTGTGTCGCAAAGCGAGCAGCCATGCGTTTGGCCAGATTGTCCAGCGCAACCTCGGATAGGTTGAGTGAGAGCGCTCCGGCTTGGAGGCGGGACGCATCCAGCAGGTCATCGATCAACGCCGTGAGTCGATCGGTCTCCTCCTCAATCACCTCCAGGCTGTCGTCGACGATCTCGCGATCCCATTCTGCGTCTTCCCGCCGCAGTGTGCCGACGTAGCCCTTAATCAGCGCCACCGGCGTGCGCAATTCATGGCTGATGATCGAGATAAAGGTGCTCTTCAACTCTTCAGCTTCGCGGAACTTGGTGATATCGCGCAGAGTAGCGACGATGCTCAGAAGCGTGCCGTCGTCGGAAAGCGCCGGCGCGTAGGTTATGCCGACGCTGATCGCTCCACCGGACTTGGTGAGCAAGTCGCCTTCTACGTACAGGGCCGTTTGAGGAGTGTGCGGCCAGCCTTCCGCCTCGGCTTCTTCGAGCGACATACCGGATTCACGGCGCAGCCAGCGGATGATCGAGCTGTGCGGTTTTCCGATGACATCATCGGGTTGATACCCTGTGATGCGCGCACATGCACGGTTGAAGCGCTGGATGGTGAAACTCGGATCGAGGATCAGGATGCCGTCCGCCGCCGATTCAAGCACCGCATCCAGGTTCTGGCGCTGCTGATTGACCGCCGTGAAAAGCCTGGCGTTATGCGCTGCGATTGCGGCCTGTGAAGCGAACGATTGGAGCAGGTTGCGGTCTTCGGCTGAGAAACGCCCTCGGTAGGCACGGAAGACGAAGATCACTCCGACTACCTCGCCCTGGGCGATCATTGGCAAACCGACGCCTGTCAGCAAGCCCATCGTCGCAGATTGCGTGATGCGCTGCAGACGGCGGTTCACCTCAGGGATTTCGAAGCGAGCCGGGTCGTTGTGGTCGGGAATGTCGCTTAACAGGGGTTGCAGATTTTTGAGGAAGTCACGGTGAATTCCATAGGCGGATGCGATACGCCATCCGCCCGGTTCGCCGCGCAGTGCGATCAGGCTGGCGCTTGCTCCCAGCAGTTCGGCTGAGACACGGACAATGCGGTCCAGCACGCGCTGCAAATCGAGCTCTTCGGTGATCGCCCGGTTGATCTCAAGCAGGTAATCACGCTGGCGGACGCGAAAATCGGGCAGCATGGGCCTGGTCTAGCGCTTGGTTTCTGCGTCTGTCAGGGCTGCTTCGAAGATGCCCAACCCTTCATCAATCAGCTCGCGAGTGATGTTCAGCGGCGGGGCGAAGCGAATCGCGCTCTGGCCGCTGCCCAGCGTGATGAGGCCGCGTTCGAAACCTGACTGAATCACGCGGTCACGGAGCTGCTTGGCTGGTTCTTTCGAATCGTGATCCTTGACTAGCTCAAGGCCGATCATCAAGCCCTTGCCGCGCACCTGCCCGATGTTTGCGTGCCGGACCTGGATCTCCTGCAGTGCATCGAGCATGTATTCGCCCATTTCAGCGGCGTTCTGCATCATGCCGTTGGCGATTAGATCCAGCGTAACAATGCCTGCGCGGCAGGCAATCGGATTTCCACCGAAGGTGTTGCCATGCGCTCCGGTGGGCCAATCCATGACGCTCTGACGAGCAAGGATCCCGCCCATGGGCACGCCGGAGGCGATGCCCTTGGCGAAGGTCACGATGTCTGGTTCGACCCCCCAGTGTTCGATCGCCCACCATTTGCCGGTGCGGCCCACGCCTGATTGGACCTCATCGACGATCAGCATGATCCCGTATTTGTCACACAGCGCGCGCAAGGCCGGGAAGAAGCTGGGAGGGGGGACGACGTATCCACCTTCGCCAAGGATCGGCTCGATCAAGATCCCGGCTGTATCCTCGGGTGGAACCGCTCGGTTCAGCACGACCTCCTCGATATATCGCACGATGGTCTCGCCATAATCCTTGCCGCGCTGGATGAGTACTGGGCGGTATTCATCCGGGTAGGGCACGTGAGTCACGCCAGCCATCAGCGGCAGGAAGCGGTGCCGGTAGAGGTTCTTGCTCGCGGTGAACGAGAGCGATCCCATCGTGCGCCCGTGAAAGCCACCGTAGAAACCGATGAACTGCTGCCTTCCGGTATGGTAACGTGCCAGTTTAATGGCAGCTTCGACGGCCTCCGTGCCGGAGTTTCCAAGAAAAATCCTTGCTGGTTCATGAAATGGCGCGGTTTTCGCGAGCTTCTCCGAGAACTCGATCCACACCGGGTGATAGAAGTCGGAGGAGATATGGATGAAGCGTTCTGCCTGATCCTTGATCGCTTCGACCACCTTCGGGTGGGAATGCCCGGTCGAGTTCACGGCGATTCCTGCTGCGAAGTCAACATAGCGGTTGCCGTCCACATCCCAGACTTCCGAGCCCAGGCCGTGATCCATCATGAACGGGTAGGCGCGCGGGTAGGATGGCGAGACCACGGCGCGGTCTCGAGCGAGGTAGGCACGGGCTTTCTCGCCCGGCACGTTGCGCGGTTCCATAGATTTCGATCCTCCTGAAGTGTGAACTGTACTCGAGGTC
>JARRJK010000069.1:0-12483 GCA_037379555.1 Anaerolineales bacterium | reverse complement strand
GCTGGGCTTGATCTCGTCGTAGGTCACGACCGGGAAGTTCGCCCGGAAGCTCTGCACGTCGTTCACCCGGCCGGCGTTGTGCTCCCGGCCATAGCGCGTGCGCGCGTAGCGCGGCAGCAAGCCCGACAGCACGGTTTCCTGCGCCGCAGCGGGATCGGCCAGTGACGCGTGCCACGGCTTCAGCATCCCTTCGAGCATGGCGAGCGGATCGGAACTGTCCATGGTTCTACCCTCCAGGTCGCAGCGTGCAAGTGTAGCGCGGGTCGGTTTGAGAGGCTAACGGGGCAGCGGCTTATGCATTATTAACACCCTGCCGGTAGAATTCAGCTACCGTTTGCGAGCAGGAGGGTACCCAATGTCGGACGATCCGATCAAAGACGCACTGAAAATGATGCCCTACGGTTTCTACTTGATCGCTTCGCGCAGCGGTGGAGACACGAACGCGATGGGGGCCAACTGGTTGACGCAGGTCGGCGTTGAGCCGCGCCTGGTGGCGCTGGGGCTGCAGAAGACGGCCTACACTCACGGGCTGATCGAAGAGGGCGGCACGTTCGCGATCAATATATTGCGGGCCGAAGACGTCGAGAAGATCAAGCCCTTCACCAAGAGCCGCGCCAAGAGCCCGGAGAAGATGAAGGAAGCCAGTTTTGAGCCCGGACCCGAGACCGGCAGCCCGGTCATGCAGGGCGCGGCGGCGGTGATCGAATGCCGCGTGCAGCAGATCGTGGACATCGGCGGCGATCACGATATCGTCGTAGGCGAGGTGGTCGGCGCGCAGGTGTTCACGCAGGGCGAGCCGGAGGAGTCGCTCAAGCTGACCGATCTCGGCTGGAGCTACGCCGGCTGAATCCGGGCCGACCATTGTAAAATCGATCCCGGCTCTGTATAATCTAAGCTCCAGGGGCGGTTAGCTCAGTTGGTTAGAGCGTTGCGTTGACATCGCAAAGGTCGTTGGTTCGAGTCCAATACCGCCCACAGCAATAAGAGGCGTGACAGGCTCACGCCTCTTTTGATTCGGCCAGCAAGCTTCGATCTGACCGCTCCACTCATTGCCCGGACTGCGCGAAATCTGAGCCTGCCGTTCGATATGCTGGCTGCAGATCCCTCCCCGGGGCGGGACCCGGGAGGGAGAATCGGACTTTAGAACCGTTCGACGTGGACCTGCCCTGCCTGGCGGCTGGTATGTTCCTGGTAGCCCTGGCCTTCCAGGACCTCCATCATCTCCGCGATCATGCCCGGGTTCCCGCACAGAAAGACGTCGCAGTTCTGCGGAGACGGGGGGAAGCCCCAGGCATCGGCGACGACCCCCTTGCGCCACAGATCCTGCACCCATCCGGTGTGTCCATGCCAGGTGACCGGCTCGTCCTGCGGTTGGTCGATCGTGGGCACGTAGGTGAAATTGCTGCACAGGTGCTGCATGGCGAGCAGCTCGTCCCGGAACCCGAGGTCCCACGAATGGTAGGCTCCGTGCAGGACCGCCATCTGGCGCTCGCTGTTGCACTGCAGATGGGTGCGCAGCATGCTCATGTAGGGCGCCAGGCCGGTGCCCGTGGCGACCATTACGATGTGCCGTCCCGGCTCAACCTGGTCCAGGGTGAACAGCCCCACTACCCGGTCTGAGAGCCACAGGTGGTCACCAACCTCCAGGGCGAACAGGCGCGGCGTCAGGGCGCCGTTGCTGACCAGGTTGATGTAGAAGTCCATGAACTCCCGGGTGAGCGAGGAGGAAGCAATCGAATACGCCCGCCGGATCAGTTTGTCTGGATCGGGCGCGGTGATCTCCGGGACCGACAGTGCGTAGCGCGGGGCGGAGACGGGCAGGCCGAGGACCGTGTACTGCCCCGCTTCAAAATGCGGCATGTCCCAGCCGTCGGTGACCACCCGCAGGATCATCAGCCGGGGGGTCAGTTCGGTCTTCTGCGTGACGACGGCGTTAAGGGAGGGAAGCTTCTCAGGGCTGCTCATATTGACCCGCCTGTGTGACATCGATCCGTCCGTGATTATAGCGCCGGACGCTTCTGTTTTAAAGCGACCTCTACCGGCTGCTGCGTCTTGGCAGGCTGTTCCCAACAGGACGGATGCAGCCTGGGGCGGTCCCCTCCCAACCACACGCAGCGATGCGGAAGATAGGTCAAATTGACCAAATTTACGATTTAGCCCGATAATGAGCGCATTCGTCGTTACGGTAAGGACATCACCGATGAAAAGTCTGCCTGACGTGACCTACGTCCCCTATCAGCAGTGGGATGAGCGGCCTGAACGGGCTGCGATTTATCCAATATCCGTAAGTATGAGTGGATTATCTGAATCTGAAGTTCAGCTGGTGGGTCATTTGATCGAGGCGGTCGAGGGGATCAATCCTATCTATCGACATCAGTTCGACCGGCGCACCCAGCCGCTGCGTCAGCTGCTGCAGGCGCTGGGAGAGGCCGCCAGCGGGGAAGAGCGCCAACTGCTCGAAAATCACCTCACATTGATCGATTTTCAGAACGGTCCCTTTGCGATGCTGCCGCGCAAGAACTCGCTGCTCTCGATCCCAGCCGACCGATTGACGGAGCTGGCCGCGGCTGCCGGCGAGGAATTTGTGCAGCAGCTGGACGAACTTCGGCCGCTGCTCCATGATCACCTATCACTTCACCCCACCGCCAATTTCTATCCGGATGACATCAGCGAGGCCGAACTGGAGCAACTTGGCGAGACCAGGAATCTCGTGAACTCGCGCATCGTGCGTGATCATGAGGCTCAGCTTTCGCTGATGCTTAACGAGCATCGTTACCGCAACACGCTCAAACCGGTTCTGATGCACCTGCGTGCCGCCCGAGATCTGGCTGAGGACCTGGACTTCCGGCTGTATCTGGACGCCAAGATCGTCGAATTGGAAAGCGGGTCAACCGAAGCCCGCCGGCTGTCCGATACGCTGTGGATTCGCCACAAGAGTCCAATCGACTTCGTCCTGTCCACCGCGCTCGAGGTCTACCTCGATGGGTTCCGCAACGCGCGCGGCGCAGCCTGCGGCTGTATCTACCTTCAGGATGAAGGCGCGCAGGCGCGTGCGGATGCCATCCTGGCCCTGATGCCTGAATTCGAGGCTTCGGCGCCCTGGGAGCACAAGCGGGCCCGGGTCGACATGGGGGCACTGCCCCGCTTGCGCTTTGTCAATGTCCTGGCCTGGGCGGGTGATTACATCGGTTCACCCGGAGCCGTGCTGGCTCAAAGCCTGCCCAACGACCAGTGGGTAGCCGAACACATCGGCACGGTCAACAATGTATTCTCGAATATCAGCTTGCTGACCGCTGAGCACTTTTTTCCGCCATTCATGCAGGCGATGCTGACCGAAAGCGTCTGGGAGCGCTCGCTAGACCAGGCGGCGGAGGCGAGCCTGCTGCACTACGCGTTGCACGAGATCGGGCACGCCACCGGCGCGATGGATCCCGACCACCGCCAGGGGCAGCCCAGTGATTATCTGGAGGCGGAGTACTCCTATCTGGAGGAGCTGCGGGCCGAGCTGTTCGGGTTGTGGGCAATTGAAACCCTTGTTCAACACACCATCATCGATCGGGAGCTTGCGGATGCTTCGCTGGTTGTCATGCTGGGCACTCTCCTGAGCAGCCTGCGTTTCGATCCGGAGCAGGCGCACAACAAGGCTCGCAACGCAATGTTCCACTGGTTCAGCCAACAGGAGATGATTCGCAGGATTGAATCGCCGGAAGGCGTGCGCTTTGAATTCGACATGTCGACGGTGCGCAAGGGTGTGACGCGCCTGCTGGCCGAGATCGGCAACATCCGCGCCGCCGGGGACAAAGATGCCGCCGCCGAATTTCGCCAGCGCTACGTGTTCACCGATCCGCTCAAGGATGAGATCAAGCGCAGGACAAGCCACATGCCGGTCGGTGGCGGCATCCTCTTCCCTTCACTGGCAAAGCAAGACGGCCGCTACACGGGCGAGCTGAGTTACCCGGCGGGCTTCAGCCAGCAGGCGCTGTGCAGCCTGCAGCTGCTGGATTCGCTGGACGGCTAGCAAAGCCATTCGCTTACTCCCTACTGAGGCTCTTCTTATAATCACCTTAACCTTACATTTAGGGGATTGTAAGGTGCGAACCCCCATATATATGGCAAAATCATAGTGAGGAATCATGGAATCCGACTTGTTTGCGCTTGAATTTGCGGTCATCTCGGAACTGCGCCAGGGCTTGAGAGAGATCAAGCTCGGCGTGATCCAGGCACCGTGGGATGAGTCGGTCTGGTATGTCGAACCGGGCGGCATGGTCGATGTCGCCCTCAAGGAATTGGGCGCCGTTCTGACCTCGGTTGCGTGGGAGGAGCAGCCGCCGGAGTAGGCTTCTCGGGCTTTGATACCAGCTTGTGAGGCGGCTGCAGGGCCGCCTTTTTGTTTCTCCGTAGAAATGTTCCCGCTTGATGTGCGCAGCAACACGGCGAGCCGTTGCAGCGCAGGTGAGCGCAGCATGCTTCCCATCGATAGCACCAGCGCCTGCCCCGGGCATTCTGATCGTAGATTGACAGCGCCGGAGGCCGTAATGCTTGACGAATCCAACCAACACGGCTATCATTCTCTAACAAGCGCGGCGGCGCAGCCGCCGGGTTTCTCGTGGGCGATGCAATCGCTCGTCCACGTCAATCGATAACGCGCTTCGATCGGGACGAGTAACCGGAGCACACCCGCCAGGGAGAGAGGATCAGCGACTGGAAGTCCTCTCCGGGGATAACCGGCCAAAACCACCCGTGAGCGTGAACCGGAAAGCCCGAATGGGCGAGTATGGGGAACGGTTTGGCCCCGTTACCGGCCGGCAGAGATGACCCCCCGGGGTCAATCTGGGTGGAACCGCGCGAGCCAGCTCCCGCCCCAGAGGGCGGGAGCTTTTTGTTTATCTACCGACACCGCCAAGGAGGTGTGTGATGTCGTCAGGGAAGAAGGAACGATACGAGGAGTCGAAGCTGTACCGCATCCGCCATTCGGCGGCGCATGTGATGGCGCAGGCCGTGATGGAGATGTTCCCGGGAGAGGCCAAGATCGCCATCGGACCGCCGATCGAGGATGGTTTCTACTACGACTTCGACCTGCCGCGGGCGCTGACGCCGGAGGACCTCGAGCGGCTCGAGAAGCGCATGCGCGAGATCATCCAGGGGGACTACGAGTTCGAGCGCGAGGTGATCTCGGCCGACGAAGCGCGCAAGCTGTTTAAAGACCAGCCCTACAAGCTGGAGTTGATCGACGGGCTGGAGGCGGGCGGCCAGGACGAGTACGGCGAACCGATCGAGGAGAAGCCGGAGATCTCGATCTATGAGCAGGACGACTTCGTCGACCTGTGCCGCGGGCCGCACGTCGAGAACACGAAGCAGCTCAACCCGGACGCGATCAAGCTGTTGAACGTGGCCGGGGCCTACTGGCGCGGCGATGAGCACAACCCGATGCTGCAGCGCATCTACGGCACGGCTTGGGAGTCGCGCGAGGAGCTCGAGTCCTACCTCTGGAAGCTGGAGGAGGCTCAGAAGCGCGACCACCGCCGGCTGGGCAAGGAGCTGGACCTGTTCACGACGAGCGAGGAGGTCGGGCCGGGCCTGATCCTGTGGAGCCCGAAGGGCGGCATGGTGCGCAAGATCGCCGAGGACTACTGCCGTGAGGAGCATCAGAAGGGCGGCTACGAGTTCGTCTACTCGCCGCACATCGGAAAATCCGCGTTGTGGGAGACGAGCGGTCACCTGGATTGGTACCAGGACGCCATGTACGCGCCGCTCGACATCGAAGGCCAGCAGTACTACCTGAAGCCGATGAACTGCCCCTTCCACATCCAGATTTACAAGAGCCAGATGCGCTCCTACCGCGACCTGCCCATCCGCTACGCCGAGTGGGGCACGGTCTACCGCTACGAGCGCAGCGGCGTGCTGCACGGGCTGATGCGCGTGCGCGGCTTCACGCAGGACGATGCCCACCTGTTCTGCCGGCCAGACCAGATGCCGGAGGAAATCGACCGTGTGCTGGTCTTCAGCCTTAACATCCTGCGCGCCTTCGGGTTCCAGGATTTCCAGGCCTACCTCTCAACGCGCAACGAGCAGAAGTTTGCCGGCAAGCCCGAGGACTGGGAGGCGCCGACGGAGGCGCTGCGCGCCGCGCTGGATCGGGCCAAGATCCCCTATGAGATCGACGAGGGTGAGGCCACGTTCTACGGGCCGAAGATCGACCTCAAGGTGCGCGACGCGCTCGGCCGCGAGTGGCAGCTGAGCACGATCCAGTTCGACTTCAACCTGCCGGAGCGCTTCGAGCTGGCCTATGTGGGCGAGGACGGCCAGGAGCATCGGCCGTACATGATCCACCGGGCGCTGATGGGCTCGATGGAGCGTTTCATGGGCGTGCTGATCGAGCACTACGCCGGGGCGTTCCCGGTCTGGTTGGCGCCGGTGCAGGCGGTGCTGATTCCGATCGCCGACCGGCACATCGCCTATGCTGACGAACTGGCGGAGCGCCTGCGGGCCGAAGGGCTGCGGGTGGAGGTCGACCGGCGCGGCGAGCGCATGAACGCCAAGATCCGCGACGCCCAGCTGCAGAAAGTGCCCTACATGCTGGTGCTCGGCGACCGCGAGCAGGAGGCGGGCCAGGCCGCCGTACGGCTGCGCTCGGGTGAGGACCTGGGCGCGCTGGACGTGGCTGCGTTCCTCGACCTGGCGGCGAAGGACATCGCCAACCGGGAATAAAGGCCTGGGTCGGATGGCGGCTGATTTGGATATAATGTCGGCATGCTGCGATCCATGCTGAGAACAATGCATCTCAAGTACGCGCTGTTCGGCGGCTTGTTTCTGACCGCCGCGCTGCTGGCGCTGGGAGTGTTCAGCGTGCCGGTGGATGCCGCTGTGCCAGCGGCAGGGAGCGAGCGCGCCGGCGCCTCTGGCTCGATCTGCCCCCCGCGCCTGCTGCTTCAGCAGCCGCAGCGCTGCGTGCGCGACGGGGCGCGGGCTGCTCAGCTCGAATACGCCACACAGGGCCTCGACCCAGCCCATCCGCTGCCGCTGGCACGGCTCGACCCGAGCCTGGGGCAGCTGCCTTTCTCCTATATTCAATCGCGCAATGAGAACGGCACGCCGCTCTACACCAGCCTGCAGGACGCGCTCAAGGACCAGAACCCCTACCGCACGGTCGAGCCGGGCTTCGTCTTCTTTTCGTGGATCGCGCGCGACGAGGGCAACAACAGCGTCGCCTACATGATCACGCCCGGTGTGTACGTGCGCGGCGATGGCATGGCGCGGCTTGCGGCGCCGTCCTTCCGCGGGCTGGCCTTCAAGCGCACACCCCAGCCCTTCGCCTGGGTGCTGGCGCATGACGAGACGCGCGCCGGCCCTGGTTACGACCAGGCGAAAACCGGGCGCACCGTCGAGCGCTTCCAGCTCGTGTACGTCTTCGACCGCCAGGAGGTCGAGGGGCGCGCCTGGTACCGCATCGGCGCGCAGGACTGGGTCGAGGACCGCACGCTGGCTGTGCTCACGCCTGACCCGACCCGGCCAGAGGGCGTCGAGGCTGACCGCTGGATCTCGATCAACCTCTACGAGCAGACGCTGGCGGTGTATGAATCCGGCCGGCTGATCTTCGCCACGCTGGTCTCCTCCGGCCTCGACGGCTGGTGGACACAACCCGGCACGTTCCAGGTGTACGAGAAGCTCGAGGCCGACCCGATGTCTGGTTCCTTCACGGCCGACCGCTCCGATTACTACTACCTCGAGGATGTGCCCTGGATCCTGTATTTCGACAAATCACGGGCTTTGCACGGCGCCTACTGGCACAACGGCTATGGCTACCCACGCTCGCACGGCTGTGTGAACCTCTCGCCGGCCGACGCACACTGGCTTTACGATTGGGCCGATGTCGGCACCTGGGTTTACGTCTACGACCCCACCGGGCGCACGCCGACTGATGCCGAGCTCTACGGCGAGGGTGGGGCCTAGCAGCGCCATCACCCCCACCGCTGGCGGTCACTGGTACTAAAGTACCCTTTAAGCCCGACTCGCGCTGAACCTACAATGGTGCAATCAAGACAGGGCAAGTCTCCATTTAACGCACAGGAGTCCCACCTCTATGTATGCTGAGAATGAGCTGCTGTTTCCACCCCGCGTGATCGCCAGGCTGCGCCAGGCTCGCGGGGAGACTTTTCGCGCACTCGTCGACCGCGTGCTGCAGCTGCCGGAGGATGATCCGGAGGCACTGGCTTTCTCGCTGATGATGATCCGCCTCGATGGCTGCCTGACCTGCGAAACCGATTCCTACCGCGCCATGCGCGGCTGCACAGCCTGCGCCCGGCAGACGCTGCGGCGTTTCAAGGGATCGGACGAGGAGCTGCTGCGCCACTATGAGCGCGCACTGGCTGAGCTGCGCGAACATATGGGCCTGGAGGTGATCCCGCTGCGGGTGGAGACTCCACTGTCCGTGCAAGCCGCCTGAATTGGCCGGAGGCTTTCGACAACCGGGACGCTGCGGCGCCCGGTTGTTTTTTTGTCGGCCCATACAGCGGCTGTGGTAGACTCAATCGCGTTTCCCATATAGAACCTGCGCCAGACCTTCGCCCTGGCGATCCATCAAGCTTCGGAGGAGATCCCATTCTAACCTTCGCCGAGCGCATTCTCTTCATCGTCGCTGCTGCCATATCAATCAGCCTGACCGCTGCCGCCGCACGGCGCATCGTGCGCACGATCGCCCGCGGCAACGGTAAACCCAACTGGAAGCGCGTGCCCTCCCGTCTGCTGTCTGTAATCTATAAGACCGGCAGCTTTGCGCCGGTGTTTGATCGTCGCTTCATCGTCAGCCTGTTCCACGGCCTGGTCGGCTGGGGTTTCATCTACTACCTGCTGGTCAACATCGGTGACGTGCTGGGGGCGTTCATCCCCGGTTTCGAGCTCTTCGGGGGCGGGCGGATCGGCGATCTCTACCGCCTGGGGGCTGACCTGCTCAGCGTGGCGGTGCTGATCGGCATGGCAGCGCTGATGATCCGGCGCTTCGGAATGCGCCCGGACGACCTCAAGGTGCGGGAGCAAACGCAGCTCAATCCGAAGGCTCGCGCCGGTATCGCCCGCGACTCGGCCATCGTCGGCGCCTTCATCCTGGTTCACGTCGGCGCGCGCTTCCTGGGCGAGAGCTTCCATCTGGGCGCCCTGGGCGGCGACGCCTGGCGGCCGGCGGCGTCGGCCGTGGCCGGCATGTGGAATGGCTGGAGTGGCAGCGCGCTGGAGACCGCCCGCCACGCCGCTTTCTGGGTCTCGCTCGGCACGATCATGGCTTTCACGCCCTACTTCCTGTATTCCAAGCACCTGCATCTATTCATGGCGCCGATCAACTTCCTGCTCCAGCCGGAGCGGCGCTCGATGGGGGCGCTTGATCCGCTCGATTTCGAGGACCAGTCGATCGAGGAGTTCGGTGTCGAACGGCTCGAACAGCTCTCGTACAAGGGCATCCTCGACGCCTATGCCTGCATCATGTGCAACCGCTGCCAGGACGCCTGCCCGGCGTACCAGACGGGCAAGGTCTTATCGCCGGCAGCGCTCGAGATCAACAAGCGCTACTTCCTGAACCAGGAGGGCGGCCGGTTGGCAGCGGGCGAGGCCAGCAGCCAGACGATGGTCGAAGCCGCCATCAGCGAAGAGGCCATCTGGGGCTGCACAGCCTGCGGCGCATGTATCGAGGCCTGCCCGGTTGCCAACGAGCCGATGCGCGACATCCTCGAGCTGCGCCGCCACCTGGTGCTGATGCAGAACGCCTTCCCCGAACAGCTGCAGGCCGCCTACCGCGGCATGGAGCGCACCGCCAACCCGTGGGGCGTACCGCCCGAGAAGCGCCTGGAGTGGGCCGAAGGCCTGAGCATCACGACCGTCGCCGAGCAACCGCACCCCGAGCTCCTGTGGTGGGTGGGCTGCGCGCCGGCTACCGATCCTCGGGCGCAGGGCACGGCGCGGGCGTTCGCCAGACTGCTGCAGGCGGCCGGCGTGGAGTACGCCGTGCTCGGGCGGGAGGAGCAGTGCACCGGTGATGCGGCCCGCCGCTCGGGCAACGAGTACTTGTTCCACGAGCTGGCCAGCGCCAACGTCGAGCGCCTGAACCAGGTCGCCCCGGGGCGCATCGTGACGACCTGCCCGCACTGCCTGCATACATTGAAGAACGAGTATCCCGATTTCGGTGGGCACTATGAGGTGATTCACCACACGCAGCTGATCGACGAGTTGCTGGCGGACGGACGACTCGAGCTGCAGGGCGAGGTGCAGGGAGTCACCTACCACGACCCATGCTACCTGGGCCGCCAGAACGGGGTGATCGACGCGCCGCGCCAGGCGCTCCAAGCGGGCGGGCTGGAGCTGATCGAGATGGCGCGTCACGGTCATACATCTTTCTGCTGCGGGGCTGGCGGGGCGCAAATGTGGAAGGAAGAGGAAGAAGGCACGCGCCGGGTCAGCGCCGAGCGTTTGGCCGAGGCCAAGGCCACCGGGCAGGGCACGCTCGCCACCGGCTGTCCGTTCTGCATGATCATGCTCAACGACGCCGCGAAGGCCGAACCCGGCTCTCCAGCCGTGCGCGACGTGGCCGAGCTGATCGCCGAGCGCCTGCCGGAGAGCGCACCACCGCCGGCAGAGCAGGCACAGCGGAGCGAGTCTTGAGAAATCGGACCCCCTCGGTTATGATTAGTCCGTTCGCGCAATTTGAAGGGAATTCGCCACAGGATGAACGAACTCGAGTTAGGCCTGCAGGGGTATGAACCCCTGCGCGGGATAAAACATGCATCCCCCTCGACTGTCACGACAGCCGGCAGGGGGATTCTTATTTCCGATACCCGCCGCCAGAGGAGGTTCCATGGCGCCTGATAAGGAAACGCTGCGGGCAATGTACTGGACCATGCTGCTCGCCCGCCGGACCGACGAGCGTGCCTGGATCCTGCACCGCCAGGGCAAGATCGCCTTCCATATTTCGGGCATCGGCCAGGAGGCGGCCCAGGTCGGCGCAGCCTACGCCCTGGAGATCGGTAAGGATTGGCTCGTGCCCTACTATCGCGATCTGGCGTTGATGCTCGCCTTCGGCTACACCCCGCTCGACTTCATGCTTGGGCTGATGGGCAAGCAGGGCGAGCCGACCTCCGGAGCGCGCCAGATGCCCAGCCACTGGAGCCTGAAGAAGGCTAACGTAGTCAGCCACTCCTCGCCCGTCGCCACCCAGACGCCGCATGCTTCCGGCATCGGGCTGGGCATCAAACTCAAAGGGGACGATGCGGTCGTGCTGACCTCGATCGGCGAGGGTGCCACCTCGCAGGGTGAGTGGTATGAGGCCGTTCACTGGGCGGCGGTCCATAAGCTGCCGGTGATCTTCATGATCGAGAACAACGTGTACGCCATCTCGGTCCACAAGCACCTGCAGATGGCGGTCGAATCGGCCGCCCGCAAGGCGGATGGCCTGGGGCTGCCGGGCGTGAGCGTCGACGGGCTGGACGCCCTGGCGATGCACGCGGCGATGACGGAAGCCGTCGCCCGGGCGCGCGCCGGGGAAGGCCCGACAGTGATCGAAGCGCGCGTGAACCGCATGACGCCGCATTCCTCCGACGACGACGACCGGACGTACCGGTCGCGCGAGGAGGTTGAGCAGATGAAGGCGGACGACCCGCTGCCGGCCTTCGAAGCGGTCTTGAAAGAGCAGAAGATCCTGACCGAGAAGGACGCCGAGGCGCTGGATGAGAAGGCCCGGGCCGAGGTCGAAGCCGCGGTCGAAGCGGCGGAGGCGGCGCCCTACCCGGCGGTCGAAACCGCCAGCTACCCGGTCTATGTCGAGGATGTGCGCCATGGCTGAGATCACGCTGATCGAAGGGGTGCGCCAGGCGATGGACGAGGAGCTGGCGCGCGACGAGCGCGTGTTCATCGTCGGCGAGGATGTCGGCCCGCGCGGCGGCGTGTTCCGGGCCACGATGGGCCTGTTCGACAAATATGGACCCGAGCGGGTGATCGATTCGCCGCTGGCCGAGCTGTCGATCGTGGGCGTGGGCATAGGCGCCGCGCTGTACGGCCTGCGGCCGATCTGCGAGATCCAGTTCGCTGACTTCATCCACCCAGCCTTCAACCAGATCGTCAACGAGGCGGCGAAGATGTGCTACCGCTCGAACGGCGAGTGGACCGTGCCGCTGGTGATCCGCGCTCCCTACGGCGGCGGCATCGGCGGCGGGCTGTACCACT
The DNA here is from genome assembly GCA_037379555.1 of Anaerolineales bacterium. Classification (GTDB taxonomy): domain Bacteria; phylum Chloroflexota; class Anaerolineae; order Anaerolineales; family E44-bin32; genus E44-bin32. Next base: position 282 of record JARRJK010000069.1, on the reverse strand, counting down.
CGCAGTCGGTGGAGGCCTTCTTCGCCCACGTGCCGGGCCTGAAGGTGGTCATCCCCTCCAGCCCGTACGACGCCAAGGGCCTGCTTAAATCGGCCGTGCGAGATCCCAACCCGGTGCTGTTTTTCGAGCCGAAGAAGGGCTACCGCCTGATCAAGGGCGAGGTGCCGGAGGGCGAGGAAATCCTCGTCCCGCTCGGCCAGGCGAAGGTCAGCCGCGAGGGCCGCGACCTGTCGATTTTCGCCTACGGCATGATGCACCACTACGCGCTGCAGGCAGCCGAGG
>JARRJK010000068.1:0-20294 GCA_037379555.1 Anaerolineales bacterium | reverse complement strand
GGACAACGTCCTCCGAGATGATGCTACGGATGCCGATGACCGCTTGCTGAATCTCGGCGCCTACAACAAGGCAGCCGTCGGCCAGCTTAACCCGATCCAGGCAGACGTTGTAAATGCGCGAACCGGGCAGGAAGCGCGGGCGCGTGTAGATTGGGCTGGTTGGGTCGTGAAAGCTGAAAGGTGGCAGGGGATCAGTCAGCGCCAGATTGGCATGATAGAACGCCTCGATGGTCCCGATATCCACCCAGTAATCATCAAAATCGAAGCCAAATACTTGATGGGATTCGATCGCTGCCGGCAGCACATCCCCACCGAAGTCATCATGTTCCGATTCAAGCAGCTCCGCCAGCACCCCCATTTTGAAGATGTAGATGCCCGTCGAGCCGAGGTAGGGACGCTCCCTGTCGGGACGGCTGGTGAAATCCTTCAGCACCGATTCGTCCTGCGGTTTCTCGGTGAAAGCCGTGATTCGGCCCTGCTTGTCCTGCTTCAAGATCCCGAAACGCCCGGCTTCCGCCGGGGAGATCGGCTTGACCGCCACCGTCACGTCGGCGTTTGTCTCGATATGCCGGGCGACCATTTTTCGGTAGTCCATGCGGTAGAGATGATCACCCGCAAGGATGAGCACGTCCGCATCGGCTGTCCCCTGGTACCAATCGTGGCTGGTGAGCGTTTGCTCGGCCGCCAGGATCTGGACCCAACCCGAATGGAAGAGGTCGAAGTTGTAGGTCTGAGTGATATGACGATGAAGCGAGACCGAGTTGAACTGGGTCAGGACTGCAATGCGGTTGATGCCGGAGTTCAGGCAGTTGCTGAGCGGGATATCCACCAGGCGGTACTTCCCGCCGATCGGCACCGCCGGCTTGGCCCGCAGCTTGGTCAGCGGCCACAAACGCGAGCCGCGTCCGCCGCCGAGAATCAATCCAAGGACATCGGCATTCGGCATGGTGACCTCCTGCAGCCATCCCAGGGAAGGGCATTGCTTCGGGCTGGAATGACCTGCTGCATCAGGGTTCGATCATCCCCTCGATCTCGAGGTGCAGCGGTGTCTCCGGGGGGCTATCGCCGTAATCCGTGTGGTCTTCCAGCACCAGACGGATGCGCAGCGCTTTATCGCCGGGCAGGCGGGCCATATGGGTAATCAAGGCCTCATCCGCCTGAATCCCGAACGTTTTCAACAACCTCCGTACCTGTTCGCGCCTTCCTTCCATCGTTGAACTCCTTGTGCGGTTCTATGACAGCAGGGCAAAGATGACTGTCAGAAGTGCTCCGGAGAATGTAGCCAGCGCATTGACCATGTCATTCTCCAGCCAGGCATAGCCGCGCAGCGCTTCAGTCGTCGCTCCGCATCGATGCTGGGGATGCTGCTCGGTCTCCTTCGCGCACTCTGGACAATAATAGACCCGCTGACAGCACGCGCCAAGGAAACTGTCTAGACAAGATCCCAGGAATCCAGCCGCCATTCCAGCCGGCACCAGCCGCGGATCACCGTAGAGAAATCCCGCCAGGGCAGCGATCGTCCCCGCACCCGCCAGTGAGGCCAGCAATCCGGGCCAGCTGACCGCTCCAGACGTTCCGGCTAAAACCCGCTTGCCGTTCGTGATCAAGCGCGGCGGCCGGCGAGAAAGTACGCCCAGTTCCGTCGCCCAGGTATCGGCATTCGCCACAGCCAACGCCCCGGTGAAGGCATAGAGTGCAAACTGCGTGGAGGTCAGCGCGTAGATCGCCACAGCCAGGCCCGCGAGCCCGCCGTTCGCCAGCACCTGAGCCATATCCCGAGCTCCGCCTTTGGCGTATTCCATGCTGGCAGCACGCTTCTGCCGCTGGAAGATCCGGGTTAGCAGGCTTGAACTGACGAAGAACCAGATCAAGATCACGGCAGGCCGCCAGCCACCCATTCCGAAGGTGATTCCGCCAAGCAGCCCGGCTGCGATCATGCCGCTGATAGAGAGCGCGCCGGCCGCGTAGGCCGTGCCGGCGACGAGAAAACCGAGCATCAATCCAGGCAGAAGCAAGCTGTGGACTCCATGCTGTAAAACTGTGGATAACCCACCAGAAACCTGTGGATAACCACGCAAGAGCTGTGCAAAACAACCCTCACACGGTCAGCAGTTGAAGTGTCGCCCCCCAGAACAAGATCCCGACGGCAATTGAAGCCGTCCACAGAAAATAGGAGAGGAAACGCTGCGCTGGCTGGCGGTACAGCCACAGTCCGAAACTGAAGTTGAAAAGCCAGCACAGCCCGTCGATCAGAGGCAGGAGTAGCAGCCGCCCAGGCGGGGCGAAGGTTTCCGGCGCGCCCTGCGGATCGAAGCCGAAAGGGACCTGCGACGGCAAGTCTGGTACCCGGAATGCGAGGTAGCCGAGCAGGAACAAGGGCAGGAGGATTCCAGCCAGCAGGAGCAGTCGGCCCAAAGGGTCTGCCAGCAGTTCAACCACCGCAAAGCGCGGGCGCTGCGAGACACGCTCAAACGGCTGTAAGGATCCGAGCATGGTCGCCTGCTGATACGTCTCGACGAAGCCCACTGGATCATCCGGGGAGAGAATCAATGTTTGGTTTTTTGCTTCGACCGCTATCAGATCGTCCCTGCCCAGCGCGATGAAGTAATCCAGCGTCGTTCCGCTCTCCCGCACGAACGATCCGACCGCCGTCGCCGGCCATCGCAGGCGGCGTCCCAACGGCTGCAGGCTCTCCTGCCGGCTGACGGTGCTCACCGAAAGGATGTCGCTGATCGGCAGTTCCTCGACAGCCCAGCCCCAGCGCACCCGCAGGCCGTCCCGATCGACGTGGTATCCGGCCCGGATGAGCCCATAAAGCTCATATAGCAGAAACAGGCTGAGCGGGACGCCCACCAGCGGCAGGGAAATCCATAGTACCGTCAGGAGCGAAAGCGGAGCGGTGGAAATCTGGATCAGCCCAACCAGTGCCGCTGACAGCAGCACGATGATCGCGATCAGATTGAGTGCCAGGCCAGCTGGCCGCGGAGGGTGAAATTCCATGCCAATCCAGGCGAAATGCGGGGTCGGATTACCGCGGTCTGCGATCTTGTGCAGAGGCGTCGCTAATGGCCGTCATTTCAAGCTTAGCGCCGGCTCGTTCACATAAACCGGAGCGAGCCATTCCATATACTGCGACACGCGCCCGCGCACGACGTCATCGAAGATCGTGCGCAGCCTGGCAGTCATCGGGCCCATGACCCCTGTCCCGATCGGCCGATGATCGACCATCGTGACGGCTGTGACCTGCGCCGCCGTTCCAGTCAGGAAGGCCTCTTCGCACAGGAAGACTTCCGTTTTATCGATCGAGCGTTCCAGAACCGGCAGGCCCAGCTCCTGTTCGGCCAGGGTCATAATCGAGCGACGCGTGATGCCCTCCAGGATATTGTCGGTGATGGGCGGCGTGATCAGCACGCCATCCCGCAGCATGAAGAAGTTCATGGCGCTGCCTTCCGAGACATGTCCTTCATTCGTCAGCACCAGCGCTTCATCGAATCCGGACCGCACTGCGTCGGTCTTAATAAAAGCAGAGTTGATGTAGGCCCCGGTGAGTTTACCGCGCGCCGGAATCGCATTGTCATCGATCCGGCGCCAGGAGGAGAACGTGACGTGCGCGCCCTCGTCCTTCTCGATGTAGCGCGAAAACGGTATGGCGAATACAGTCAGTTCATCCCGCAGGCCGTGGAGCTTGACGCCGATGATCTCGTCCGCCTTGTAGATCAGCGGGCGGATGTAGATATCCTCGGTGTAGCCCTCTTTCCGGACCAGGTCGAGCGCGATCTTCGTCAGATCGTCGGTCGTGTAATCCATTTCAGCCGTCAGCAGCCGGGCGGAGTTCAAGAGCCGGGTGAAGTGTTCTGCAGGGCGGAATACATAGAGCTGCTCTTGCTCCGAATTCCAATACCCGCGCAGGCCGCCAAAGGCACCAGTGCCGTAGTTCAATGCATGAGTCATGACGCCAACTTTTGCTTCACTGTAGGGAACGATCTTGCCTTGAAAGTAAGCAAACTTGGGGAGCGTCACTTCGCTTAACCTCCTGCTGGCAGCTGTTCGTGTTTGCTGTTTCGCTGTGTTTCTTCCGAGAGCACACCCATTATAGACCGAGCGAGAAATCACGTTCAAGACGACCTTTGGGCGATTGTCCTATGTTCGCAGAATGCTTCATGGTCAACCGCTCGAAAAGTCTACCATAGCCCCGTAACAACAAAAGCCTGGAGAAATACTCCAGGCTTCTGCTATTTATCTCAGCCGGTGGACGGGTGATCAGGCTTCGCGAAACTCACCTTCAACAACGTCACCTTCGCCCTCACCCTCGCCGCCGCCGTTCGCTTCCCCTTCCGGCTGCGAACTCTGGGCGTACAGCTGTTGGCTCAGCGCATAGCTTGCCTGCTGCACGGCCTCGGTCAGCCGCTTGATCTCCGCCAGGTCATCACCTTTCAGCGCTTCCCTGAGCTCGGTGATCTGCGATTCGATCTTCGATCGATCTCCGGCCGGTACTTTGTCGCCCAGCTCGCTTAGCGTCTTCTCGGCCTGGTAAGCCAGCGAATCGCCTGCGTTGCGAGCGTCAGCCATTTCGCGCCGGTGCTTGTCCTCCGCCTCATGCGACTTGGCTTCCTGGACCATGCGCTCCACATCGCCCTTGTCCCGGTTGGTGGAGGCCGTGATCGTCACTTTTTGCTGCTTGCCGGTAGCCCGGTCCTTCGCCATGACGTTCAGGATGCCGTTGGCGTCGATGTCGAAGGTCACTTCGATCTGGGGAACGCCGCGCGGCGCCGGCGGAATGCCTTCCAGCCGGAAGCGGCCCAATGTCATATTGTCGTTCGCCATCGGCCGCTCACCCTGCAGCACGTGGATGTCGACCGCCGTCTGGTTGTCCTCAGCCGTCGAAAAGACCTCCGTCTTTTCGATCGGGATCGTCGTATTGCGCTCAATCAGCGCCGTCATGACGCCGCCCAGCGTCTCAACGCCGAGCGATAGCGGCGTGACATCGAGCAACAGGACGTCCTTCACCTCGCCGCCCAGCACGCCACCCTGAATGGCGGCTCCAACCGCGACGACCTCGTCCGGGTTGACACCCTTGTGGGGCTCCTTACCGGTCATGCTGCGAACCAATTCCTGGACCATCGGCATGCGGGTCGCGCCACCTACCAGCACAACTTCGTCCATCTCATTGGCCTTCATATTGGAGTCCTTGAGGACGGCTTCAAACGGGCCGCGAATGCGGTCGACCAGGTCCTCCGTCAACTGCTCGAACTTGGCGCGCGTCAGCTTCATCTGCAGGTGCTTTGGCCCGCTGGCATCGGCGGTGATGAACGGCAGGTTGATCTCTGTCTCTGTTACCGTCGAGAGTTCGATCTTCGCCTTCTCGGCCGCCTCGCGCAGCCGCTGAAGCGCCTGCCGGTCGGCACGCAAGTCGATGCCCTGTTCCTTTTTGAACTCATCTGCGATCCAGGTCAGCACCCGTTGATCCCAATCGTCACCGCCCAGGTGCGTATCGCCATTGGTGGCTTTCACCTCGACCACGCCTTCGCCGACGTCGAGCAAGCTGACGTCGAACGTACCGCCGCCCAGGTCGAAAACCAGGATGGTCTCGTTTTCTTTCTTGTCCAATCCATACGCAAGGGCAGCCGCTGTCGGCTCGTTGATGATGCGCATCACTTCGAGCCCGGCGATCTTGCCGGCGTCCTTGGTCGCCTGGCGCTGCGAGTCGTTGAAGTAAGCCGGGACGGTGATGACGGCCTTGGTGACCGTTTCGCCCAGGTACGCTTCGGCATCGTTCTTCAACTTCGCCAGGATCATGGCCGAGATCTCCTGCGGCGTGTATTCCTTGCCCGTGCCGGGGATTTCCACCCGCACGTCACCGCTGGGTCCCTCGACCGTTTCATAGGAGACCATCTTGCGCTCGGTCTCGACCTCGTCGAAACGGCGGCCGATAAAGCGCTTGATGGAATAGATCGTATTTTCGGAGTTGACCACGGCCTGACGCTTTGCGGTTTGGCCTACCATCCGCTCGCCGCTCTTGTTAAAAGCGACGACTGACGGACACAGGCGCCCACCCTCGGCGGTCGGGATGACGGTCGGATCGCCGCCCTCCATCACGGCCACGACGCTGTTCGTCGTGCCCAGGTCAATACCAATAATTTTCGCCATGAATCTTCACCTCACTCTTTCATAGGTTTACGCCTTCATGATAGGCGAGCCACGCTAGAGGAGCGTTAACATTGAATAGGAGAAAGATCAACCAGGCTGCATCCCCGGCACAAGGGGAGATCTCGAGTAAGAGCCTCTCTCCCGGCTGCGTCTGGAGGGAGGAGAAGTCCCCGCCGCGGAACCCGCCGCAGGCTGTGGGTGTTATGATGGATCCCGATCACCAGGACGGCAGCTCGAAACGCGAAGAACGATGGAATGTCATGGAGGCATCAGATGGACGAACTCGAGGGTTTCCGAAAGCAAAAGGATGATTTCTTCAAGCACAGCCCGCAAAGCCCGCTGACTCCTGAACAGCAGGCCGATTTCGAGGGCTTGACTTATTTCAGTGAGAATCCCGACCTGCGTTTCGAGGCTGAGGTTGAGCGCTTTGCGGAGGACGAGGAGGTTCAAATCCAGACCAATACCGGCGACGTTCAGACGTACGAACGCTATGGGCGGATCAAGTTCGAGGTCGAGGGTCAGGAAGCGCAGCTGACCGTCTACCAGAACGAGAACGGCTTCTTCCTGCCCTTCGCCGATTCACTGGCCGGCGATGAGACGTACGGCGCCGGCCGCTACCTGGAACCCGAACCGGCTGGAGGTGGGCGGCTGTATGTAGATTTCAACCTGGCCTACAACCCCTACTGCGCCTACAACGCCAACTGGTCCTGCCCGCTCACACCCCCGGAGAACCGCATCGACGTCCCGATCCGGGCTGGCGAGAAAGTCTTCGAGGACCACGAGAACTAGCCGCTGTGTAAAACGCCTGCATGTGGAGAGACCAAAGGAGAGCCCGCCTCCGGAGAATGAGCCCTGCTGAAGGTTCCGACGGGAGCCGGCAGGAATGATGGTTCGGTCTTCGCTACCCTGCGGACGAAGGAATTCTGACCGCGCGCTGACGGTAGCGCAGCAGCCCCAGCAGCAGCAAGAACTGCACGGCTGCGGTCAGCATCGTCGAGAACTGCTCGAAATAGAAGACCAGGACGTCCACGCCCGCCAGTGACAGCAGCAGGGCGATCACACCCAGATTGATCCCCGCTCGTTCCAGGCCCAGGAGCATCAGCAAGCCGGCAACCAACAGCAGCAAACCCACCGTCCCCTCCAGGGTCACGCGCGCCGCAAACCAGAACACCCCGGTCGAACTCGATACTCTTCCCACTTCAAGCAGGGTCGTGATCATGTGTTCCAGGCGCACCGGGTTCCCAAGCGCCAGCAGGAGTTCTCTGAAATCGGCGAGCGCCAGCAGCCCAAGCGCAACCAGGCCGCCGATCATGGCCGCGAGCAGGCGCCTGAGTGGGAGCCAGCGCGCCTCCCAACGCCGTATCCGGTCAATCACACGCTCAAGGAAACCCGCCCTCTCCGGGGCGATCTGCAGGTCACCAGATTGGAGGAACGCGAGCAGGCTTTGCGCCAGCCCAGAATAGTTGTCCGACTGACCATCGTCAGCGATAACCGACAGCCGGGCCTCAAGCTCCGCTTGCTCGTCTGGCTCCAGATCGTGATCGAGCACCTCGCTCAGCTCGCTCAGAACAAGGTAGAGTTCGCCGCGTGCGTCAAACGCCGGCCGACGACGCAGGCGCAGGTAGATCAGAACCGTGATCAGGAAAAACGTGTAGACGATCGGCGCGGCGAGCGGGTGGAAGTAGTTGTTGCTCTGGGTGATGAATTTGCCCACTTCATCGATAAACAGACCGACGCCGGCTCCGGCCATGCCGGAGGCGAGCATGTACACCCAGCGGTTGGCGAAGATCAGGACGACGAGCGAGGCCGAGAACAACAGCAAGCCTCCCCAGAGAACGTGAGCGATGTGCAGCTCGCCGGAGGCGATCTGCGGATAACCTGTCAGATCGAGGAAGAGCCGTGTGGCGCCAACAGAGGCGGCGAAGCTGAGCAGCGTGACCAGCACATAAGTTTCAGCCCCCCGCCGGCGAACGGGCTTGCGAATCCTTCCGAGCAGCGGATCGAGAGCCATCGTAGTACCGTCAGGATTCAGACAGCTGGATACGGTCTGGAACGAGCACGTACAAACCAGCTGCTGCGATAATCGCCATCAGCGCTCCGAAGTAGAAGGGGGCGCTTGGGCCCAATCCAGCCCATTTCCCGACCCCCTGCCAGAGCAGGCCGGCTATCAAACTGGCCGGCAGCAAACTGACTCCGATGGCAGTATGCATCGCTCCGTAGGCTGTACCGCGCTTGGGCGCAGGCACAAGGTCGGCAATAAATGCGCGTTCCGCTCCTTCCGAAAGGCCGTAGTAGATGCCGTACACTCCCATCAGCGCCCAGGCCTGCCAGCTCTGGCTCATCACCGCAAATCCGAGGTAGACCAACGCATATACGCCCCAACCGGCGATCAGCAACCACCGGCGTCCGATCCGGTCTGATAACGATCCAGCCGGAGTGGAGAGCAGCGCGTAGATCAGGTTGAAGGTGATCATCATACCCAGCACTCCTGCAACCGAAAGTCCCGTTGTACGGGCGCGCAAAATGAGAAAGGCGTCGGAGGAATTACCCAGGGTGAAAATCACGAGCAGGATGATGAAACGCCGGAAGCCCGGCGTGCGCCATAGGGGAGTTCCGCGGGCTGCGTCCGCGTCCTGGTTTGCGGCAGCGGCCAGCCCACCTGCCACTTCCTCTGCAGGGACATCGTGAGCTCCGAACCACAAGATCAGCACCGCCAGCACGCTCGGGACAATGCTGATCAGTACAACAGTCTGAAAAGTGCTCCGCTCGAGATTTGGATCGTCGTGCTGCACAAGCAGCACGACCGCCAGCGCCACTGCCAGCCCGATAACCGCACCGGCCGTATCCCCAGCTCGGTGCAGGCCGAAAGCCAGGCCGCGTTCCTCCCTGCGCACCGTGTCTGCGACCAGCGCATCACGCGGCGCCGTCCGAAGTCCCTTCCCCAACCGGTCGGCGAAGCGCACCACCAGCACCCCGGGCCAGCTCGTGGTGAGGTAGAGAAAGGGCTTGGCTAACGTCGAGAGAGCATAGCCGGCGACGGCAAGCGGCTTGCGCATTCCCATACGGTCCGACAGCCAACCCGAGATGATCTTCAGCAGGCTCGCCACCGCCTGCGCCAGACCCTCGATCAGCCCGATGAAGGCCGTCTTCACCCCCAGCACGCTGTACAGGAAGATCGGCAGCAGGTTGAAGAGCATCTCGGACGAGACGTCGGTCAGGAAGCTGGTAAGCGTCACGACCCAGACATTGCGCGGCAGGTCGGAGAGGTGATGTCCTTCGCTGTTCGATTTGGTTTGCTCATCCATGTGCTGGCCCCTTGCCGTTTCTGCTTTATGGGGAGTCCGAATCCTGCCAGATTACCTCTGCTCCGGTCTCATCGCTGTGAAGATCATACACCTCGCCGTCCAACGCGGTCCGTATCAGCCAGCCCGGAGTCTCAACCTGTTCACAGGCTCGGCCAGGCTGTTCGATGCCGAGGCAGGCGTCGGGCCAAATGACGGGCTTGTAATCAAGCACGGCGACCTCCTGCGGCTCGCGATTGTAGGCGTCTGCAAAGGTCCGCAGTGCGTACGGAACCGCCGGCGGAAACGGTTCATTGAACGTGACCGCCGTCGCTCGCAGCGGATCGCCCAACAAGCCGCTTAGCAAGAGGATATGCCCGCCGTCATACCCTGCGTAGGCCGCGTACCATCCAGATCCACTCCAGGCCATCGATTCCCCTTGCGCGTCCGAGGCTACCCAGGCTTTCAGGATTTGCAGCTGAGACGCTTCCTCACCCTGGAGCAGTTCTCCGATCTGGATCAACTCACGATCGATGACCCAGGTCTCTCCCGCTATGGAAGGTATCAAAGGCTGCGCATGAACTTTCTCAACCTCCACTCCAGCCGCGCGCAAGGCTTGCAGGAGATCGGTCGTGTCCCTGATCGGATTCACGGTTGGAACCCCCTGTTCCCTGCAAGCCACGAGAAGAGCCAGGACAGCCGCGCTTCCGAGCGCAAACACAAAAAACCGCCGTATTGGGTTGAAATTCATCCTGTCCACAATCCTCATCCGACCACCGCCTAATTGTACTCGCGCCCGCCCAGATCCCTTCCCGTGCTGATACTTGACTCGCCTTCGGCTGCGCCCTATGCTCAATGGAAATTCCAGCACATGTTCCTTTGCGTCGGATGAACTCCTGCGGAGGAAGCGCACATGACCAGAAACGCCTACATCGTGGCTGCCGCACGCTCCCCGGTCGGTATCGGAAAGGCAGACAGGGGCGCGTTAGCGCCGCTTGCCCCGGTCGATTTAGCAGCTCACGTACTCAATGCGGCGCTTGAACGCGCCGGGATCGGTGCTGGCCAAGTTGAGGATGTGATCCTGGGCTGCGTCACCCCGATAAGGGATCAGGGGGCAAACATCGCCCGCCTGGCCCTGCTGCAGGCCGGGTTTCCCTACCAGGTCCCCGGGGTGCAGCTGAACCGCATGTGCGGCTCGGGCCAGCAGGCGGTCCACTTCGCCAGCCAGGCCATCCTGGCCGGCGACATGGATCTTGTCCTCGCTGGCGGGATTGAGATGATGTCGCATCAACCGCTGGGCGCGGACTACCCCGAGTCGTGGCCGGAGAACTTCCCCTACGCCCTGGTTCACCAGGGTATCAGCGCGGAGATGATGGCGGAGCGCTGGGAGCTCGGACGTGATGAACTTGATGATTACGCGTTCGAAAGCCACCGCCGGGCAGCCGAAGCTATTCGCGCCGGGCGTAGCCCCCGACAGATCGCGCCGGTTGAGGTCACCTTCGAGGATGGCAAACGAATCGTCGAGCATGACCAGGGGGTGCGAATGGAGCCTGACCGGGAGAAGATGTCGGCTTTAAAGCCGGTCTTCAAAGAAGACGGCGTGATCACAGCCGGCAACAGCAGCCAAATCAGCGATGGTGCTGCCGCGTTGCTGATCGCCTCAGAAGAGGCCATCCAACGGCACGGGCTCAAACCCATGGCGCGTGTCGCCGCGCGGGTTGTCATCGGTTCGGACCCTGTGCTCATGCTCGACGGCCCGATCCAGGCCACCAGGCAGGTGCTCGAGCGGGCCGGGCTGTCGCTGAGCCAGATCGATGTGGTGGAGATCAACGAGGCCTTCGCCAGCGTCGTGCTCGCCTGGGCCAAGGAATTCGGGGCCGACCTGGAACGCGTCAATCCCGATGGCGGCGCCATCGCGCACGGCCACCCGCTGGGAGCAACCGGAGCCATCTTGATGACGAAGCTGGTCTACGAACTGCAGGATCGCCAGGCGCGCTGGGGACTGCAGACGATGTGCATCGGACACGGCATGGCGACCGCGACGATCATCGAGCGCATTGCCGGCTGAAGATCCTGGGCCTCGATCAGGGAGCGAAGACCAAAAAGGTCAGCGCGCTGACCGTGATTCCGGTCAGCAAAACCAGACCGAATGACCGCCAGATGGTGCGCCGGAGCTCTTTTGAGCCGAGCGCGCCTGCAGTGATTGCCTTGGTTGCCGTGTTCACCAGGCTTGCCAATACGATCGCAAACCCCGCGACACGCGCGTCGAGCGCACCATTCGCCGAAAGATCGGCGACGCTGAGCGTGATCGAATCGACATCTGTCACCCCGGTGAGCACGCTGGCGGCGTAGACGCCGGCCGACCCCAGGTATTCGTTGGCGGCACGAACGGCTACCAGCACGAGCGTGAAGAGCACTCCGAAACCGATCGCTGTTCGCAATCGCAGCGGGTTGCCCAACCTGACCTTCGAGGGTTGCTCCCCGTGGTGTTGCGCCCGATGCCGCAGCCAGTACAGGCCTACGATCAGCGCGCCGACCAGCATCATCGCTCCCAGGGGGATTGCGACATACACCAGCAGCTGCCGGTTAACGACCGCAACTTCGACCAGCACGCGTGGGAACATCACGCTCGAGGCGAGCAGGATGCCCTGAGCGAGCGCGTCGGAGAGACCCAGGCTGGACTTGCTGCGCCCCGCGAAGCTGAGAGTCGTCGCTGTGCTGCTCACCAACCCGCCGAGCAGTCCGGTTAGACCAATGCCCTCCTCCGCGCCCAGCACCTTCATCAGCACGTAGCCGATGAAACCAATGCCCGAGACGAAAACGACCAGCAGCCAGATCAGGAATGGGTTGAGCAGATTGTACGGGCCGTAGCCAACATTCGGCAGCAGTGGCAGAATGACTGCGGTGATGATGGCGAATTCGAGCGTGGCGCGCAGGTCCTCGGCGTTCATGCGCCGAGCCAGGTCATGCAGCCCGGGTTTCAAAGCCAGAATCAATGCGGTCACGACACCCAGCGCCGCGGCGAGTTCCGGCGCGTCCCAGATGACCATCGCCCCCAGCAGTGGAGTCATGAGGGCTGCAATCTCGGTGGTGATGCCCTCCTCCTCACCGCGCATCGCCGGACCGATATTGCTCGCCCAAAGCAGCAGGACCAGGCCCACATAAGTGCCCATGAAGAGCAACAAACCGAAGCGCTGGGTGAAGTAGGCCGCGATCGCTCCCAGCAAAGCCATCAGCGCGAAGGTGCGGATACCGCCGAATTCCTGCTCGCCGCTGCGCTGCTGGACGAACTCGCGCTCCAACCCGATCAGGGCCCCGATCAGTATCGCCGCCGCGAAACGCCACCAGGGCTCAAAGGCATCTAAGAAGGTCATCTCGGCCTCCTCTTGCTTGATCTAACCATCATGGAGGTCCTGTATACTCTACCGTGAAGCCGATCTTGCCGGCAATCGCGCGTGCAGAAAGTCCAGGAACCCTATGCGAATCGCAGTCGTTCAGATGGAACCCGTTTGGAAAGATGAGCAGGCGAATTGGGAGCAGATCGACCGCCGTCTGGATCAGCTCGCCGGACAGGGGGTCCAGCTGGCGGTCTTCCCTGAATGCTCTCTCAGCGGGTACGATCTCTCCCCGACCGAGCTCCCCCGCTTCGCATCCCCCATCCCCGGGCCGCAAAGTGAGAAGCTGGTTCAGCTCGCCCAGAAACACGGTCTTCTCTTTCAAGTCGGCGTGCTGGAAAAGGGCGGCGGCGATACGTATTTCAACAGCTGCCTGCTCGCCTCCCCTCAGGGTCTGATTGGGAGCTACCGCAAGACGCATCTGCCCCACCTCGGAGTCGACCGCTACCTCGAGCCCGGTGACCGGCTCGGACCGGTGTATGAGAGTCGCATCGGATCGCTGATCTGCTACGACCTGCGCTTGCCTGAGCCGGCGCGAGTGCTGTCCCTGCTCGGAGCGCAGATCCTTTTGATCTCAACTGCCTGGCCAGAGAGCGCCACACTCTATCCCGATTTTGTAGCGCGCACCCGTGCCGCCGAAAACGGGGTCTTCCTGGCCGCCGCCAACCGCATTGGCCGGGAAGGCAGCACGACCTATCTCGGCCGGAGCCTGGTCGTCGATCCCTCTGGTTCGATCCTATCGGAAGCAAGCGGTGCGCAATCCGAAACACTCATCTGCGATCTCGATCTACGTGCAAGTGACGAGAAGCGCCGCATCTTCGTCCCCGGCGAATACGAGCTCGATCTCGTCGCTGACCGCCGGCCCGATCTCTACCATGTGCTGACGAAAACCGACCCCGACTGATCCGGTGATAACCAGCGGTTAACGCGAGATACTTCAGCGCTGAGCTGTTGCCTGCGCCATGCGCCGCGTGCTGATGAACTTTGTCAGCTCCGCCACCACGGCCGGGACCAGCAGCAGCGGCAGCACGATCTCCCACTCCAGCCAGCCCAAGGGCACGGTGTTAAAAATGGGCTGCAGGAATGGCAGATAGATGACGCCCAACAGCAGCATGAGCGAGGTCAAAACCGCCACGACCATCCAGCGGTTGCTGAAAACCCCCACGCGTAACAGGGGATAGTTTTCCGAGCGGGCGGTGAACGCCCGCAGCAGTTCGGAGAAGGAAAGCGTGACGAAAGCCATGGTCTTCGCCTCCTCCGGAATGCCGGGATAAAGCTGGATGCCGAGCAAGTAGGCAGCCAGCGTAACGCCGGCGATGGCGACCGTTTGAATGCCGATCCTCAGCCGCATCGGTTTGTTGATCACGGGCTCGTCGGGGGGGCGCGGCGGGCGATCCATGGTATCCGGATCGCCCTTCTCCATCCCGAGCGCGAGTGCCGGCGCGCCGTCAGTGATCAGGTTCAGCCAAAGCAGTTGGATAGGCGTGAGCGGCGAAGGCAGGCCAGCCAGAATGGCAGTGAAGATGACCACGATCTCGGCCATGTTGCAGGAGAGCAGGTAGAAAACGAACTTGCGAATGTTCGAGTAGATCACGCGCCCCTGCTCGACGGCAGCGACGATGCTGGCGTAATTGTCGTCCGTCAGCACCATATCTGCCGTTTCCTTGGCGACATCGGTGCCGGTGACGCCCATCGCGATGCCGATATCGGCTCGCTTCAGCGCCGGGGCGTCATTGACGCCATCACCGGTCATGGCTACCACCTCACCGCGCCTCTTAAGCGCGTCGACGATGCGCACCTTGTGCTCCGGCGAAACACGCGCAAAAACATCCGTATGCCCAACAGCCTCGATGAGCTTCTGATCTTCGAGACTGTTCAACTCGTTTCCGGTCAGCACACCGTGCCCGCGCCGCAGCAGGCCGATCTCTTCGGCGATTTCCTCCGCCGTGTCGGGGTAGTCGCCGGTGATCATCAATGTGCGGATGCCCGCACGGCGGGCGCGATCGATCGCAGGCGCCGCTTCGCGCCGGGGCGGGTCGATCATTCCAATCAACCCCAGGAAAATAAAGTCGTGTTCGATCTTCTCCGGCGTGGCTTCGTCCGGAACATCACGTTCGACCCGGTAGGCAACAGCAAGCACCCGCAATGCGGAGCGCGCCATACTGGCATTCACTTCGAAGATGCGCTCGCGCGTTTCTTCCGTCAGCGGGTGCTGTTCGTCTCGCATCGACTGATAATGCGTGCATAGGTTGAGCACCACATCCGGTGCGCCCTTGATCGCCGCCACCTCCCACTCGCGCAGGTCGCTGTTATAGAACGGACTCGCATCGTCCGGCTCGGGAGCCAGGATCTTATGCACGGTCGTCATGCGCTTACGAGCGGAATCGAACGGGATTTCGTCAATGCGCGGATAGGCCCGTTCCAGGTCCTGCCGGAATGCCCCGGCCTTCCCGGCGGCAATCAGCAATGCCGCTTCGGTCGGATCGCCCACGACGCGCGTCGCCCATCTGCCGTCCGTCTCTTCGTCGGTCTCGATTTCGGCATCGTTGGCCAGCGCCGCCACCCACAGGGCCGAGGTCAGCGCCGGGTAATCGCCTAAATCGATCGGCTCGCCCTGCACGCGGAAATCCCCCGCCGGCTCGAACCCACCCCCGGTCACCTCGAAATCCACCCCGTCAACCCAGATGCGGGTGACGGTCATCTGGTTCTGTGTCAGCGTGCCGGTCTTATCGGAGCAGATGACGGTCGTCGAACCGAGCGTCTCAACCGACGCCAGGCGGCGGATGAGGGCGTGGCGCGTGATCATCTCGCGCATACCCATCGCCAGCGTGATCGTGACTACCGCCGCCAGCCCTTCAGGCACAGCTGCCACGGCCAGGCTGACGGCTGTCAGAAACATCTCGACCGGCTCGATGCCGCGCAGCCAACCGATCCCGAACACCAGGCCGCACACGATCAGTGCCGCCCAGCCGAGCGTTTTGCCCAGGTCATCCAGCTTGCGCTGCAGCGGCGTCGGTTCCTCGTGAACCGACTGCAGCATGGCGGCGATCATGCCGATCTGGGTCCGCATGCCGGTGCTCACAACCACGCCACTGCCGCGGCCATAGGCGACGACCGTGCCACTGAAAGCCGTGTTGCGCCGGTCGCCGAGGGATACATCCTGCGTCAGCACCAGCCGGGCATCCTTGTTCACCGGCACAGATTCGCCGGTCAGCGCGGCTTCTTCGATGCGCAGATTGGCGGTTTCGGTCAGACGCAGATCGGCCGGGACGAAGTTGCCCGATTCCAGCAGCACCAGGTCGCCGGGAACCAGCTCGCGCGCCGGAACGGTCTGCCGGTGTCCATCGCGGATCACCTGCGCGTCCGGCGCCGCCAGGCGGCGCAGCGCGGCCAGCGCCTGTTCCGCACGCCGTTCCTGAATCACGCCCAGCAGGGCGTTAAGCACAACGATCGCCAGGATCGCACCGGCCTCAATGTAATCGCCCAAAATGGCGGAGAGAATTGCAGCGATGATCAGGACGATGACGATGAAGTTATTGAACTGCTCGAGAATCAACTGAAGGAGTGATGGCGGTGGGGCGCCTGCCAGCTCGTTCATGCCGAAAATGCCGATACGCCGCTCAGCCTCTGCCGATTTCAAGCCTTCCTTCGGGGATGTCTTCAACGCCTGAACGACATCAGATGTTTCCAGCGCGTGCCAGATCTCGTTGTCGCCGACGACATCACGCAGGTCGTCACCCGCCGGTGTTTCAGGCGTTGCCTCTTCAGATGCCAACTTCGGTAACTCCTCGGTGGACAATATTTGTGGGGCTTACGCCCCACCGCGCGCATTATAGCATGCGGTTGAAAGCCTCAAGCTGACATCGGCGTCCCAAGTTACCGACAGGTCCGGCTTGCGGAATCGATGTCGATCAATCACTGGCTGACAGCCTTTCAATATCCATTTAATACTTAAGTCGTCCAAATATTTGATACAATCCCACAGATCCGCTGCAACCCTTCTCGTCGTATTTGTCAAGAAACCCTTTGCCAAAGGATATTTGGAAGATGAAGAAAACTTACTTGTTATGGCTTACTTTCCTGATGCTCTTTGCCACACTGCTGGCCGCGTGCGGTGGTGCAACTCAGGGTGTCGCCGACGAGATCTCGAACCCAACCGAGCCCCCCGCCCCGACGCAGGCTGCCGCTGATGCGGGTCCGGCGCAGGATCAAGCGGGCGATTCGCCTCTCGGCGAGCTGGTTTTCAAGATCGTCCCGCAGGAGAGCGAAGCCCGCTTCGGTATCGACGAAGTCCTGGCCGGCTCGCCGAACCATGTGGTCGGGACGACGAGCGACGTGCAGGGCGAGATTCGCGTTGATGCGGGGAATCCGGCCGGCGCCTCCGTCGGCACGATCACGATCGGCGCAGATTCGCTGGCGACGGACAACAACTTCCGCAACCGGGCGATCGCCAACTTCATCCTGCAAAGCGGGGATTACCCCACCGTAACCTTCACGCCAACCAAAATCACCGGCCTGCCAGAGTCGGTTGGCGTAGGCGACCGCTTGAACTTCCAGATCAGCGGCGACCTCAAGCTGCGCGACATCACGCAGCCGGTGACTTTCGATGTCACCGTGGATGTCGAAAGCGGAACCCGCATCTCCGGCACTGCGCAGGCGACGATCCAGCGTGCCGACTTCGACCTGCAAATCCCCTCCGTCCCGCAGGTGGCCAGCGTTTCGGAGCGGGTGCTGCTCGAGCTGTATTTTGTGGCCGAAAGCGGTTCCTGATTCGTCCGCAAACCGAGATTCATGCATGATAGGAGCACGATCAATCGTGCTCCTATCTGTATCCGGTGTAAGGGTTTAAGAGATCAGCGCGTTCTACAAGCTCGCAAGCAAGTGGAGATAATCCAGCAGGTGGCGGGTGATCAGGAACTTCTCCCGCACATGCTCCCGGGCTTGCGCTCCGAGCTTCGCCGCCATTGCGCGATCCTCGAGCAAGGCGACGATTTTCTCAGCAAAACCATCAAAATCCTTGGGCGGGAGTAGATAACCGGTTTCGCCATCCACGACCTGGGTCGGGATGCCGCCGACGTTTGAAGCGACCACCGGGGTGCCTTTCCACATCGCCTCGGTGATCACCAGGCCAAAGCCCTCGCGGGTTGATTTCTGAATAATGACATCTGAAACGCGCTGCATGACATTCACCAGCACCGGGTCATCGCCGCGCACGAAGAGCACCTCGCCCCGTTCCAAGCCGTCTTTGGCCGCCTCAAGCATCTGCGCGAGGATCTTCACGCCCTCCGGATCATCGCTGGCCATGTTGTAAACGAAGATCAGCCGGCAGTCGACCGATTGCTTCACACGGTTGAACACTTCCAGGACCCCCTGCGGGTCCTTCCAGGGATCGAAGCGCGAAACCTGAGTCAGGATCGGTTTATCGGTCGGGATCTGGTACTCGGCCAGGTAGCCATCGATCGTCGCTTGAGGCAAATCCATATTCTTGGGCGAAAGCGGGTCGATCGATGGGGAGATAACATCCTGCTGCAGCTCCAGATCTTTGACGCGGTAGATATCGGACGAGACGATCATGCGGTCGTAGCGGGAGATGAACGGTTCCATGAACTCCCAGGCCTGCGGATTGGCGTGGGTGATGTCGATATGGCAGCGCCAAACCCAGGGCGAGTCATGCTTCACATACTCCACCAGCGCGCACGGCTGGGGGTCGTGGATGATGACGAAATCCTGATCGAGAAAAGCGAACGCGGCGTATTTTTCATTCACCCGCTTGTAGAGTTCCAGCTCATCTTCCGTAAATGTCAAATCTCCGCCCTGCAGCGCGTTGTGGAACTTCTTCGTGACCTCGAAGTACTCAGGGATGCCGTGGATCACCCGCCAATCGGTGCGCAGTCCAAGGTCGTTCATCAACAGCACGAAGTTGTCGAGGATCTCTGCCACGCCACCGCCATAATTGGTGGCATTAACATGGGCAACTGTCGCATTTTGAAGCGGCTCTGCAGCGGCACGCAGTTGCTTCAGTACAGAATCGGAAACCACACCTCGAAAATCATCAACTCGACGAAGGGGAAGGTTCATAGATTGACTTCCTTTACTCAGGAGTTGGCCGGGGCGGCTTCCGGGCGTGAGCCGGAAGGAGCGCTGCCGTTTGCGTTCCGCCAGCCCTTCGGTTTGTTTGCCGCGGAGGGCGACAAATCAGGGCTGCCCAATCTGCCTAAGCCGGGCAGAGAGCGGGTTATTCTAACATCAAAAATACCCCTGCCAAATCCATCCCGGGGTATTCTGCGCATCCTGGAGCTTAATTCAAGCCGGTTTCATCCGGTTCTGGATTGAGTTCTTCCATTTCACCGCTGGCGAGGAAGATGACGCGCTCAACCAGGTTGGTTGAGCGATCGGCGATCCGCTCCAGATTGTGGCTGGCGAACTGCAGGCGCACCGCCGCACCCGACGCTTCGGGAGAATGCGCCATCACTTCCAACAGGTCACGAAACAGCCTGCGGTAATGAACGTCGATCTCATCATCCGTGTCAGCCACTTTCCTGGCCAGTTTGAGATCCTGGTCGCGGTAAGAGAGCAGCGCCTCGCGCAGCATCGTGCGCACGAGATCATAGATGCGTGAGAATTCAACCGGGATCTCCAGCGGGGGATCATCATGCATGCGAACAACGGCTTTGGAGATCCCGACGGCGTGGTCGGCCATGCGTTCGAGGTCATTCACCATGTTCATCACAGCGACTATCGCGCGCAGGTCGCTGGCCGCGGGCTGCTGTGTGGCAATCAGGCTCAGGCAGTGCTCCTCGACTTCGAAGCGTTTGGCGTTGATCTCCGTGTCACCGGCGATGATCTCACGGGCTGTCTGCTCGTCACGCTCCCGCAGCGCGGTCACAGCCCGGACGAGGGCCGAATCGACCTGATCGCCCAAACGCAGGATCTCATCCTTAAGATGCGCGAGTTCCTGATCGAGTGCAGCCCGGGGTGATGAGCCCGTTTGCGTATCCGTCATGCCGTTCTCCTGTCCACGCGTCCTGGAATATCTTGTTTCGGCACGGCACCAGCCGCCTCTAGCTGGTCCGCGAATTCGACTGGCAGACCGCTGGAGCGGATTGCTGCAGCGGCGGCTTGCACGTCATAGGCAACCCGGTGAAATTCCACCTCGGTCCTGAAGCCGGAACGCAGCATGACGTAGCCCGCCCGCGGATCGCCGTCCTTGGGACGGCCGACGCTCCCGGTGTTAATGAACAGCGTACCATGAATCGACTTCTGGTAGGGCAGGTGGGTATGGCCGAAAAGCAGGGCCTGCGATCCGGCTAATTTTGCCAGGCGTTCGAAGCTGGACTGCGGGCGGTCCTCGGACAGGTACTCGTTAATCCGGCGCGGGCTGCCGTGCACCAGCAGCATGCTCGGCCGTTGCTCGTCCAACCGGATCTGCATCGGCAGCGAGCGCAGGTAGGCCTTGTTTTCGGCGGTGGTG
>JARRJK010000067.1:0-24927 GCA_037379555.1 Anaerolineales bacterium | reverse complement strand
AACCAGGCCAGTTCCCATCTGGCCGCTCCGCTCTTCCCGGAAGCGTCGATCCAATGGCTGCTGGATGACCTGGATCAGTTTGAAACGCGCGCCCAGGACCCTTTCCTCGTCCCGACTGCAGTCAAACAGAAGATCCAGGACATCTCAAGCTACTGGCTGCCGAGGTGCATGCAAACCCAGTACGAGGCACGTATACAACCGGACATTACGACCGCCGAGGACACGCACGCGATCCGCATCAAATCCTCGGGCGGGATCGGCCACCAGCTGCTGCACCTCGACCGGGTTCTCCGGCTGGGAATGGCAGGGATACGGGAAGAAATCCAGGAAAGGCTCGATCGTGGACACGCAGAGTGGGCGAATCCAGACCAGTTGGACTTCTGGCGTGCCCTGATCCTCACCTGCGATTCGATTGATGCTTTCGCCTCACGCTTCGCGAAGTTGGCTTTCCAGCAGGCAGCAGCAACGGAGGATTCGCAGCGGAGGCTCGAGCTCGAGCAGATCGCAGATATCTGCTGTCGCGTACCGGCCGAACCAGCCCGGACCTTCCATGAAGCCCTGCAGGTGGTCTGGTTCATGACCGTCATCGGGCATATCTTTCAAAGCGGCGGCGGCGTAACGCTTGGCAGGCTCGATCAAATCCTCTGTCCGTATTTTCAGCAGGACCTGCACCGCGGGCGACTTGACTTGGAACGCGCCCAGGAGCTGCTCGACTGCCTGTGGTTGAAGCTTCAGGACCTGAATGTCGTCCGTCCGACTGACACCGTCGTCGCCTGGGCAGGCTACGAAGTCAATCCAACGGTAAACATCGGGGGCCTTGATCTTAAAGGTAATGACGCGACGAATGAGCTCACATATATGTGCCTGGTGAGCGAAGAGCACATCCACATGCGCAATCCGCAGCTCATCCTTCGCGTACACAACAGGACACCGAACGAGCTCTGGCGCGCTGCAATCGAGGTCATGCGCCGGGGCGGAGGCAAGCCCTCGCTGATCAGAGACCGTGTGTGCATGCAGGCCTTAGCCAGCCTCGGACAGCCGGATCATGGTCCGCTGGTCATGGCTCTGTCTGCCCAAGGTACTCGAGCTCACCCTTCATGCGGGTATCGATCCTCTTACAGGCGCCTCCGTTGGCGTCGATACAGGGCACCCTGCCCGGTTCACGCGTTTCGAAGACTTGCTTGATGCCTTCCGGCGGCAGATTGAACATCAAGTCGGATTGATCATCAGGGCTGTGAATGAGATCGCCGATCCCCTGGTGGCAGAAAAAATGCCGCACCTGCCCTGGTCGCTTCTCTCGCCTGAAGCGATCCGGCGGGGGATGGATCTGGGGGCTGGCGGTGCCTTGATGACCTGGTCTGTCGTCTGGCCCATCGCGCCGGCAACGACAGCCGATTCCCTTACGGCGATCAAGAAGGTGATTTATTGCGATCACACGGCCAGCTGGGACGACCTGCTTGAAGCCCTGCAGGTGAATTTCGATGGACACGAACAGCTCAGGCAGCGCTTGCTGCGTGCACCGAAATTCGGCAATGATGACCCGATGGCGGATGAGACCGCCTGGCAGGTTGTGAATGTTGTGTACGATGCGCTCGACCGGCATCGCAATCGCTACGGAGGACCTTTCACGGCCGGCTTCATCACGCTTGGTGCGAATGTACATTACGGGCGCTTTGTCGGTGCGACCCCCGATGGACGTTTACGGGGCAAGCCTCTTTCGGACGGCATGTCGCCGGCGCAGGGATGTGAAGTCGAAGGACCGACGGCGAGTCTGAAATCAGTCGCAAGGCTTGACCTCACTCGGGCTGGCAGTGGAGGTATCCTGAACCAGAAATTCAACCCGGGATTGTTGAACAGTGAAAAGGGGATCCAAAGTTTCATCCACCTCAACCAAACCTACCTGAATGAACTGTCTGGATTACAGGTGCAGTACAACGTCGTTTCGACCGAGACGCTGCGTGCAGCACAGGCTAACCCTGAACTCTTCAGGGATCTACTCGTCCGTGTCGTGGGTTACTGCGCTCGATTCGTCGACTTGAGCCCCGAGGTGCAGGAGGACATCATCGCCCGTACCGAGCACGGGCTGTAAAGCCTGCGATTCCAGTCCTCGCGTCGATCAAACTCACCCATGATGCCGGCCGCCTTCTGCGATCTTCACGCTCTGCGTCGCGCCGAGCCGGCTGGCCCCGGCGCGGAGCAGTGCGACCGCCTTCTCATACGAACGAACTCCTCCGGCGGCCTTCACGCCCATTCCCGCTCCGGCCACTCTGCGCAGCAAGCGGATATCATCGACTGTCGCCTCCCCCGCTGCAAATCCGGTGCATGTCTTTACATAGTCTGCCCCCACGTGCTGGGCGATCAATGCACCGGCGATTTTCTCTTCCTGAGTCAGCAGTCCGACCTCCAGGATGACCTTCAATATCGCGCCGGCATCATGACAGGTCTCAATCACACCTTGCAGGTCGCGGGCGACATCAACGTATTCTCCGGCTTTGAGCAAGCCTACCATGATGACAACGTCCATCTCGTCCGCGCCCGCGTCAATCAGCTTCCGGGCTTGCGCGGCCTTGATGGCAGGAAATTCAGCGCCGAAGATGAATCCTACGACGCTGGCCGGGAGGGTTGTTGTGCCCTGCAGCCGCCTGACAACTTGCGGGACGAAGACCGGGTTGGTGCAGACGGTGGCAAAGCCGAACTCGATGGCTTCATCACACACCCGATCAACATCGGAGGGGGTGTATTCGGCCCGCAGTAAGGTGTGGTCGATCAGGCGGGCGATGGCTGCATCTTCCGGGATCTCGGGTAGTGCCGCCTGCTCTGGACGCAGAATGGCTGCTCCGCACGGGACATCCTTCAGCGCCTTCTCAACCCTTGACCCAATCTTCTCGATCATTCGGTTGACTCGGTCTTGGTCATCAAGCATGGGTCACCTCCCTGCACTGGACAAATCTGCGCCGTTCTGCTACTAGTGTGCCATGAGCCCGCTGTTCCTGCACAGCGGTTCGGCAGTGAGTGAACAACCGCATTCATAATCCGTGGACAGGAGTTTGACCATGCTCGAGAGTCGTCTGATGGTTGCAAAGTCCCTGGCTCTGCAGGCTGGAGCTGTGCTGCGGGAAGCCTACGCAGGCGAGAAGGTCATCACCCATAAAGGCCGCATCGATCTGCTGACGAATTTTGACCTGCAATCGGAGGGGATGCTGGTCCAGGGCTTGAGGGAAGCCTTCCCGGACGATTCCATCGTCGCGGAGGAAGCTCACTTCGATCCGGGCCATGAGGCCTATTGGCTCATCGATCCGATCGACGGCACGACCAACTTCGCCCATGGCCTGCCTGATTTCACGATCTGTCTTGCTTATATCCAGGCAGGCAACCCCCAACTTGGGATCATCTACAACCCGGCTCGAGGAGAGCTTTACACCGCCCTGCGCGATGGAGGCGCCTACTTGAACGAAACCCCGATCCATGTATCACAACAACTCGAACTCGAGCAAAGCCTGCTCTCGGCCGGATTTCCATACGATCCCAACTCAATCGATTTCGATGTCTTCGATGCCTGGCAGCGGATCTTTTACCGCTCTCAGGGCATCCGTCACATTGGCTGCGCATCCATGAACCCGGCCTACGTGGCCAGCGGGGTGCTGGAAGCTTTCTGGGAGGAGGGATTCCAGCCCTGGGATCTCGCTGCCGGGATTTTACTCGTGACCGAGGCTGGAGGCAGAGTGAGCCGAATCGATGGCGGGCCGGATCCACTGCGTGAACCCTGTTCATTGCTGGCTTCCAACGGCTTGCTGCACGATGAGTTGCTCGCTCTGCTCCAGCACGCAGCACGAGGGGACAAGAGAAAGGCTGGTGAGTGATGGACATCGACGGACTTTTCTCAATTCGAGGCAACGTGGCGGTTATCACCGGTGGCTCACGCGGGTTGGGCCGAACCCTGGCCCGGTCTTTTTCGCTGGCCGGAGCCGACGTAGCGATTTTCGCCAGGAATCGGGATGATGTCGAGCGCACAGCCAGCGAGATCCAGCGGGAATCAAAAGGCAACCTGCTCGCTGTGAGTGGCGACATAAGCCGCACAGAAGACGTCCATCGACTCTTCGAGTCCATCCACGCGCAGCTCGGCCCGGTCGACATCCTGGTGGCAAATGCGGCACGCATCAACCGGCCGCGGGAAGATACCTGGGAGATTTCTGACGAGACCTGGCAGCGCACGGTCGATGTCACCTTGACCGGCACCTTCCTCACCTGCCGTCTGGCGGCGGATGAAATGGTCTCCCGTGGGCACGGGAAGATCATCTGCATCGCCTCGACCTCCAGCGTGATCGCCTCGCTGGGCCATTCTCCCTATATTGCGGCCAAGGCCGGCGTACTTGGATTCGTGCGAGCGCTCGCGCTCGAGGCAGCGCCGCATGGCGTGAACGTCAATGCCATCGGGCCCACATTCATACATACCGAGATGACTCAGGCGAGCCTCGATGATCCCGAGCGATATAACCAAATCATCGCTCAGCTGCCCCTCGGTCGGCCGTTGGAACCGGAAGACCTAGTGGGAGCGTGCATCTTCCTCGCCTCGCCCGCTTCCGACATGGTGACCGGGCAACTGCTGCTTGTTGACGCCGGTCATACCATCCATTAAATCCTGCATGCCAGGCGCCGGGGATTTGATGGCGCACGATTCTTGAATTTGGTGGACGACCTATGCTAGAGTGGAATCGTTCAGACTCAATCCGGTCCGTAGTTAAACTTCGTCTGAGCTGACCCCGAGGACGTTCTTTCAAACCAGACTGATTTCCGGAAGCGATAGATCCGTCCCCTGGCGGATCGAGGAGGAGATGTAAAGGTGAACCTGCGCGAACTTCTGCGGCCACAGTTGACCGAAGTCGGCCTGAAAGTTGACAACTGGCGGGAAGCCATCCGGGCAGCCGGGCGGCTGCTGGTCGAAGACCAGGCTGCCGAACCGCGTTTCGTCAATGCCATGATCAAGGTCGCAGAGGATCTGGGGCCGTACATCGTTGTCGCGCCCGGGATCGCGCTCCCACATGCCCGTCCGGAGGATGGCGTACTGAAGGCAAGCATGGCAATGATCACGCTGGATCCACCGGTTGAGTTTGGCAACGAGCGCAACGACCCGGTCTACATCGTCGTTGCCCTGGCGGCGAAGGACAACGAACAGCATGTTGAAGGCCTGGCCGAGATGGCCAAGGTGCTCGGTCAAGAGGATCTGGTCGAAGGACTCAAGAAAGCAAAATCCAAGGATACGCTTTTAGAGATCATGCTCGGCGCATCGGATTCCGAAACCGAAACTTGAGCGCCATCCAGGGGTTAATGTAAATGTGAGTGAAATCAGGAGCGCCCTGCAGGCAAGGA
The DNA here is from genome assembly GCA_037379555.1 of Anaerolineales bacterium. Classification (GTDB taxonomy): domain Bacteria; phylum Chloroflexota; class Anaerolineae; order Anaerolineales; family E44-bin32; genus E44-bin32. The sequence goes on along the minus strand of JARRJK010000067.1, from coordinate 19,560 downwards.
CGCAGGCGATTGCGGCGTCACTTGACCATCCGGATCTTCCGAATGCCGTTAAGGAATGCGTCGAAGCGATCTGCGCCGCTTATTCCAGAGGCGGAACGCTCTTCGCGTTCGGCAACGGCGGGAACGCAGCCAATGCCGAACAGCTTGTCACTGAATTGATTGCCCGCTACTGCTACGACCGAGGCCCGGTTGCTGCCGTTCTACTTACAGCTTCCGGGCCTTTTACTGCTATTAACAACGACTACGGATACGAACGAGGATTCGCCCGCCAAGTCGAAGCACTCGCCGGTGCCGACGATCTCGTGGTCGGATTCAGCACCAGCGGCATGTCACCCAATGTCCTCGCCGGTTTGGAAGCCGCCCAAAGCCGTAATGCACGGACGATCGCATTTTGCGGCGCATCCGGCGACATGATGAATCGCGTCGACATACCGATCGCAGTCGATGCAAAATTCACCCCCACTGTGGAAGAAGCCCATCTGATCCTCATCCACCTGATCTGCGGCATGGTGGAGGAGAGGCTGTTTAAAGACACCGGCCGCAGGATTCGAACACCGGATGCTTGAGGCTCCGGGAAAGGAGGCGCTGGAAATCTATTGGAGGTCGTAACGTTTGCACTGCAATTCGCCTGCCCCAAACCGATTGGCGGGCACACTCAGTCGAGGAGGCACTCGCAATGTCTGACATGGCACCAAGTGGTTTTACGCAGGAGGACAAGAAGAGGATGGACACCAGCGGCTGGATCGTTCTCATACTGGCCGTTGGATCATTCATCCTCGGTATCATCGCCGCCGGCTGATCAGACCCCCGGCAGTAAGGAGGTGTTGGTTTGATCAAGATCCTTGCTATTTGCGGCATGGGACTCGGCAGCGGCTTGCTCGTGAAGATGGGCGTCGAGCGTGTGCTCAAACGCAACGGTTTTGACGAACGGGAGTTCTCCGTCGACGTCGGTGACATCAGCACCGCAAGACAGGTTGGCATCGACATGTACGTGACGACGGAGGAGTTCGGCAAACAGCTGCGCGACCTAGGAGTGCCGGTCGTCGAGGTGTTCAATCTCTTCAATGAACAGGAAATCGAAGATAAGCTGATCGAGCCCTACAAAGAAATCCGGAAGAAAAAAGGCATGGAATGATCCGCGCGCGCGGATCTTCATCGGAGGAGAGTTACCCATGTCCATTCTTGACATCATTGTCCAACTACTCAGTAAACCGGCTATCCTGGTCGGTATTATTGCGCTGGTTGGCCTGATCGCACAGAAGAAACCGTTCGAACACGTCGTTTCGGGAACGTTGAAGACCGTCATCGGCTTTATCATCCTCGGTGGCGGAGCTGGCATTGTGATCGGCGCGATCACACCGCTCGGAACGCTGCTCCAGGACGGCTTCAACCTTCAAGGCGCGCTGCCGGTCAACGAGGTCTTCGTTGCCCTGGCGCAGCAGAAACTCGGCCAGTCGATCTCGATCGTCTTCGCCTTGGCTTTCATCGTTAACTTGCTGATCGCACGCTTCACACCCTGGAAATATATCTTCCTCACTGGCCACCACATCCTCTTCATGGCGACGCTCACCGTCGGCATGCTCGGTCTTACCGTCCTGCAGGGCAACCAGACCGTCCTGATCATCGTCGCCTCGCTCGTCACCGGCTTCTCGATGGTCTTCTTCCCGGCGCTTTCAGCGCCCTTCATGGAGAAAATCATCGGTTCGAAGGACTTCGTGATGGGGCACTTCGGCACGACCACCTACGCTCTGTCCGGCTGGCTCGGGCGCTTCGTCGGTGATCCGAAGGACAGCACGGAGAACATCAAGTTCCCAGGCTGGATCGGCTTCATGCGTGAGCCGCTGATCGCGATGGGTGTCGTGATGTGGATCATCTACATCATCGCCTCGATCGCCGGCCTGGCTGCTGTGGGCTCGGATCAAGTCGCCACCATCTTCGGTTCGACCGATGTCTGGTGGCTGAGTTCGTTCATCCAGGCGTTGACCTTCGCCGGCGGCATCGGCGTGATCCTGCTCGGCGTCCGCATGATCTTGGCTGACATCGTGCCAGCCTTCCGCGGTTTCGCTGAGAAGATCGTGCCCGAGGCACGCCCGGCGCTCGACTGCCCTACCGTCTTCCCTTATGCTCAGAATGCGGTGCTGCTCGGCTACATCGCCAGCATCGTTGGCGGCCTGGTAGCGTTGGTGATCCAGATCGCTACCGGTGGCGGATCTGGGGCTGGACTGGTTGGCGCAGTCATCCTGCCCTCGATGATCATCCACTTCTTCGTCGGCGGGACGGCCGGAGTGTTCGGTAACGCGACCGGCGGCTGGAAGGGCGCTGCCCTGGGCGGCTTCCTCAACGGCTTGATCTTCACCCTGCTCGCCGGCACCGCCTACGTCGCCCTGGGACAGTTGGGCTTCTCAAACAGCACCTTCGGCGACACCGACTTCGGTGTGATCGGGAACCTGCTCGCTTTCCTGGGCTCGATCCTGAAGTAAGTCGGACACAATCGAATAGGCTGACCTTGAGGGGGCGCGCATGCGCCCCCTCAAAGCTGGTACCATTAACCCATGAGCAACCCCGAACTTATCGATCAACTCCAACAGCGGGCAAAGGCCGTGCGTCGTTCGATCATCGCCTCGACCACCGCGGCTGGCTCAGGCCATCCGACCTCCTCCTTTTCGGAGACCGAGATCCTGGTGACGCTATTTTTTCACGTACTGCGGTACGACCCAGCCCGCCCGGATTGGGAGGCGCGGGACCGTTTCGTGCTCTCCAAAGGCCATGGGGCGCCAGGTCTGTACGCTGTACTGGCTGAAGCAGGTTACTTTCCGAAGGAGGAGCTGCTCACGCTGCGGAAGCTTGGCTCGCGGCTGCAGGGCCACCCCACCCCGGAATGCCCGGGCGTGGAAGTCTCAACCGGAGCACTCGGCCAGGGCTTGTCCTTCAGCATCGGATTGGCACTCGCCGCTCGCTTGAAGCAGGCCGACTGGCGGGTCTATACGCTGCTGGGCGATGGTGAGAATCACGAGGGCCAGGTCTGGGAAGCGGCGATGACTGCCGCGAAATTCCGGCTTGCTAACCTGACAGCGATCCTTGATTACAACCACATATCGCAGAGCGGGACCCTGGAGCAGATCAAGCCCATCGAACCGATCGTCGATAAATGGCGTTCATTCGGCTGGAACTGCCTTGATGTCGATGGACATAATTTCGACGAACTGCTGCAGGCTTTCGGCGCCGCCCGGGCTTTCAGGGACGGGCCGACGATGGTCGTAGCCCGCACAATCAAAGGCAAGGGCGTCTCATTCCTCGAGAACGCCATGGGCTGGCATGGCAAAGCGCTGAACCAGGAGCAGGCCGAACAAGCGTACGAGGAACTGTCATGAGCCGCTACCTCAGGCCAAAACGAGACGAAACGTACGCCACGCGCGTAGCCTACGGTGAAGCATTGGCGGAGTTAGGCGCCGTGAACAGCCGGGTTGTCGTCCTCGACGCAGACCTGATGGGATCTACCCGGACCGACGTCTTCGCTGCGAAATTCCCCGAGCGGTTCTTCGAAGTCGGCATCTCGGAGGCGGATATGATCGGCGTCGCCGCAGGCCTGGCCCATGAGGGCTTTATCCCCTTCGCCTCCTCCTTCGCCATCTTTCTCACGGGAAAGACCTATGACCAGATTCGGCAATCTGTCTCCTACTCGATGAACCCTGTCCGCCTGGTGGCGACACATGCCGGCCTGCAGCCCGGACCCGACGGCGCGACCCACCAGGGGCTGGAAGACATTGCGCTCATGCGAGCCATGCCCGGCATCACCGTCATTGCGCCAGCGGATGCAGTGGAGACCCGCAAGGCTGTCTTTGCCCTAGCTGACTACCATAAACCCGTCTACATGCGGCTTGGTCGAAGCGACTGGCCACTGCTTCTGAGCGATGACGCGCCCTTTAAGATTGGACAAGCGCTGGCACTCCGTCCCGGGAACGATCTCGCCTTGATAGCGTACGGGCAGCTGGTTTCGTTTGCTCTCGACGCGGCGGAGCGGCTTGCGGAGCAAGGGATCCGGGCGCGCGTACTCAACATGTCGACGATCGAACCGATGGATACGGAAGCCGTCGAGCGCGCGGCGGTCGAGACCGGTGCGCTGGTCGTCGCGGAGGAGCACCAGGCGCATGGCGGGCTGGGGGAGGCGATCGCCGCTTTCCTGGCAGCAAATGGACCGGTTCCGGTGGGTTTCGTCGCCATGCCAAATTCGTTCGGCGAATCGGGCACGCCGCATGAACTCATGCAAAAGTACGGCTTGACGAGCGAGCGGATTGAACGCACCGCCCTTGAAACGCTCGCACGCAAGCGAGGAGGTTGATCTACAAATGGCTCTTTTCCTGGATTCAGCCGATCTCGAAGACGCCCGGATCGCGGGCGAACTCGGCTTTGTCGTCGGCGCAACGACCAATCCGGCGTTGATGGCGAAAGCAGGACATACTGAGCCAGCCACAGCGCTGAAGGCACTCTGCGAGGCGCTGCCCGGTCCGGTTTTTCACCAGTTGACAAAACGGGATGTGGCAGGCATGCGGGCAGAAGCCAAGGAATTCATGGGTCTGGCGTCAAATCTTGGCCTGAAGATCATGTGCACTCTTTCCGGGCTCCAGTTTGCTGCAGAAATTTCGGGGGACGTAACGGTCGCCATCACCGGTGTCTTCGCGCCAGCTCAAGCCTACCTCGCCGCCGAGGCTGGCGCTTCCTACGTGATACCCTATGTCAACCGCCTGACGCGCTATGCAGGGGCTGGCCCGAGCGTGATTCGCGATATGGCCGACATCCTGTTCGTGTCTGATACCGAGCTGCTGGCAGCCGGGATCAAAACGCCAGCCGAAGCGGTCGAAACCCTGCTCGCGGGCGCTGAACATGTAAGCCTGCCGCTCGATGTCATCCAGTCCATGGCCGAAAACGAACTCACGCAGCAGGCTTTCGCTGCGTTTGACACGTACCTCTCAAAGGGATGAGGTGAGAACATGGCTGATCAAGAACCTGTAGAGAAAGGCGAGATCATCCCGATCGAGTTCGGGGGCAAGATCATAGCTGCCAAACGCAGATGCTCCTGCGGTGGCGATGTGGTGTTCGAGCCCAATCCTGACGGTGCGGGTAAAATCGCCCGCTGCACTCGTTGCGGCGCGGAGCTTGCGTTCGGAGGCTCCTGAGACCGCAACCCCCCATCCACCAACCGAATTGGATTGAGCCCCCTGGAATCCGTGGAGCCAGGGGGCTTCAATCGCTGTTCTCCACAAGACCAGTCACCAGGCTCCAACTCCCAAACCAATCCACATCAGGTCGGCTTGCTGCAGATTCATACACCCTTTTCACAATTGTGATTTTATAGTACAATTGTGAAGCGTCTCTGGAGCGTAGCCCTGGATTGGACGGCGTCTGTCGATGATGTCTGAAAACACACAAGCGCATATCAAGAACGCGGGGAATCTCGATTTCCTGGCCCGGGTCGCCAGCCTGTACTACGAGGAAGGGTTGACCCAGCAGCGCATCGCCGAGGAGCTGGGGTATTCCCGCTCTGCGATCTCGCGTTTTTTGACTGCGGCGCGCGAGGCGGGCGTGGTTGAGATCCGCGTCCATCATCCCCTGAAGCGGACGCTTGAATTGGAGACGGCGCTGAGGGATCAGTATGATCTGCGCGCCGTGCGCGTCTTCGATCGCCAGGCGCTTGATTATCCGCGCATGCTCGGACGTCTTGGCGCACTGGGCGCACAGATCGTGGAAGCCAATGTGCGGGATGGCATGAAGATCGGCGTATCCTGGGGTACAGCCGTCTTTGAAGTCGCTAACGCCCTGCGCCCGCCCTTCCTGCCCAACGTTACAGTTATTCAACTCGTCGGATCGTTAGGCACGCCCGATCCGGAGATCGACGGCGTCGAGCTGGCGCGCGCGTATGCACGCTCCTTCGGCGGACGCTACCGCATCCTCCCCGCACCAGCGATTGTTGAAGCGTCCCAGGTGCGGAACATCTTGATGCAGGACCGGCCGGTCCGCGAGGTGCTTGCGGCCGCGTGCGAGGTTGAACTCGCCGTTGTTGGTATTGGCACGACGCGGCCAGAAAAAAACAGTATGGTTCGGGCCGAGTTCCTGACCGAAGCGGAGGCGCTCAACCTCGCTTCTGCAGGAGCAGTCGGGGATGTGTGCGCCAATCTGTTCGATGGCGACGGCAATCTGCTGAACCTTCCCCTCGCGGACAGGACGGTCGCCATTCAGGCTGATGATTTGCGCCGTATCCCGCTCGTGCTCGGCGTTGCCGGCGGGGAGGTCAAGGCCGATGCGATCCGCGGCGCGCTGAAAGCGCACCTGGTCAATGCACTGGTGACGGATGACATCGCCGCGCGCATCGTGCTTGATGGATCATAGGTCTTTTTCGTTTCAAATATCGACGAGATCACATCATATTTGGAAAGGTAATCAGCATGGCAGAACCGAAAACAAAGCAACTCGATGCACGGAAACAGGCGCTGCTGGAGGAGTTTGGAGCCGAGCAGGCACGCGAGATGCTCCAGACCATGTACGATATCCGGACGTTTGAGGAGAAGGCTGAAGAGCTCTACATGCTTGGTAAGACGCATGGCACAATGCACCTCTCCATCGGCCAGGAGGGAAGCGCGGTCGGCGCTTCCTACGCGCTGCGGCGGGGCGAGGATTTCCTGCTCAACCACCACCGCGGGCACGGCCATACGCTCGCCTGGGGCGGCACGTTGAAACCGATGATGGCCGAGTTCCTTGGAAAGGAAACCGGCTACTGCCGCGGGCGCGGGGGATCCATGCATATCGCTCAGGTCGAGCGCAACAACCTCGGCGCAAACGGCATCGTCGGAGGCGGCCTGCCCATTGCGGCAGGAGTCGGGATCAGCATCAAACTGCGCAAGACGGACCAGGTCTGCATGGTGCTCTTCGGCGACGGTGCCGCAAATGAGGGCGCTTTCCACGAATCAATCAATCTGGCTTCGATCTGGGATCTGCCGGTCATCTACTACTGCGAAAACAACCAGTACGCCATGTCGATGGCGATGAAGAAGGCCTTCAACGTCGAACGCATCAGCGATCGCGCCTGCGCCTATAACATACCGGGCGAGTTTGTGGATGGCAACGACGTCTTCGCTGTCTACGACGCCGTCAAACGGGCAGCGGAACGGGCACGCCAGGGTGACGGACCGACGCTGATCGAAAGCCTGACCTACCGCTGGAAGGGCCATTCGCGCAGCGACCGCCAGGCGTACCGTACGCGTGAAGAAGTAAAAGCGTGGCAGAAAAAGGATCCCATCCCGCGCTTTGCGGACGCGCTGATCGCGGCCGGGATGCTCGCCCAGGATGAAGTCGAGACGATGCAGGCCGCGGCGCACGAACATGTCGAGGATGCGCTGGAGTTTGCCGAGGCCAGCCCGGAACCGGAAATTTCGAGCATCATGGAAGGTCTTTATGCCTGAGACACGCGAACTAACCTACGCTGAAGCCCTGCGAGAGGGCTTGCAGCAAGTTATGGAACAAGACGATCGTGTATTCCTCATCGGAGAAGACATCGGAATCTACGGTGGCGCATTCGGCGTCAGTGCCGGGCTGCTTGACGAGTTCGGAGAAGAGCGTGTGCGCGATACGCCGATCTCTGAAGCGGCAATCGCCGGAGCGGTGCTCGGTGCATCGCTGTCCGGCATGCGCCCGGTAGGCGAGATCCAGTTCATGGATTTCGTCACGCTCTCGATGGAACAGCTCGTGCTTCAGGCTGCTAAAGTGCGCTTCATGTTCGGCGGCAAGGCCAAAGCTCCCTTCGTCCTGCGTATGCCGGCTGGCTCTGGAACCGGCGCCGCAGCACAGCACAGCGAATCGCTCGAGAACTGGTTCGTCCATGTACCGGGTCTCAAAGTCGTCATGCCCTCCAACGCTTATGACGCCAAAGGGCTGCTGCTGGCCTCGATCAACGATGACAACCCGGTGGTCTTCGTCGAGCACAAGCTGCTCTACAAGACGAAGGCCCACGTCCCGCAAGAGATGTATGAGGTCCCGCTGAGCAAGTGCTCCGTCCCACGCCAGGGAGATGACCTGACGATCGTCGCAACCTCGGTGATGGTGCAGCGGTCGCTGGAAGCAGCTGAGACGCTCAGCCAGGAGGGGATCGAGGTGGAGGTGATCGATCCACGCACACTGAACCCGCTTGATGAGGCAACGATCGTCGATTCGGTCGTTAAGACGGGCAAGCTGCTGATTGTGCATGAGGCTGTTGGTACAGGGGGCTTCGGCGGTGAGATCGCAGCCCGCGTCGCCGCGAGCGAGGCCTTTGACTACCTCGATGCCCCAATCCGCCGCTTGACGGGTCTCGACATCCCTATTCCCTACAACCGCCACCTGGTATACCCCGCGGTCCCGCAGGTTGAAAATATTGTCGAGCAAGCAAGGCGGTTGGCTCAGGGTGCATACAATGGCTGGTGAAGGAAGGCGACCGGGTCGAGCCCGATGATCCACTGGCCGAGGTAACCACCGATAAGGTCAACATGGAGGTCCCTGCCCCAGCCGAAGGCATCCTGGGCGGCATCCGGTACGTAGAAGGCGATACCGTCCCGGTCACACGCGTGATCGCCTACATCCTACAGGAAGGAGAATCCCCGCCCGAGTACGAGCCGGAGCCCGAAGCTGAAAGCACCGGTGAACAGGCGAGTGCCCCTGAACCTGTACCCGCTGCCGGGATCAAAGCCTCCCCCCTTGCCCGCAAAGTCGCCGAAAAGCAAGGCGTTCCGCTGGGTGAAGTGCGCGGCAGCGGCTCAGACGGGCGCATCACCCGCCAGGACGTAGAGAGCTACCTCGAGACCGCCTCACCCGCAGCCCCTGGTCTTGAAGGTGGGAAAGTGCGCGCCTCGCCAGCCGCCCGGCGTGCAGCGCGAGAGCGGAACGTGCCGTTGCGCATCCTGCAGGGCAGCGGACCGCGCGGACGAATTCAGGAGGCGGATGTGCTCGCCTCGACCGGGATGGCTGCCAGCCATGTGCCCTTTGAACGACCGGTCTTCGCTGGCGGTGAGCCGATCCTTGTCCCACTGGAAGGGCTGCGCAAGACAATCGCCGATCGCATGCAGGCTAGCGCCCAGAATGCACCTCATATCACCTTCGACGTACGGGCTGATATGACGCGCGCGATTGAGTTCCGGGGCTTCGCCAACGAACGCGCACCTCAGGGTTTGAAGGTCTCGATGACGGCGCTGCTGGTAAGGATCGTTTCGTCCTCACTACGCCGGCATCGCGGCATGAACGCCCTCATGAGCGAGGAGGGGATCCTGCTCATGCCGAATATCAACATCGGCGTGGCGGTGGCGATCGAGGAGGGACTGATCGTGCCGGTCGTTCATGACGCTGACCAGAAGTCGCTGTATCAGATTGCAGCCGAGGTGAACGACTTCAGCGAGCGTGCCCGGGCCGGCAAGCTGCTGCCGGATGACGTCGCCGGCGGGACGTTCACGATCTCGAACCTGGGCATGTTCGGCATCGACCGCTTCACGGCGATCATCAACCCACCACAGGTTGGGATCCTGGCTGTAGGAAAGACGGAGCCGCGTTTCGTGCCCGATGCGGAAGGCATGCCGGTTGTCCGGCCTATGATGACCCTTACCCTGTCGGCTGATCACCGCGCGCTGGATGGCGCGCAAGCAGCACGGTTCCTGGCCGATGTGCGGGACGCGATCATCGAGCCAGCCAGTATTATGCTATAAACCAGGAGTGCCGCTCATCCGGGAGGGGAAGCTACCGTAATGAAGACATACCAAGGGATCCCGGCTTCACCGGGAGTTGCATTCGGGCCCGCGTTCCATTATGAGGATGTGTCGTTTTCCGTCAGCAAGCAGCCGATCGAGGAGGTCGAGACCGAGATCGAGCGTTTTGATCGGGCTTGCAGTACGGCGAAGGAAGAACTGGCCCTCATCCAGCAGAAAGCCGAGGCCGAAACCGGTTCCGAAGAAGCCGAGATCTTCCAGGCGCATTCGATGTTCCTGGACGACCCCGCCCTGGTTGGGGCTGTCAGAGCGAAGGTCCGCGACGAACAGATCAACGCGGAGTGGGCTCTTGAGCAAGTAGTGGGCGCACTTTCCGGGCAGCTTGACGCCATGGAAGATGAGTACTTTCAGGCCCGGGCTGCAGATGTGCGTGATGTGGGAGGCCGGGTGCTGCGGCTGCTGCTGGGTCTGGAAGAGACGGATCTCTCCAGCCTGAGTCAGGCTTCGATTGTCGTCGCGCGCGACCTGACGCCTTCCGACACCGTCCGGCTGGACAAGTCTCTTGTACTCGGTTTTGCCACAGCCGAGGGCGGGCCAACCTCGCACACTGCCATTCTGGCCAAGGCGCTTGCCCTGCCGGCCGTTGTGGGCGCAGGAGCAGATCTGCTGCAGGTTGGGACCGAAGATCAGCTGGCAGTCGACGGCAGCCGCGGCCTGGTCGTATCTGAACCTGACGAGAAGACGGCCAAGGAATTCAAAGCCCTCAAAAGCGAATTCGAGGCTGAGTCCCAGGCTGCCCTCAAACATGCGGACGAGCCGGCGATGACACGCGATGGGCACCAGCTGGAGGTCGTCGCGAACGTCGGTAATCTGAACGATGCGCGCAGCGCGCTCGATTCGGGCGCCGAAGGGATCGGCCTGTTGCGCACCGAATTCCTCTACCTTGACCGCAGCACCGCACCCAACGAGGAAGAGCAGTACCAGGCTTACAAGGACATCCTCGACCTGATGGACGACCGTCCGGTCGTGGTACGCACGCTCGACGTAGGGGGCGACAAGGAGCTGCCCTACCTGGATCTCGGCAGCGAGGCCAACCCCTTCCTCGGATACCGGGCGATCCGCATGTGCCTCGACCGGGCAGAGTTCTTTAAAGTCCAGCTGCGAGCGCTGCTGCGGGCCAGCCCGGGGCACGATCTGCGCATCATGTTCCCGATGATCGCCACGCTCGATGAGGTCCGGCGCGCCCGGGCCCTGCTGGATGAAACCCGGGGGGATTTGGAAGATGAAGGACTGGATGTGGCAGCAGAGATCCAGATCGGGATCATGGTCGAGATCCCGGCCGTGGCGGTGCTTGCCGATCAATTCGCACGCGAGGTCGATTTCTTCAGCATCGGCACGAATGACCTGACCCAGTACACGATGGCCGCCGAACGCACCAACGACCGCGTGGCGTATTTGGGCGACGCCGCCCATCCGGCGGTGCTGCGCCAGATCGGCAAGGTGATCGAGGCGGCGCACGCACAAGGCATCTGGGTCGGATTGTGCGGGGAGCTGGCGGGCGATCCACAGGCGATCCCGGTGCTGCTCGGCCTCGGATTGGACGAATTCAGCATGGCGCCCGCCTCCATCCCGCGGGCGAAGGTCGTCCTGCGTAACTGGTCCATGGCGGACGCCCAGCAGCTTGCCGGCGAGGTGCTCGAGCTCGACTCCGCCGAGGCCGTGCGCGAGCGGGTCCTGGCTCAGTCCTGAACCCAGGACAAGGCCGGTTCCAACCGATCGGCCAGCAGCGCTGAGGACGATCTCAGCCTGTAAACGCCTGCACGTCGACTGGCGGCAGCGGCGGCCGGTCGGGAAGCGGATAGACGCCCTGCTCACGCGCCGTTTCGCACATCCGGATCAGGTTCTCCGGCGGCACATCGGCCTGCACGTTGTGCACCGGAGCCAGGATCAAGCCGCCCCCCTTGCCCAGCGAATCTATGCAGCGCAGCACGTCGGCCTCGACCTCCTGCGGCGTGCCGAACGGCAGCACCTCCTGGGTGTCGACGCCGCCATGAAAGACCAGCGCCGCGCCGAAGTCACGCTTGAGTTCGTAGAAATCCATCCCGGCGCAGCGCGGCTGGACCGGGTCGAGCACCTGCACCCCGTCTTCGATCAGATCCGCCAGAAAAGGGCGGATCGCGCCATCGGAATGCAGCATCAGCTTCACGTGCGGCGCATATTGATCGAGCGCTGCGCGCGCCGCCTTCCAGCGGCGGGATAACACCGGCCGGACCAGCTCCCGCCAGACCTTCATCGAGAACAGCGGGCGGTCCTGCATACCGAAGTCCTCGCCGGAGAGCTTGAAGATCGAGAGGTACTTGCCTGCAGTCCGGATCCCGGCCAGGTCGAGTTCGATCTGGATGTCGGTGATGATGTTCATCAGCTCGCGGGCGAATTCCGGTTCGAGCACCAGGTCCATCAGCCAGCGCTCCCAGCCGCGCAGGTAGGCGGCTTGCTCGAGGATCGTGCCACCGAACCGCCCCATCAGCGCCAGGTCCGTGGTCTCATACAGTCGGCGGGCTTCCGTCTCCAGTCCCTCGACCCGCCCCGGGTCCGCAGGATCAGGCCAGGGATAGCCACCGAGATCAGCCGCTCCGGCATCGGCCAGCGGCGAGTGAGCGACTTCGTTGAGGAAGACCCCCTCCCGCTGAAAGATCTTCCTCCGCCCGACTCCCCACTCATCGAAGTGGATCCCATCGGGAGTGGGCTCCGGGGGCTGCCATTTGCGCGCTTTGCCCAGCTTGATCCAGGTGAGGTCGAAGCCCAGCTTCTGCAAAAGGCCCGGTGCCGGGCGAACCTCGGTAAATGAACTGGCCTTCAGGTCGGGTTCGGGGTCGAGACCAATAGCTGCCCGCAGCCGCTCGTACGGCAGCTGGGTGATCGTCATGTCGAGCGGCACCCGATCCGGGATCTGATGGTTCAGGACCGCCTCGACGCGCTTGCGTGAAGTCATCTGTTCACCCATGATTGATCCTTCTCATCATGATGCCATGCCTGCCGGGGGCCCTGGCTTCAAGCCACCGTGAAATCCCCCGCAACTTGAAGATACACCGTATGCCACGCTTTTCCAACGCACACGAAAGCAGGAAGAACGAAAATCGTTCACAAATGTGCACTCCAAGCACCACGCATCGCCGCCGGGGTTGCGGGGTTATCAAGTATGAACATGACTCTGTCAAGCGAGTCATCGAAGAGGAGGTGAAGCGGACACCTGGCACCATCCCGAACGAGCAGGTTTACAGCGTTCAACGTACTTGCCGGCAACGTCGTAATCTCGATCCTATACTGAAAATCAGTGAGGAGAGCAGTAATGGATGCATTTTTGAACCAGCTTCAGGCTGTGCTGGGCGCCATGGGGCCCTCGGTCATGCTTCCCATCCTTATCTTCATCTTCGGTTTGATCCTGGGAGCTAAACCGGGACGGGCATTCCGTGCTGGCGTCACGATCGGCATCGCCTTTATCGGCATCAACCTGGTGATCGGGTTGATGTGGGGAACCCTGAGCGACGTCGCTCAGACCATCGTAGCGAAAACCGGCTCAAGCCTGAATGTGCTTGATGTCGGCTGGCCTTCAGCTTCGGCCATCGCCTATGGTTCCCGTGTAGGCACCTTGATCATCCCCTTTGCGCTGGCCGTGAACGTGATCTTCATCGTCCTCGGCCTGACGCGCACGCTCAACATCGACGTCTGGAACTTCTGGCACTTCGCGTTCGCAGGCGCGATGGTCGTCGTCGTGACCGGAAACTTGTGGCTGGGCGTATTTGCAGCCTCGGTCTTCGCGGCCTTGATGTTGTTTATGGCGGACTGGACGGCGAAATCGATCCAGTCCTTCTTCAATATCCCCGGCATCTCGATCCCGCACGGGTTCTCAACCTCGATGACGCTGCCCACGATCGGGCTGAACTGGGTCATCGACCGCATTCCGGGTCTTAAGGACTGGGAGGCGGATATCCCCACGATCCAGAAGCGCTTCGGCGTCTTCGGCGAGCCGATCATCCTCGGCCTGGTCATCGGCCTGGTGCTCGGCGGCGTCGCCTTCTTCCCACCACCTGAAGGTGCAACGTGGACGGATGTCATCATCCAGGTCCTGGTCGTCGGGATGCAGCTGGCAGCGGTCATGATGCTGCTGCCGCGCATGGTTGCGATCCTGATGGAAGGCTTGATCCCGATCTCGGAAGCCGCACGCGACTTCATGAACAAGCGCTTCGGCGGCGGCGAGGTCTACATCGGCCTCGACTCGGCCATCCTGATCGGCCATCCCGCCCCGCTCACCGCTTCGCTCGTGCTGGTCCCGATCGTGATCGTCCTGGCACTGATCCTGCCCGGAAACCGCTTCCTGCCGTTCGCGGACCTGGCGGTCTTCCCGTTCTTGTTCGCCATGATGGCTCCGATCACGCGCGGCAACGTGGGCCGCATGATCATCATCGGCACCCTGGCCAGCATCGTCGGGCTCTATATGGGCACCTGGATGGCGCCCTACATCACCGAGGCCGCCCCAGCCGCAGGCTTCGCCATCCCGGCCGGCGCTTCGATGATTTCGGCCGTCGGTGATGGCTGGGACATCTGGACCTGGCTCTTCCTCTACCCGACCACGATCAGCGCAACCCTCGGCTGGATCGCGGCCGCGGTGATCCTCGGGCTGACGGTCTTCGGCTCACTGATGTACAAGCGCAACCGCAAGGCCTGGGATGTGCTCGCCGGAGCCCCGGTGGAGGCGGAAGTCGCACCCGCCATGGACTGAGCAAGACCGCTGTCCGCTTCACAACTCGCTTGACATCCCTCACCGGGGGGCGCGTAGACCGCCCCCCGGTTTTCATGGGATAATCAGCCGGGGAACTCTCACAAGGGTGAGGCCCGCAAACTTCACCAGAGCGGGCAAGATGGTGTAAACTGGTTCCTAATTCATATCCAGGCAGGAGAATATCACTGCCACCAGGTAGAAGCCGATATGTTTCAGGAAATGCTGTATGCATTGATTGGCTCTTGGGGCCGGGCTGTGATCCAGTGGGCGCTGGCCAACCCGGTTACTGTGGGACTGGCCTGCGGAGCCTGGCTGGCGATGATCGGCGCCAGCAAGCTGCAGCTAAAATGGCTCAAAGACCGCACCGCAGAGCTGGCGTTGAACTCGGCCCGCGCCGTACTCGAAAAGGAACCGCAGATTCAAGTCACAAAACTCTACGACCGCCTGTCCCCTGTCTGGACTGACATGGTTCGCAAGACGGCCTTCTTCATTCCTCACCGTTGGGAGATATGGCCGGTTCCGGCGACACCGAAACGGGTGGCGGAGCGGCTGGACTTCTCCCCGGAGTGGCTTGGCGAATACCTGTGGGAAAACGGGATCGAAGTGCGAGGCGCAACGCGCAAGAAATCCAGGAAAGATGAGCAGAAAGGTCTGTGAGGATAGCTTGATGGGATGGACCTCGCCGGCCCTGATCGAGCCATGGCTGCAGGCCGCCGACAGCTCCCAGGTTATCCGGGCGCTGGGCGGGCTCCTCCTCGATCAGGGGTATGTGCGCGATACGTTCATCCAGGCCGTCCTCGACCGCGAAAAAGTTTTCGCAACCGGGCTGCCGACCCCGGTCATCCAGGTCGCGATCCCGCACGCCGACGTCGAACACGTCCTGCAGTCGGCAATTGCCGTTGCCTCCCTCCGCCATCCGGTCGAGTTCGGCGAGATGGGCAACCCGGAAGGCACCGTTCAAGCCCGGATCGTTTTCATGCTTGCAGTGAAGGAATCCGATTCTCTGGTATCATTGCTCCAGAATCTGGTCGGGATTTTCCAGGATGCAGATTTCCTAAAGCGGATCCTCGAGAGCCAGGATCGCACTACGATCGCGGAGCTCTTTAACGCAAGACTTCCGAGCTTCCAGGAGGCATAAATGGTGAAGAAACGAGTCCTCGTTGCGTGCGGAACTTCCATTGCCACTGCGACCGTCGCCGCCAGCGCAGTTGCAGACATGGCGAAATCTGCCGGCATCGATGTCGAAGTCGCACAGTGTAAAGCGGCTGAGATCCACGGCAAGATCCAGACCTTCTCACCGCATGTCATCATTGCCATGACCCCGGTCCCAAGCGACCTGGGAGTCCCAGTCTTCAACGGTGTGCCGTTCCTCTCCGGCATCGGCCTCGATCAGCTCAAGAGCGACCTGGTAGAAGCCCTCAAGAAGGACTGACGCCGGTAGCCCAAAACCTTCAAACCCCAGACGCCTTGCCCATGGGCAAGGCGTCTTCTCATTCCTGCTCGATACACGCTTCCAATTCCCAACGGATTCGGCTATACTGGTGTTGAACTAAAGTTTTTATTATTGAACTTTTGTTCATTGGTGTGAGGACACTCTGCCCCACTCGCGGGACAGAGCCACCCTCGGCGCGAGGTTTGAATGGACACTGCGCAGGACGAACGGTCGCTCTTGGGCAAGATCAGCTGGCACTACTACAACGACGGCCTGACGCAGAAGGAGATCGGCGAACGGCTCGGGCTCTCGCGCTTGAAGATCGTGCGGCTGCTCAAACGAGCCCGGGCCGAAGGGGTGGTCGAGATCCGCATCGCATCCGACATCCGCCTCAACACCGAGCTCGCTCGCGGTCTTGAAGAACGCTTCCAGCTGCAGGAGGCCATCGTCACCGATTCAGGTCTGCGAGAACGACCTCTCCTCCGCCGCCGTCCCCTGGCTCAGCCACCAGCCGGCGGTGATCGGCATGGGGCGTACGGTCTCCAGCATCCTCGAGCATATGATCCCCCGCAAGCTTGACAACGCGACCATCCGCACCCTGGCCGGCGCCTACGAACGGCCCGGGGCCCATTCCAACGCGTACAATATCGCCTGGCGGCTGGCCGATCTGCTCGGCGCCACCTGCGAACAGCTCTACTGCCCGCTGATCGTCCCCGATAAGGACACCCGCAAGGCGCTGCTCAGCAACCAGACCCTGAGCCAGCTGCTGCGGAGCGTCAGCGCGTGTGATATCGCGCTGATCGGCCTCGGCGCGCTGGATCGTGATTCACCGCTAATTCGCCTGGGGTATGTCTCGCCGAACGAACTCGCCGAGCTGCGTTCGAATGGCGCAGTCGGGGAGATCCTGGGCCGGTTCTACGATTCCAACGGTCATGCGCTTGAGACTGGACTCGAACAGCGCACACTCGGCATCGACCTCCAGGGACTCTGCGGGGTTCAGAACGTGATTGCCCTCGCCCATGGACCCAACAAGGTCGAGCCGATGCTCGGCGCACTGCGCACCGGCTGTCTGGACGTGCTTGTTACGGACCGCTGGACCGCCGAATCGGTCTTGGTTCGTGATGACCTGAAGCAGCAGAAGCTGAACCCTGAAGGGGCAATTTTGGAATGACAGGATGGACGCCAATCGTCTTCACGGCGATGCGCGCAAGGAGATTGAGCTCATGAAACTCGGCAAGTATGAAGACCTGGATGCCCTTCCGATTGCTCTGCAGGAAGGCGTGGACTACAGCGCGAATATCATTGCCACCTATGTCGCGCAGTACCCGGCTCGGATCGACATGCGTGAAATGGCCCAGGCGATGGCGGTGGAACAATCGACGGGCACCTGGACGCCAGGTCGCTGCCGCTCGAGGGTGTGCGGCAATACGTCATGCAGATCGCCTTCCCGATAATTAACTTCACGCCTCAGATCCCGATGCTCTTTGCCAGCGTAATGGGAAACATCTCGGCCTTCGGGAAGCTCAAGCTGGTCGACCTGCACCTGCCGCAAAAATTCGTCGAAGGTTTTCCGGGACCGAAGTTCGGCATCGCCGGCATGCGGGAACTGCTCAACACCCCGAAGCGCCCGCAAATCAACATCATGATCAAGCCCTGCGCCGGATGGACACCGCAGTGGGGTGCGGACACCTTCCGTGAGATCGCTCTGGGAGGCGCCGACATCGTCAAGGATGACGAACTGATCGCCGACGCCGAATACAACCGGATCCAAGACCGCCTGCCGCTGTTCGTCGAGGCCGAACGGCAGGCGTTTGAGGAGACCGGCGAGCACACGCTCTATGCGGTCAACATCACCGATACGCTGCCGCAGGTCCTCGACAACGCAAAGCGGGCGATCGAGCTGGGGGCAACATGCCTGATGGTCAATGTCTATGCGACCGGATTTCCCGTGCTGCGGGCCTTGGCCGAAGATCCCGAGATTCAGGTCCCGCTGTTGGCCCACCCCGACGTGGTCGGCGCAACCTACATGTCCCCCGACCACGGCATCTCAGCTCAGCTGCTGCTGGGAAAGCTGGCCCGCATCGCCGGTGCGGATATGGTTGTGTACCAGCACTACGCCGGAAAGGTGCCGATAACGCGCGATAACTGCCTGCAGATCGGCCGGGAGCTCACCTTCCCGTTCTACGACGTCAAGAAAGCCTGGCCGATGCCCGCCGCCGGCGTCCACCCCCACACCGTCGAAAGCCTGGTTGAAGATTTCGGCCTCGACGTGATGGTCGGCGCCGGGGGCCCGGTTCATGGCCACCCAAGGGGCGCGCGCGCCGGTACGCGCGCATTCCGCCAGGCCGTGGAGGCGGTGACGGACGGTGTTTCGCTTGACGAAGCGGCGCGCAAACATGAGGAGTTGAAAGTGGCAATCGAGACCTGGAAGGACCCGCATAAAGAACATGACCTTTCGGAACGCAGGATCTGAAGCCCAGAGGCGCGCAGCACAAGCCATCACGCCAATTGAGTTCGAGAACGATGCGGCAGAGGCTGCCGGGCATATACGCTGGCTTGCGGAAACCATCGGCCCGCGCGGGAGCTGCACCCCCCAGGAGCGCCGGGCAGCCGAATACGCTGCGGGCCAGTTGACCGTTACGGGCATGGAGGACATCCAAACCGTCCCCTTCGAGGGGGCGGTCTCAGCCTACACTCGTTATGCATTGATCTGCGGATTGGGCGCTGCCGCCTCGCTAGCCGCCCTCATCATCCCGTTCCCGATCATCGCATCAGCGGCAGCTCTGCTCCAGCTTGCGGCCGCACAGGCCATGCTCTACGAGAGCGACTTCCGACCGAACTGGTCCCGGCTCGTGATCCCCGGCGGGCAGAGCCAGAATGTCATCGCGCGATGTGCAGCCTCTGGACCGGCGCGTCAGGTCGTGGTGCTCCTCGCGCATCTTGATTCAGCCCGCACGCCTTCATTCAACGCCAGCTCAGCGGTCAGCGGCTTTACGGCGTCCTCTTCCGCGGGCTCTTTCTCAGCTTCCTGCTGGCGGCGCTGCTCTCGGCTGTACTGGCCATCCAGCCAGCACTGCCCCTGGCCGCTGGTTTAATCGCTGCCATGCTGCTGCAGCTCTGCGCCCTGGTTCTCTTTATCTTTGCTGACCGGGCGCCTTATTCCCCGGGCGCCTACGATAACGCATCCGGGGCGGCCTGCGTCCTGGCCGCCGCCTCCCGCCTGCAGCGCCAGCCGCTTCGCTCAAGCGAGCTGTGGATCTGCCTGACCGGCTGTGAAGAGACCGGGGCTGGCGGCGCCGCCCACCTGTACAGCAAATACGGCAAGCTTTGGCGGAACCCGTGGGTGATCAACCTCGACCAGTTCGGATATGAGAACATCTACCTGCGCTCCGAAGAGGGTTTGCTGCTCAGACGCCGGACGAAGGACGAGTGCATTTCCGCGGCGAGTGCAGTCGCCGACAGGCTGCCGGGGATCAACTTCCACCTGCGGGCCAGCCAGGCCTTCAGCGACGCTGCTCCCGCCTACCAGCGAGGCCTGCGGGCGTTTTCCTTCGGCACGAGTCCCCTTGACGGCGAGGTCCAAACCCATCGGCATCGCCAAACCGACACTCCAGAGCACCTTTCGGATG
>JARRJK010000066.1:0-13045 GCA_037379555.1 Anaerolineales bacterium | reverse complement strand
GGTTAGCCCCTGCTCGCACAGGGGAACCTCCACCTCGTGATCTCGCATTATTCCGCGAGACCCATACGCTGATCTCCCGCTATTCAGTTGTTGCGTGAGATTGTAGCAAACCCCCTGCAGCAGGTCAACCTCGGCTGTAAGTTAAGTCTCAGCAGAAGGAGGTAAAAGCTCCAGGACCAGGCCATGATCGGCATCCGCGGAGACCGAGCCGTATTCCCCGCGTGCCAGCCCAACCACCCAGACAATCTCATCGTCGGCTGTGATGAGGGGCCATCGTTCTCGCGCTGCGGGCGGAATCTTGCGATCGATCATCAAGTCTGAGAGCTTCTGCGTACCGCCGGATCCGAACAGTCGCAGCCTGTCACCAGGCTGACGCCCTCGAAGGCTAATGGTCCGTTCCTGCATCCCGGCCTCCAGCACCACGCGCCGCGGCCAGCCGCGGGCGAGCCAATCCGTGAAATCCGCATCAGGCTGTTCCAGGAAGCACCGGATTCGCCAGCCACCAGCCAGCTCAACTTCATCGGGAACTGTCAACATTACGGCCGTCTCGCTGCGTACTTGAGGATGACGCAGGGATTGATCCTCTTCATTCCGAACCCCGATGGTGACCGCCGCGCCCGCATTCTCTGCCCTAATCATCCCCCTGACCTCGAGCGCCCGCGGCCGGTCAGGATCGAGGATGTAACTGCGCAGACGTTCAAGCTCCTCCAAGCCGGACTCAAGGGCTTCAGTTGTGGTACTTTCGATAACCCGGCGCAGCATTGCGCGCTGGACCGCCAGCGGGAGCTTGCTGAAGGCTTCCACCGAGAGTACTGCCCGTTCCACGGCTCCGGCTTCGACCACGTCTGGCCATGCCTTATCCATTTCACGCTCGATGAATGCCACCTCGTGCACCATGATCTCTGCCAGACGATTGAGCGCATCCCGCACGCGGGGATTGAAGCTTTCGAGCAATGGCATCAGCTCATGCCGGATTCGGTTGCGCGTGAAGCGCACATCACGATTGCTCGGATCTTCCTGAACAGGAAGACCTTTGACCCTGCAGTACTCAAGGGCTTCCGCATGCGTCACATCCAACAGTGGCCGGATCAGGCGCAGGTCGCTCTCGAGTGGGAGCCTGCCTCGTGTTTGTAGATTGAGGGCTGGTAGCATGCCCCGCAAACCAGCCGGTCCGGCTCCACGCAGCAGATGCAGCAAGACGGTCTCGGCCTGATCATCCGCCGTGTGGCCCGTTGCCAGCGTGTCCAGGCCGTTCTGTTCGGCGCAGGCAGCGAAGAAGCGGTAGCGTGCGTTACGCGCGGCCGCCTCCAGGGATCCTTCCGAGTCTCGCTCAAGGTCACCGGGCGCGGAGCGGCCGATCACGACCTTCAGGTCAAGCTGGTGCCCATAACGCAAGACCGCTTCAGCTTCCTCTGAGCTCCTGGCACGCAGGCCATGATCGAAGTGGACGATGAGGGGCTGATAACCGAGCTCCAGCAGGACATCCAGCAGGCACATGCTATCCGCCCCGCCCGAAACGCCCGCCAGCAGCTCTTGGCCGGCATCAAGAAGAGCGTGGCGTTCGATGAATTCCAATACGCGCTCTAGCAGGGTCATCCTGGCGCGATTATAGCATCCGCCAGGCATGCAATTGGTCTGCGCTACCCCTGCGCCTGAAGTGTTAGAAAGCACCGCATGGTATAATCCGGCCTCGCCCACGATGGAGGGTACTTTAATTTGGCTTTCAATCCTCTAAACTGGCTTCTTGGTCTCTTCTCACTCGATATCGGCATCGACCTCGGCACAGCCAACACCTTGGTCCACGTGCGCGGCAAGGGTATTGTCATTAATGAACCTTCCTGGGTCGCGATCGAGAAGAAGAGCAAAAGAACACTTGCCGTGGGCGCCGAAGCCAAACAGATGGTCGGCCGCACGCCAGCCAACGTGGTCGCCATCCGGCCACTGCGCGATGGGGTGATTTCCGAATTCGATATCACCGAAAGCATGCTTGAGTACTTCATCGCCAAGGCTCACGAACAAAGCATCGTGCCTGTCCCACGCCCGCGTATCGTGGTGGGCATACCAAGCGGCGCAACTGAGGTCGAGAAGCGCGCTGTGTACGATGCGGCTATGGCGGCCGGCGCACGCGAGGCACACCTGATCGAAGAGCCCACTGCGGCTGCACTGGGCGCCAACCTGCCGATTGGAGAGGTGCGCGGCTCGATGATTGTTGACATCGGCGGTGGAACCACGGAGATGGCGGTCTACTCGATGGGCGGGGTCGTGGTCTCACGCTCCTTGAGGGTGGCCGGCGATGAGATGGACCAGGACATCATCAACTACATCCGCAACAAGTACAACCTGCTGATTGGCGAACGCATGGCGGAGCGTGTCAAGATCACAATCGGTTCGGCATACCCGCTTAAGGAGGAGCGAACGATCAGCGTTCGGGGCCGCAACCTAGTGAGCGGATTGCCGGAAGCGATCGAAGTATCCTCCGTCGAGATCCGCGAGGCGGTGGCAGGTTCGGTCAAGATCATCGTTGATACAATGCGTGACGCTATTGATGAAACACCGCCTGAGCTGATCGCAGATTTGATGGAAGAGGGTATCTGCCTCGCCGGTGGAGGCTCCCAGCTGCAAGGACTCACCGAAAGACTCTCGAATGAACTGCACATGCGCGTCTGGCGCGCCGAAGATCCGATGACCTGCGTGGCACGCGGCGCCGGCATCATCCTGGATGACTTCGACACGTTCGGACGATTCCTCGTCGGCCTCGAACGAACCCCGGGATAGCCCGCAGGCAGTCAAGAGGCGTGGTTTTAAGAAGACTTCATCATGAAATCTCCCCATCCTCGCTTGATCGTAGTTGGCTCGCTGCTGCTCGTGTCCATCGCGCTGCTCATCCTGGGTGCCAGTGGATTTCTGCAGCCGATCCAGGACCTGAGCATGCGGCCGGTGACAGCAATACAAACTTGGTTTGCGGTGCGCTACTCCGCGCTGCGCGACCTGCTCTCCTCCCCGAGAGATGTGGCTGCCCTGCGGGAGGAGATCAACCGGCTGGAAGCCGAAAATGCACGGTTGGAACAGGAGATCATCAGCCTGCGCGAGCAGGTCTCGGAAGCAGAGGTGCTCGCAGCACTGCTGAACTATGCACGCTCCCAGCCCGAGAACCGCTATCTGGCAGCCAACGTCATCGGCCGGGATGTCAGCCCATTCATCCGTTCGGTATTGATCAACCAGGGCTCAGACAAAGGTCTGGCGCAGGGCATGCCTGTCGTCACAGCCCGTGGTCTGGTGGGAAGGGTGGTTGAAGTCTTTGCAAGCTATTCCCGCGTTCAACTCATCACGGACCCCGACACCGCCGTCAATGTTCGGTTTCAAACCTCACGGACGGAGGGCGTCCTTTCGGCCGAACTGAACGGCGAATTGCTGGTGGATCTTATCGACCTGAATGCCGAGCTGAGCCAGGGTGAATTGGTGCTCACCTCCGGCTTAGGCGGCAAATACCCAACGAACATCCCGGTTGGGCAGGTTATCAGCATCCGCCGGCGCGATTTTGACCTTTTTCAAACGGCGACGATCCAACCCAGCGTCGACTTCGACTCGCTCAACATCGTGCTCGTCATCACGAATTTCCAACCGATCATCCTCGAATCAAGCTCTCCCTGAGCAACCATGGCATACCTGATCGGCATCCCGCTTCTCGTCCTGCTCGCCATCCTGCAATCAAGCCTGCTGGGAACCTTCCATTTCATTGACGGCCGCCCGGACCTGGTCCTGCTGGCCGTCATCGGGTGGGCGCTGGCGGGTGGGAAAACCGAAGCCATGGTGTGGGGTCTGATCGGCGGGATCGTGTTGGACATGTTCTCCGAGATACCGATCGGATCAAGCGCGATCATACTCATCGTGATCGCCTATCTGGTATCCTTGTACGAAGGGCGCCTTTGGGAGGCGCATCTCCTGATACCGCTCGGGATCACGCTGCTTGGATCGATTGCCTATCATGTCTGGTTCCTGGGCGTGATATTCCTCATGGGCCGGCCGATCGATTTGACCTTCGCTTTCGGCCGCGTGATCATGCCGAGCATTTTCCTGAACCTGGTCCTGGCACTCCCGGCCAGTCAGCTACTGGCAGGATTGCGCAACCGGCTTTACCCGCCGGAAATTGAGATCTGAGGTTTGGTATTGGTATGCAGAACGAGAACGCCAGCAAGGTGCAAAACGACCGGCTTATCGTAACGTATCTCATCATCGGAATCGCGGTCCTGATCTACGTTGGACGTCTCTTCAATTTACAGATACTCCAGGGTTCCGACTTCCTGGCTCAGGCGGAGGAAAACCGGCTTTCAGAGGTCAATATCCCGGCTCCGCGCGGCGTGATTTACGACAGGAATGGCGTTCAGCTCGTTACCAACACGCCTGCCTTCCGGGTAAGCATCACACCTGCCCTGCTGCCCGACAGCGAGGCCGAACAGCAGGCGATCTTCAAGCGCATCTCGGCGCTCACCGGCGTTCCTGCCGACACCTCAATCGAGGAATTCACCTTGCCCGAATCGGGTTGTATTGATCCCGAGCTGAACGTGGGCATCCAGCAATTCGTCGCCCGGGCAGATACATATCAGCCGTACAAATCGTGGCCGATCGCGTGCGATATCTCGGAGACTGTCGCTCGGGTCCTGCGCGAGGAACAGGTCGACCTGCCCGGGGTACAGGTCGAGACAGTACCCGTGCGAGAGTACGCAACAGGTGAGCTTACGGCACAGCTGATCGGCTACATGGGCCCCATTCCCGCGACCCTGGAGGAGTATTACGCCAACCTCGGGTTTGTCCCGGCCCGCGATAAGGTGGGCTATGCCGGGATCGAGGTCGGTCCGGATGGCATCTACCAGGAGATCCTTGCTGGCCGTAACGGCTTGAGGGATGTCGAGCGGGACGTCGCCGGCCAGGAGTTGCGCGATGTCGGCACCTTCAACCAGCCTCAGCCGGGGAACAGCCTGCGCCTGAGCCTCGACACCCGCCTGCAGGCGGCTGCCGAGGCCGCGCTCGCCAACCGGATCGAATTCATCAATCGCGTCGCAGGCGAGGAGCGCAGCCCGATGGGCGCCGTGATCGCCATGAATCCTCAAACCGGTGAGATCCTGGCCATGGTCTCGCTCCCCAGTTATGACAACAACCGCTTTCTGGAGCTCTACAATCAACTGCTCGAGAACGAACGCGGCAGCCCGCTTACAAATCACGCGATCTCGAGCGAATTCGCTCCCGGATCGACCTTCAAGCTGGTCACAGCAACCGGTGCGTTGAATGAAGGCGTGATCACGCCAGAGCAGAAACTGGACGACCCGGGCAAAATCACGATCACGAACAAGTACTTCCCGACCGACCCCGGTAAGTCGAAGGATTTCGTTTGCTGGAAGGAAGATGGCCACGGCGAGGTCGACTTCGTGCATGGTATCGCCTGGTCATGCAATGTGTACTTCTACAAGATCGGCGGCGGGTACCCGGGGCAGGTCGAGGGCGGCGGATTGGGCGTGAGCGGCGTCAATACCTACGCCCCGGCGCTGGGCTACGGAGCCCCGCTGGGCATTGACCTGCCTGGCGAGGCGGATGGGCTGATTCCGGATGAGGATTGGAAGCGCATTAACCTGGGCGAGAACTGGTCCACGGGCGATACCTACAACACCGTCGTCGGACAGGGCTTCGTCGGCGCAACGCCATTACAGGTGCTCAGCTCGGTTTCTACAATTGCCAATGGGGGCAAGGTGATGTGGCCGCACATCGTCACTGAGGTGCTCGACGGTGAGGGCAATACTGTCCAGCGCTACGAACCCTGCGTCCTGTGGGATATCGCCGATGACGTGCTCACACCGTCGAGCGAGATCGCGGCGGACTGCCCGACGATGCCTGCAGTCTTGCGTGATCTTGTACGTTCCTCACGGCAGGACCTTCCGCTTTCGCCTGAGGGATTCCCAACGCCGGATGTGCTTGTCAGCCCCGAAGTGATCGATTACGTTCAGCAAGGCATGCGGCTTGTCGTCGCAGATTCTGATGGCACGGCGCACGATTATGCCCGCATCGGAGCGGAAAATCCTTCGGACGCTGAGACGATCTCCTCTGCAGGGAAAACCGGTACGGGCGAGTTCTGCGATCAATTCGTGTACAACCGGGGTCTCTGCATCCCGGGAGAGTTTCCCACGCACGCCTGGTATGCCGCATACGCACCCTTCGACAACCCAGAGATTGCGATCGTGGCCTTCGTGTACTACGGCGGAGAGGGAGCAGTGACTTCCGGCCCAATCGTTAAGCAGGTGCTTGAGGCGTACTTCGAGATCAAAGCGATCGACGCCGAGCGAGCTCAATAAGCACACTCCACTTGCCCGAGATCATCTCCACCAAGCACACCCTAACCTTGGCTATGCGCAGAATCGGGCATCTATCGCCTGGCAAGTGGCTGAGGCTTGACATAATCTACAGCAACTTGCCCTAGCGCCGGGTCGCCGCGCTGTAGCCCGCGTGCTATAATCGCCCACTGAGTACATCATGGACACCGAGATCGATATCAAGGGCCTGAGCGAAGGCCTGCTGATCAGCCTGCCCACCGGCGATTGGGAGAGCGTCCGCGACATGCTGCTCGACGCCGTCGCCCAACAAGCGGAGTTCTTCAACGGCGCGCGCGTCGCCCTGCAGTTGCTCGATCGTGAGCTCGGCGCGGCCGAACTCGGAAGGTTGCGCGATGAACTCTCGAGTAGTGGAGTCACGCTCTGGGCGGTGCTGTCCACCAATGAGATCACCCGGGGGGCAGCCGCCGACCTAGGCCTGGATCGCGAACTCCCTTCCCGGTCGCCTCGCACCAGCGAGGATCGGCCGACCGGTGATCAGGCGCTGCCGGGCGAAGAAGCGATCTTGATTGAACGGACGCTACGCTCCGGGCATAGCGTCCGTTTCCCCGGACATGTCATGGTCCTGGGAGATGTCAATCCGGGCGCCGAGATCACCGCCGGCGGGCACATCATTATATGGGGTCGGCTGCGGGGCGTGGTCCACGCAGGAGCGGAGGGGGACGAAAGCGCGGTCGTATGCGCGCTCGACCTGGCTCCCACGCAGCTGCGGATCGCCAGCCATATCTCAGTCTCACCAGCGCGGAAGGGAAAACCCAAACCAGAAATGGCGCTTGTACGCGAAGGGCAATTGATCGCCGAGCCCTGGCAGGCCAAACGAGGGTAGGCTTGCCCGAGGCGATGGAGTTGAGCGAATGACCGCAAAGATCGTAACGATCACCTCCGGAAAAGGCGGCGTCGGCAAAACGACCGCGACCGCTAATCTCGGCGCGGCGCTGGCCTCCCACGGCCTGCGCGTCGTCTGCATCGATGCCGACATCGGCTTGCGCAATCTCGACGTCGTGATGGGGCTTGAAAACCGCATCGTCTACGACTTCGTCGACGTCGTCGAGGGACGCTGCAAGCTGCGGCAGGCGATGATCCGTGACAAGCGCCTCGAGAACCTGTTCCTCATCCCGGCCGCGCAAACGCGCGACAAGACGGCCGTTTCACCGCAGGATATGATCCGCCTGGGTGAGGAACTCCGCCATGACTTCGATTGGGTGCTGATCGATTCACCCGCCGGGATCGAGCGCGGCTTCCGCAACGCGATCGCGCCAGCCGACCTGGTCCTGATTGTGACCAACCCGGAGGTCTCAGCCGTGCGCGACGCCGACCGCATCATCGGCCTGATAGAAGCCGAAGAGAAAGGACCCGGGCGTCTGATTCTCAACCGGGTCAAGCCGGAGATGGTGCGGCGCGGTGATATGCTCGGCACGGAGGACATCCTGGATGTGCTCGCGATCGAATTGATCGGCATCGTGCCCGAAGACGAACGGGTGACCGTCGCCACCAACCAGGGCGTACCGATCGCGCTCGATGCAGGCAGTAGAGCCGGTCAGGCTTTTCAGAACATCGCCCGCCGGCTTCTCGGTGAAGAGGTCCCGTTCGAAAGTCTTGAAGGCCGCGACGGGTTCTTCGGTCGGATATCGCGGTTGATGCGAGCAGGAGGCGAAGGATGAATTTCTTCGAAAAGGTCGGCCTCGGGCGATCGCGGAGCGCAAAGTCGGCCAAGGAACGCCTCCAGCTGGTCCTTGTTCACGATCGGGCGGGAATATCTCCCGGCAAGCTTGAGGTGCTTAAGGACGATCTGATCGATGTCATCTCGCGCCACCTTGAGATCGATACTGACAAGGTCGAGATCACGCTCACGCGCGACCGCGATCAGCAGCGGCTGGTCGCCGATATTCCCCTCGCACCCACGCGCATGCGCCGCAGGTCATCTCGCTGAACCATGCAAGCTCCACGCATCTGGCGTCACTTTGACGTCTGGCTGCTCGCCGCTGTCGCACTGATGACCATCGCCGGCGTGGCGATGATCCAGTCGGCGATCGCTGGAAACGAATTCCTGGTCGAACAGAACACCGTCTCACGCCAGGTGATCTTCGGATTAGCCGGATTTGCCGTACTGTTTCTCACGGCAGCGATCGACTACCGGCTGTGGTCAGCGCTTTCGCGCCCAATGTACATATTCATCCTCGCCTTTCTGGCGCTCATTCCGATAGCCGGCATCGCCGGATTCGGCTCGGCGCGCTGGTTCCAGGTAGGTGTCATTACGATCCAGCCGTCCGAATTAGCCAAAATCCTGATCACACTGGTGCTCGCTGACTTCCTTTCTCGTAACCAATACCGCATTCACGAAGCCCGCACCTTGATACGCAGCCTGATCCTGGTTGTCGTGCCAGCTATTCTCGTCTTCGTTCAGCCTGACCTGAGCACGGCGATTGTGCTGGGCGTGATCTGGCTCGCGCTGGTGTGGGCGGCAGGAGCGCACCCAAAGCATCTTGTAATGCTCGCAGTGGCGGCCATGGCCGCCCCGCTGCTCGCTTTTCCCTTCCTTCAGAATTACCAGATCGATCGTGTAACAACCTTCCTTTTCCCTGATCCCGAAGCCGGTTTTGGAGCCACCTACAACGTCAATCAAGCCCTCATCGCCATCGGATCTGGCGGTTTGTTCGGCCAGGGGTACAGCAGTGGCACACAGGTCCAGCTTCGATTCCTGAAAGTGCGGCACACCGATTTCATCTTTTCCGCCATGGCGGAGGAATTTGGCTTCATCGGGGCCATTATTCTGATCGCGCTCTTCGTCTTCATCATCTACCGCTGCCTGCGCGCAGCCCGCATGGCGCGTGATACCTACGGCGCGCTGATCTGCTACGGCTTTGCCATCCTGATGTTCTTCCAGGGGTTCTTCAATATTGGCATGAATCTCAAGCTCTTCCCGGTCTCCGGGCTGCCGCTCCCCTTCTTCAGTTACGGGGGATCCTCATTGTTCACAAGCCTGCTGGCCATCGGGCTGGTCGAAAGCGTCAACTTGAGACATAAACAGATCGAACTCTGATTCGCGTGGTTTCATAGCGTAAGGGACCGTGATGGATTCGAACAAACCCGCTCGCATGCGTTTCGCCCCCTCCCCAACGGGAAGGTTTCACATCGGCAGCGCACGTACCGCCTTATACACTTATCTCTACGCCCGCAAGACCGGGGGGCAATTCATCATCCGGATCGAGGACACCGACCAGAAACGCTTCGACCCCGCAGCCGAAGATGAGCTCTTTGAATCGCTGCGCTGGTTGGGCCTCGCGTGGGATGAAGGACCCGATGTGGGAGGCCCAAGCGGTCCTTACCGACAGTCGGAAAGGATGGCCATCTACCAGCGGTACGCCTCAGACCTGGTTGAGAGCGGTCATGCGTATTACTGCTTCTGCTCACCAGAGCGTCTGGCTGAAGTGCGCAAGCTGCAGCAGCAGCGAAAGGAACCCCCGCGTTATGTCGGCCACTGCCGGCGCCTTAATCCTGCTGAAGCCGCTGACCGGGCCGCTGCCGGCGAAAAGCATGTCGTCCGTTTTAGGACTTCACGCGAGGGCAGGACGACTGCCGTAGACCTGCTGCGCGGTCCCATCGAAGTCGAAAACTCTACCATCGATGACTACATCCTGGTCAAATCGAGCGGGATGCCCGTGTATCATCTGGCGGCCATGGTCGATGACCATCTGATGGGCATTACCCATGTCACGCGCGGATCGGAATGGCTCCCCACATTTCCGCTGCATGTCATGATCTACGAGGCATTCGGCTGGGACCAGCCGGTCTGGGTGCACCTGTCGGTGCTGCTCAACCCAAGCGGCAAGGGCAAACTCAGCAAGCGCGATTCCAGCGCTTCCGGAGGGGGCGCCCACGCGATTTTCACACTCGATCTGCGCGAGCTTGGCTACCTGCCGGAAGCTGTCGTCAACTGGGTCAGCCTGATGGGCTGGTCCTTCGACGACCACACCGAATTCTTCACCATGCCGGATCTGATCCAGGCTTTCTCGCTGGAGAAGCTAAATCCCAGCCCTGCCGCGGTCAATTTCAGCAAGCTCGATCATTTCAACGGGCTGCATATCCGCAACCTGGCTCCGGAAGATCTCACCAAGCGGCTGCTGCCGTTCTTTGAGACGGCCGGGATCGAAATCTCGACTGCCGATCTCGAACCGGTGACGCCATTGATCCAGAAGCGCATTCGAACGCTCGACGAAGCCGTCGATATGGCTGGTTTCTTCTTCCGGCCTTTCACAACACCCCCGGTAGATGAACTGATCGGGAAAGGGATGACGGCGGCGGAGTCGGCAGCAGCCGCCCGCCGCGCAGCAGAAGTTGTTCGCGCCCACCCTGCCCTCGAACATGAGCCGCTTGAGAACGCACTTCGCCAGCTCGCCGACGAGCTTGGATTGAAAGCTGGGCAGCTGTTCGGCATCCTGCGCGGCGCGGTCACCGGCCAGCGCGTCAGCCCCCCGCTGATCGAAACGATGGAGATCCTCGGGATCGACGTCGTGCTCGAGCGCATCGAGAACGCGGCCAAAGTGCTGGAGAATCGCTGAACCACCCTGGAAATAGACAGCCTCCCAGTGGATGTGTTACAATCCGGACGCTGTTGGGGGTTCGTCTAGTGGTAGGACACCGCACTCTGGATGCGGCAGCCGAGGTTCGAATCCTCGACCCCCAGCCTCAGCCGCCTGGCCGCTTCGTGGTTGCCGGGCGGTTCTTATATACCGGCATCATGCAGTGGTTCAACCAATTGCCCACTTCCATACTGCCCGACGTTGGCTACACAATGAGCCGGGGCGCCCGCTTCAAAGGGCGCTGTGCCGCAATGGTATAATCCCGGCGTGCCCGAGGAATCCCTCCAACAAGCTCTGGATCAAACCCGGCGAGCCGCATTCGGGCGGATCGCCGCGCTGCTCGGCGCGAGTGAGCTTTCCCAGGAATTCTGGGAAGAGCTTGAAGCCTCGCTCGTGCAGGCCGATCTCGGGATATCGTTGGTCCAACTGCTGCTGGAGCGGTTGAAGAATCGGGCTCGGGCTCAGGGCTACACAAGCGGCAAACAGGTACGAGCCGCACTGCGAGAGACCCTGCTGGAGCATCTACCGGCTGCTGAAGAGCCCCGGCCCACTCCAGATCAGCGGCCTTTCGTAACGCTCGTGCTGGGTGTGAACGGTTCCGGCAAAACCACAACGGCAGCCAAGCTCGCATGGCGTTGGAAGCAGCACGGCAAGCAGGTCATGCTGGCAGCAGCCGATACATATCGTGCTGCCGCACGGGAACAGCTCGAGATATGGGCCCAGCGCCTGCAGATCGCCCTGATTTCAGCCGAACAAGGAAGCGATCCCGGAGCAGTCGTTTATAACGCTTGCCAGGCAGCAGTGGCTCGGGATGCCGATGCGCTGTTGATCGACACATCCGGCCGGATGCACACCGAGCACAATCTGATGGCCGAATTGGAGAAGATCCATCGCGTGGCGGGCAGGGGCATACCCGGCGCGCCCCACTGTTCGCTGCTCGTGCTCGATGCATCCACCGGGCAGAACGGGATCTCGCAGGCAAAGGCGTTTTCTCAGGTTATCCCGTTGGATGGCGTTGTGCTCGCCAAACTCGATGGCTCAACCCGGGGTGGTGTTGGCCTGGCCGTTCAAGAGCAGTTGAACCTGCCGATTGTGTTCGTCAGCCTGGGTGAAAAGCTGCAGGATCTGGAATTGTTCGATCCAACAGCCTATGTTGACGGATTGATACTCCCCGGGTAGCTGCTCACGGCCTGCCCGGGTAGAATTCATCGATTGCATTTGAGGGAATCGCATTATGGAAGACCTTTCGGCAAGACTGCAGCAGATCGAAGAACGGATCCAAGACCTTATGGTGCGTCTTTGACCTGCCAAAAAAGGAAAAACAGCTAGCGGTACTCCAGCGAGCAGCTGAAGACCCTGACCTCTGGCATGACCAAGACTCGGCTAAGAAAACCATGCGCATGCTCTCCAGGGTGCAAGCCGAGATCGAGAACTGGCAGAAACTCAAAAGCCGGGCGGCGGACGCCCTCGAGTTAGCCAGCCTTGACGATGAATCCCTGCATTCCGAACTGGTAGCGGAAGTCACGGCAATCGAGACCGAGCTCGACCGGCGCGAGCTGGACGCCATGCTTTCCGGGCCCTACGACGACGAGGACGCGATTCTCGCCATCCATGCCGGCGCCGGTGGTACGGATTCGCAGGACTGGGCTGAAATGCTGCAACGCATGTACCTACGCTGGGCTGAATCACGCGGTTTTGAGACCGAGATCCTCGACTACAGCGAAGGTGAGGAGGCCGGTATCAAAAGTGTGACGATCGCCGTCGAAGGCGACTACGCCTATGGCTACCTGCAATCGGAGAAGGGCGTCCACCGCCTGGTCCGTCTTTCGCCCTTCGATTCCGCCAACCGCCGCCATACCTCTTTTGCCCTGGTGGAAGTCCTGCCCCAGGTCGAGACCGACGATGAGGTGGAGATCAACCCCAACGATCTGCGGATCGATACCTACCGCTCGGCCGGCGCAGGTGGTCAGAACGTCCAGAAGAACGAGACCGCCATCCGCATCACGCACCTGCCAACCGGCATCGTGGTGACATGTCAGAACGAGCGCTCGCAGATGCAGAACAACGAGAACGCCATGCGAGTGCTGC
>JARRJK010000065.1:0-17991 GCA_037379555.1 Anaerolineales bacterium | reverse complement strand
GCCCCGAGTCGCCGGCGTTTGCCAACTGCTCGTTACCGGCGGCGAACATGAAACGGAGGGCGAGGCAGAAGGGGAGCAACACCTTCAGTTTGAAGAGGCAGAGAGTTCCGAACGGGCAGAGGAGGCGTATGACGGAGATCTGGCCTCGATCTATACCCTGCCTCTAGACCCCGGCGGAAGCCTGCAGCCCGCCTCTCAGTCCACCGCGTCCGCACTCACCCCTGACGCGGCCGCAGTCCAGAGCGCACTGCTCAATGGTTCCGACCTGCGCACTGTTCAATTGGACAGCGGAGCCAGCGTCCGCCTGCTGACCTACTCGATGCCTGCGGATGGCGAGAACCCGGCGTTCCTGCAGCTCGGACGCCCGCTAAACGATCAGCAGCGTGTTCTGAGACAGCTCGTCGTGGCAATGGCCGGCCTGGGAGGCGTAATGCTGATCATCCTCAGCTTCGGCGGCTGGGCGCTGGCTGGTCGGTCAATCTCCCCGGCAGAAGAAGCCTGGGATAAGCAGCAGACCTTCATCGCCAACGCCGGCCATGAACTGCGAACGCCGCTGACCTTGATCCGCGCCAACACCGAGACCGCGCTGCGGAAACCGGGAGCACCCGGCCCTGTCCGGGCGAAACTCGAGGATATCCTGCGGGAAACGGATCACATGGGCAGGCTGGTTCAGGATCTGCTGCTGCTTTCGCGCCTCGACGCTGGTGCATTGAAACTGGAGCAGCGGCCGGTCGATGTCGAATTGCTCCTCACGGACCTGACCCGCGAGGTCGAAGCCCTGGCTGCCGAACGCGGCATCGAGGTCACGCTGGAGTCTTCTGCGGGCAGCGCGTTTGCCGATGAAACCCGCCTGCGCCAGGTTCTCCTGATCCTGTTTGACAACGCCCTCGCCCATACCCCGGCGGGCGGCCAGATCACGTTTCGTTCCCGGCACCAAGACCGGCACGTGCTGCTGGAGATCACCGATAGCGGGACCGGCATCCGACGCGAGCACCTGGAGCGTGTGTTTGAGCGCTTTTTCCAGGCAGAGCCCCGGGGATCCTCCGGCAGCGGCCTGGGGCTTTCGATTGCAAAATCGCTGGCAGAAGCCATGGATGGGGAATTGGAGCTTTACAGCCGGGAGGGAGAGGGCACGACTGCCCGCTTAACCCTGCCCGCCAGGGGCTGATGGAAGCGTAAACTCTGGCATTTTGTATGTGAAGGACTCGGGATCACATTCAGCTATCCCCCGGGATGACTACTATTAAAAAAACGCCGCGCTAGAAAACTGAAGCCAGGTAAACCTGCTCCGAATCCCGGTGTAAAAAGCACATCAGCGACAGCGCGAACGAACAACCCGGCACGATCCAGAAGCGGCATTAACTGATCCGTTGGCTATTCGGCTTGCGGGCCGAGGGACGCCAGCCTCTGCTCCAGCTCCTCCTTTGACGGTTCGGTCAGGCTTGTGCCATCCGGGAAGACCAGGGTCGGTACGCTTTCGCAACCAGCGTTGATCGCTCGAACGCGGGCACGCGCTGCTTCATCCTGGCGGATGTTGACGTACTCATATTTCACGCCTGCCCGGTCGAGTGCGAACCGCACGCTGTATACCTGCGGTCAGTATGCGTGGCCGTAGAGGATGATCGGCGCTGGCATCGGTTGGGTATCCCGGCCTCAGGGCACGCACATTGGCGGCGGCGTGCCGCTGTAGGTTGGCGTGATGGCCGAGCCGGTTTGAACGAAGGCCTCCCCATCCCAGGTGTGCTGCAAAGTCTGGCGGTTGCAGGGACAGCAGTTCGGCTCTCCATACAGGTAGAGTGATTCTTCAAAGATGATATTGTCTCCGGCCTTGCTCCAGGTGCCGTGCACGCCATCGTTGAAGTAGACCTGAGAGAGTCCTGCGCCATTCCACTCGTGGATGCCAAGTTCGAGCACTGCCCCGGAGCCCGAATAACGAATCGGGACTATCACCAGCTGCTGACAATCGCCAAACGGGTAGTATCCGGCCTGCTCCTCGATCTGACGGATCATTGCGTCCCCGCCGAAGATGTTCCATACGTTCACCCAGCTTGTGCCATCCCAGTTATCAACCGAGACGGTCTTCCCGCTGGCACCGCCGTCGGTGATGCGCAAGCGCTGGTACGTACCGTCACAATTAAGGCTCACGCCTCCTGCCGGCGGCGTGCTGGTCGGCGTGGGAGGCACCGGTGTGGGCGTGCTGGATGGCAGCGGGCTTGGAACCGGTTCGGTTGCGGCTTCTGTGGGCGTTGCTCCGACTGGCGATGGAGCAACAGGGCTCGGCTCTTCCGGTGTGATCCCGGGTGGCGGGCTGGCAGTCGGGGTCGAGGATGGCAGCGGCATGTTGCAGCCTGCCAGGATGACAACCGCCAGCGCGAGGAAGGTGCAGCGGAGTACTCTCCGGACGGCTCGCTTCATCGTGACGCTCCACTTCTCCCTGTTCGGTTGCCCTCGTCGATCGAAGTGAGAGTGTAGACGCGCCGATCATCTGGCGCAAATATCGAGCTGGAAGGCGCCAGGCTCACCAGGATCTGATCCTACTTCTCAAGACTCTCAACCTTTCCGGACGAAGTGGTGCGAACATCGATTGTGGGGTTGCCCCCGAAATAGATGTTCCCGCTGCTGCTGATGCTGCCCGAGATTCGTTCGATCACGTTCACCGTGGCCGATCCGCTGCTCGAGATGTTGATCTCGGCTTCCGTACCTGTCACGTCCCTGGCGTTGTAGTCGCCGGAACTGCTGATGCGGACATCCTGCCGCTCGGCCGATCCCCCGGCGATGGTGATATCGCCCGAGCTGGAGATGCGCACCGTCAGGATCGTGCAGTCGACCTGATCCAGCTCGATCGTCCCTGAACTGGAAATGTCCAGTGTGCAGCGATTGCCCTCAAGCGCGGGCGCGAAGATATCGCCGCTCGAGGAGATGCTAAGATCCGTGAGTTCGGTAACGATCAGCCTGAAATCGACTGGCCGTGTGGTCTGGATACTCGTCCCGCTCTCGGTCCGGATCAGCAGGGTGTCGCCACGCATCACGGTCTCGATATAGGGCAGCAGGTTTCCCTCTGCTTCGACGACGAGTTCTTCGCTGTCACCCTGCTCGATGTGCAGCGTTCCGCTCATTGCGAGCTCGACGCCTGTTATGCCGCCTACGCTGCGCTCCTCAGAGGCCAGGGTCCCGTTCCCGCGCACAGTCCCAGCGCCGGAGCCATAGGGGATGACAATTGAGCAGGCCAGCGTAGCCAGAACGAGCACCGTAAACCCAAGACCGGGCCAGACTGATTTCTTCATTGACCGCCCTCCAAATTCCCTTATGCACTCATCAGAACATCGGATCGAACGTGACAGGATCACCGCGGCATCTTCATTCCACTTCGATCCTGCTGCTTGCATGAATTGTATATCATGGAATCGTGCGCACAGTGTCGAGGAATACGCGGCATGCCGTGCTCATGCGCCGGGTTGGTCTTGAATCAGTCCGGGCTCGCGGGGTGCGTTTCTTGAATGCTCGCGCAGCAAACTAAGGGCGAGCAAAGCTGCAACCAGGAATATCCCGGCGGACGCCCGAAACATGACCTGGTATCCGAACGCTTCGATGGTCCAGCCAGCAAGGAACGGCGACGCGAGCGTAGCCGGA
The DNA here is from genome assembly GCA_037379555.1 of Anaerolineales bacterium. Taxonomy (GTDB): domain Bacteria; phylum Chloroflexota; class Anaerolineae; order Anaerolineales; family E44-bin32; genus E44-bin32. The sequence continues at coordinate 14,361 of JARRJK010000065.1, read as the reverse complement.
GCGATCAGCGTATTCGACAGACCGATGTACGTGGCTTGATCGGCGGGAGCGCCAAATTCGAAGCTCAACACCATCGTCGTCGTCCAACCCACGACCGTCGAGACGCCTGCCAGCGCAAAGATCACGAACCAGGCCTGAATTGCGGTCAGCCAGCCTGCGAGGGCTGTGCTCGCCAGCGCGACCACGGCCCCGACCAGCACGACCAGCCGATGGCCTTTCCGGTCACCGAGCGCTCCCAGAACCGGGTTGGCAAGAGTGTCGGCGAAGATCAGCGTGCCGGTCAACCAGCCGACCAGGCCTGCGCTTGCCCCGAGCTGACCCACGGCGTAAACGGCATAGAAAGAAAACGCGCCCATCCCGAGCTGGAAGATGCCGCGAATCAGGACGAAGCGCCGGAAATGTCCATCGCTGCGCAGAATCCGGCGCACGTCTCCCAACAGGTCAGCGTGTACGGCAGCTGATCGGGAGGGAGCATGTTCAGTCTCGCGTGTGGAAGCGAGGAAGACGAATGAGACCGTCATACTCACGCCAGCCAGCAGGAAGCAAAGCGTGAAATCCAGCGGTGAGGCGAATCGCTCCAGGATCTGTCCGGCTGCAACCGCCGTCACACTGGCGAGCAGATTGGCGGCTGCAGATTGGGCGCCGAAGAAGCCGCCGCGCCACGAAACCGGGATGATTTTGCCGATCATCAACTGCCACACGGTGGCGGTCAGACCGCCGCCGAAACCCTGCCAGACGAGCAGGATGAAGGTGATGGCCAGCGCCAACGGGCGTCCCATGCCGGGCAGCAGCCATGCCAGCAGCGCCAGCCCGAAGAACGGTAGACGCTCAAGAGTTGTCATCGCCAGCACCATCGGCTTGTAGCGCGAAAGACGCTGGATGCGGCTGCTGGTCAGCAGCTGCGGCAGCTGCCATCCCACGACATGGATCGCCGGGACGAGTCCGATCAGGATCGCCGAGTCGGTCAGCTGGCTGACGAAAAGCGGGATGATCGTGATGAAGGAGGCGAAGCCGAGCGCCGAACCAAAAAACGCTCCATCAAGCAAGTTGACGACCGTGTTGAAGCGCACGTGTTCAGGCGCAGCGCTGATGGCTCTCAAATCGTCTCTCATAGCCTTTGGTCAATCGGCCGGAGCAGTGTAATGAATACCAACGATTGAACCGGGGGCCATTATACGCGAGGATCCAAACCGGGTGCCGCAACAACAGTGTCCCAGTTGAGATGAACTGATGGTTCGCTCGTCGACCACGCACGCACGTAGAGCCTGGGAAGATCGCGCAGCTCGACAAACCGTGTGCAGTCCCGGGAGTAAAACGCCAATGCAATTGTCAAGGGCGCTCGGTGTTTCCCGGCTGTGCTAGACACGCCATGTTAAGCAATCGGTTGCGTGATCGATGAGCTCCGAACGCATCCTGGTCGTCCAGAAGGGGAAGGTTCTTACATCGGTCACCCCTTAAGAGACTTCAGGGTATCTCACTCAATCACAGGATGCAGGAGCTCCCAGGTGAACCCTCCGTCGGACGTACTCACAAGGGATAGCGGGCGATCGGCATCGTAGATGCTGCCCTCCCAGGCGATGGCCCACCCGCGCAGGTGATCAACGAAGTGCAATTCACCGTCCCATGCAACGGTCCGGAGCGTCTTCCATGTCCTGCCCGCATCAGCCGTTTGAAAAAGCCGGCCGGAATCATAATCGAGCAGCCAACCGATCCTGCCGGTGATGAAATCGGTGGAAAGCGATCGATCAGGCCGACCTGCGATAGGGAGGGGCTCCGAGAGCCAGCTGTAACCCATATCCGGCGAAAGGTACACCTGGCTGGTCCATTTCTCCTGCGGCTCAACCTGCTGCCGCAGTTGCTCCGGACACCAAACGATCAGCTTCAACCACCCCCCTGGTATCTGCTCCAGCTGGTAACCCCCGCTGCACTGCGCCCCGACGCGGGAAATGTAGAATTCCGAGCCAACCGGAACTCCGGGTTCGGTGAACCAATACCCGCCGCCGTCCTCTGTATGCAGAACATTGGACCATTCCGCCTGATCGGAGGTGTTCAGCAGCCAGCCCTGCTCCCTGTTCTGGAAAACAAGCCCTTCAAAGCCAAAGACCGACGAAGCCTGGACGAATTCCCAACTGCCACCCCCATTCTCCGTCCGCAGGAGGACGGTATCTCCCGCCATCATCGTGCTGGGCACTTCCGTGATCGCCAGAATCCAGCCATGCAGTGGATCGGAAAAATCGATCGCAAGGGGCAGGTAGCCGCTGACCCACGGCCCATAATCGCTCAATGCCCAGATGTCCAAGGGTTCGCTGGCCATCCAGGTTCGGCCGCCATCTTGTGTGCGCCAGACCATCATGCTGCCGAGGTCCGCCGGCGCCGAGAAGGTCACCCAGGCTCGATCGAGATCGTAAGCGAACAGCTCGGCGATCTGTTTTCTGCCGTAGGCGTGCGAAGCAAGATACTCCTGCGTGGGGGCAGGATCCTTTGACGGAGTGACGTCGCGCCAGGTTTTCCCGCCATCGTCCGTCACCAGCACCCGCTGAAACCGGTCTCCCTCTGCGCTTCCTAACGCCCAGCCCTGCTGCGCATCAATCATGAACAGATCGGCGATCTCGAGTTCGGTCCCCGATCTCAGAATCGGATCCGGGATGGGTGTGGGTTCCGGTGTGGGTGTAGGAGCCGTAGAGGCTGGAGGCGCAGTCGGTGTGGGCGTTGCAGGGATCAACTGCGCGACAGACTCGAAAGGAACGCCCCCGATGTTCATAAGCCTGATCTCATCCCCGGATAGGTACCAGGGCTCGCCGGCAGCCGCGGATTTCAAATCCACAACCCCCGTCCCTCCGACGGAACCGGAGAAAAGCAAACCGCCCGAATCCCACCACCACGCCAGATCGTTTACCCTGAGATCCGACTCAAGCCACAGGTCTCCTTCGGCAGTGTAGATCTTGAGTTCCGTCGCGTAGAAGCCTCCGGCGGGGCCAAAAGCCAACCAGCTCCCGTCGGGGGATGGATAGGGCAGGCCGCGTTCTTCCGGGAAAACCCGCAGGATCGATCCCTCCCGGTCGATCAGGCGGGTGCCCGACAGGTTTTCAACGGCGAAAGCTTGTATCCGGGGAAACCAGCGCGCTTCACCCAGCTCGTGATCGAAGCTGAGCACTGTTGGCACTTGCCTCCCCTGCGTCGAAAGGTCGAGCAGTTCGACATTGAATTTGCCGGCTTGCTCCGTCTTCGTGATCAAGATCCGCCGTCCCTCTGGATCGACCGCAGCGCTCACCAGGGGACCATTCGCGAGCTCACGCGAATTTCCATCCGGCGTCACCATCCGAATCCCCATCAGCGATCCATCCGGGCTGACGCTGCTTATGACCAGCTCATTCGATGATAACCAGCCCATGATTTGGATTGGATATGCGTCATCCAGCTCGGTCACGAGATTCGAAGTTCCGAGGACAAAATCCACAAATCCAAGCCCTGTGGGCGTATAACCCCTGGCGCCGAAATCGACTCCGCTCACATAAGCCAGGTAGCGGCCATCGGGGGACCAGCCGAGCGGGAGCGTGTGCCTGCCGGGCGGCGTAACGCGCAGGATATCACCTTGGCGTTCATCCCATAGATAGGCGCTGACCCACTCATCATCGAGCGCAGCCGCGAACGCCAGGACTGGCCGGGAGGGCGCCCAGACTGTACGAGCCCAACGGCTCGTGACAATCTGGTGCTGCTCGAGTGGGTACATCTCAGTTTGGGTCAAGGGCGGGAATAAGCCCTCATTTAACAACCAGATTTCCTGCACCGGGTGGATATCTGGGAGACGGTCCACATCGATGAACTCTTCCTTGGAGCGCAGCGCGATCAAGCCCTGCGATGACAGCTTGCCATCGAGATCGACAGGTGCTCCCCACATCCAATCGAGGGCGAGGATCGACTCCTCCTCACCACTGGCGATGTTTAGCAGCCGGATCGCCCGATAATCTCTCGCAGCGATGAGCAGAGTGCCTGCGTCCGTACCTTGGGCTGCGGTTGATTGCGGCTCTCCGTTAACCGCTGTGTCGGAACCATCATTCAAAGGCGCTGTCGGCTCGAGAAGCTCACGGGTGGGGGTAGGTGTGCTGGTTGAAGTTGCCGATTGTGGCATGCCGGTCGGTCTGTTCTGGACCGGCTCAGCTGCAGGGCTGGCACACGCAGCAAGTGCGCAGAAGATCGCCAAGATCAACAGCAGCAGGCGAGTCACTCCACCCGACCCGCTGTTCTGGATTGCGATCATTTCATCCCGAGGATGCCTCTCAAATACTGGCCTCTGATTCATAGGATTCCCCTTGTCAGCCTGGATTTCCCCAATTGTGGATGATCGTATCCATGACAATTGCGTTCCTGCATGTCGGATCTGTAAAGCCGTAAAACAACCATGTAAACTCACGCCGATATCCTATGCAGGCAGGCGAAAGGATCGATATACAATGGGACAGACAGGACCTGTGGACGATATGGCTGATTCGAAGAAGATACTTGTCGTAGATGATGAACCGGGCATCCGCGAACTGTTAGCCCCGTTTCTCGAGCGCGCCGGCTATCAGGTTGAGACTGCTGGAGATGGAGCTGCTGCGCTCGAGAAGATCCACTCATTTCAACCCGATCTGGTGCTGCTGGATGTGCTGATGCCCCAGGTCAACGGGCGGGAGGTCTTGCGCCAGCTGCGTGAGATGGAAGACTGGACGCCTGTCATTCTCCTGACACAGGTAGGTGAAGCGCCCGAGCGGGCGCTCGCGCTGGAGGAAGGGGCGGACGACTACCTCAACAAACCATTTGACTCGAACGAGCTCATGGCTCGTATCCGGGCGGTCCTGCGCCGCGCGCATCACGGCCGCCCGCCCCTGACGACCGCTCGCTATGTACGCTGCGGCACGCTAGTGCTCGACCGCACCTCCCACCGTGTATGGCACGAGGAACAGGAAATTCCCCTCACCCGTAAGGCCACGCTGCTGCTTGAATACCTGATGACGCATCCGCTGGAAGTCGTGAGCCGCAGCCGGTTGCTTGATGAGGTTTGGGGATGGGATTATGCGATTGGAGAGCGTGCAGTGGATACGCGCATCTCTGAATTGCGGGGTGCCCTCGGCAGCAGCGCCAGCGATCCTGTGTTCATCGAAACGATTCCAGGCGAAGGATACCGGTTTATCGGCGAAGTCGAGTCGGATCCATGAGACGTTCCTGGATCCTGCCGCAGCTCATTCTAGGGCTGACATTTATCATTGCAGTGGGCCTGCGCCTGCGGCATGCCGTCCTGCCCATCCTTAATTTTCAAATCGATCTGGCCACAGCGATCCTGATTCTTGGGGTGCTGCTCGCGAGCTTCGTCCTGATCGCACTGCTGATCAGCCAACGAACGGAACGCATTCGCGAGCAAGCCAGGGCCGATGCTGTGGAGGAGCGCCGCAGATTCCTGCGCAGGCTCGATCATGAGTTGAAGAACCCGATTACAGCGATCTTCATGGGCGTTGCGAACTTGAGAACCGCAGATCGAGCGGATGATCAAAGCCTGTATCTGGAGAACATTGAAGCCCATGCCCGCCGGCTGCAGCGGCTGACCTCCGACCTGCGGAAACTTGCCGACCTCGAGCAGCGCCAATTCGAACGAACCGAAGTCGACCTGAGCCAGCTTTTAGAGGAAACACTGTTGTTTGCCCGGGAGGCGCACGCTTCTCAATCGCGTGAATTCTCGCTTGTCCTCCCCGACGTTCCCTGGCCGCTTCCCCAGGTGCGCGGAGACCGCGATCTGCTGCAGCTTGCCTTCCACAACCTGCTCGAGAACGCGATCAAGTTTTCGGACGATGGCGATTCGATTGAAGTGCGCGCATCGGAGGATGGATCACAGGTGGAGGTCGTGATTGCCGACACTGGCGCTGGCATGCCTGCAGAGGACCTGCCCCACGTTTGGGAGGAGCTTTTTCGCGGGGCAAGCGCACGCGGCGTTCCTGGAAGCGGTCTCGGCCTGGCGCTGGTACGCGCTATCATCGAAAGGCATGGCGGATCGGTGCTGCTGCGCAGCCGCCTGGGTGAAGGGACGGTCGTGACAGTACGCCTGCCAAGTGCATGAGGTGACAGGGTTGGGAAGAGCTGTCAAGCGCCCGTGAGGGCGGTGTGAATTCCTGTGAAACCATTCTGGCATGATAGGTCGAAACGGTAAGGCGAATCAGGAGTTGCCATGGATTCAAAACGTAGTTCCATCCTCGGGTTGCTGCCCTTGGCCGCTGTTCTGACAGTCCTGATCTCCGCCTGCCAGACATTCAACATCAGCGTCATGGTGCCAACGGAGCCGCCCGCAACGGAGGGGGTCGCCGCAGCCACCCTCCCGGCTCGCTGGACGGCTACACCCATACCGGAACAGCTGCTGCCCCTTGAATCGCTGACGCCGGTGCCCGCGGAGCAGTACACGCCGGGCCCGGATTGGGATTCGCCGCCTTTCGATACCGAAGACAATCAGGCCGAAGGTCGACTGGGTGATTTCGTTAATTTCGTTGACGTCCTCGACCGCTATCTCCTCGTGGGCGATAACTCAGGAACGCTGACGATCATGGACCTGACCAATCCCACGGATCCCTATCCATTGGCGAATATCGATCTCGGATACGAGGAGAGGACCCTGGCAACCGAACCTGGTGATCCTTTCAGCCCCCCCGGTTCCGAACTGAGTTCCGAGGTGCGCGCGGTTGCCCTGGAAAATGACCTGCTGTATGTCATGACCATCCACCGTGTGCTTGTCTTCAATCTGCATGATCCTGCCGATCCGGTCCTGCTGGGACTAGTATCGCTGCCTCCCCGTCTTAACGATTTCGATGTTCGCAACGGCGCGCTGCGCGTTCTCAGCTCCCAGGGCGGATCGAATAGGGTGACGCTGACGACGCTTGACGCCAGCAACCCTGCATCAATCGAGGTCGTGCATGTCTTCGAATTCCCGGGGACGCCCGCCGGACGGGCAGGATTGGCAGGGGATTTCGCCTTTGTGACACGCAGGTCGGTCGAAACCGCCGAACAATTCAAGCTGTATGGGCTTGATGATACGCGCCCCGTCAAGCTTGGCGAAGCCTACGGTGCCCCTGCCTTTCGGGCGTGGATTGAAGGCAGCCATGCGTTCCTCAGCACAGCACGAATCGAGAGCGACTACCTGGGCGAATACCATGTAGCAACGGCCTCAATCTGGGTCGTCGACATCACGGACCCCGAGTACATCACTTCCTTCAGCTACATCTGGGCGCCCAACATCGCAACAGACCTCGTGCTCACCGATGAGATGGCCATCGCCATCGGAGGCGACCTGCCAGCGGCCTTTGGGGAGTGGGGGAAGAGCTACTGGATGACCGTAGCAGACATCACGGATCTGACCCAGCCGGTGGTTTTCAGGACTCTGGATCTGCCGGGGCAGGCGCTTCATTTGGCCTGGAGCCGCGGTATCACCTACGTCGCGGCGGGCCAGGGCGGCCTTCAAATCCTGCGCCCGGAAAGCGGAGAGGCGTTGAGTGTGCTTCGCGGTGAGGATTTCCAGGCCGCTCACGGTATTGAAGCTGGCTTCAATCAGCGTCCGACGCCCACTCCTCTCCCCGCCGCAAGCGGGACGCCGCCTTCAACTCCACGCGCGACGCCCACCTACTCTGCGACGTACATGGCCGTGAATGTAGATGACTATGCGACGTTCACCGTCTTTTGGAAGCCTGAGCTCTGGGAACAGGCGGCTGGGCCGAGCTACGTGTGCGAGGATTTCGAACGTGATGCGGCCGATTACGGTGAGCTCTCCTACCCCTATCTCACCGGCAATGGTTTCCTGCTGACTGGCACCAGCGCGGCCCAAATTATCCAATCGCAAACCCTGCTGCCCAGCGGCAACCTGATTCATCTTCGAGATTGGGAGAAGGGACTCTCCTTCGGATTCCCGGAGGAGACTTCTGTGCAGGCGTTTGGTTTTGATTATGTACCTTCCGAGGATTGGATCGTGAGGTTCGCTGGCAAGCAGGTGGAAATCCCCGGAGGCCGCAGAGGATTTTTCGGGGTTGTGATGAAGGGGAAAACCCTCGCTGAGTTTAATGTGACCTCCCTTGCCCATGCGCAAGGCGGGCTTACGATCGATAACATCCGGTGCAATCTATCACCCGGTCAGGCTGCACCAACGCCGCTTGTGCCCACTCCCTCGCAATACTTCTATCCAACCGGAACACCAACTGCGGCAGTACTTGATTGAATTGGCGCAGCTGTGCGGATGGACAAAACCCTTCTGGGCCTGGAGGGGAAAGGTAGCAGACACATGATCATTAAGCTTCGAAGGGGTCACGATCGTGTAAATGAGATAACCCGTTGCCGCAGCCTTTTGCTCCGGGGGTATAGCGAGGGGCGAATGACCCATAAAATGGCTCACCTGCCGTAAAAGAATGTCTGAGGAGTTCCTCGATCTCCGACCTCGGAATGACATTTATGAGTATAGGCTTCCTTTTCACTGAGCAGCCCATAACTCGATTCTCATGAAGATTGAAATTGTCGGGGGTGTGGGGGGAAACGGTTCCCCCCACCGTCCCTCTTTGGAGGACTACAGGGTGTTGAACTATCTTGACCCTGAAGGTTGCTTCGCGAAGGGCGCCTGCAGAAATCGCCCGCGGCCATTTTACAGAAACAAGTAAGGGCGGATCGATACCGTTGGCATGTACCTATGGCTGGGGAAGCTGTAGGAGACAGTTATCGCTCCCGGTGTTGTTCGGCAGGTAGCCATCTGCGTGCCAATCGTTGTACCAATCCGTTCCGTTGATCACATAGCGGAATTGGTAATCCCCTGGTTCCAGCTCAACTGTCAGTCCATAGGTGCCCTTGCGCAGCTTCATCGGATGGGTTTCCTTCTTCCAGTCGTTGAAGTCACCCGCGATATGGACGCTGCGCACATTCACCCCGACCGGCCATTCTGCCTTCGGCAGCTCGAACTTCACCTTCCAGATCTTTCGTGATTTGACGTACGTCTTCGCCACCATCGTTCACCTCATCCAATATGTCGATCCAGCCTACATGCACCCGATCTTATAATTTCGCCCGGCCAGTCTACCCCTGCGAGCCGCCCGGCAATCCCGAAACATGCTGCCTCAGGTAGTGATCAGGAGACCAGAAACACGCTTATTATCGCAGTTTCTGGTTAAGCACTGATTAAATCAGTTTGAATCATCTCGTGCAGGATCGGGAGACTGCGGCTGCCTGTATACCCAGCATCCGGCTCTTGTCGGGTGGTCCTCGACCCACGTATCTGCAGGTAGCCCCCGCAGCAGCCAGAGGACAAGCAGATCTCCGCCAGCAGCGAGGATGAAGAACAGCCCGTAGATCATGAATGCTAGTCGGCCGAAGATGATGCCAAGCAAGTATGGGGGCAATCCAAGCACCAGCAGAGGCAGCAGGATGCCGACCCGATAGGTCCTTGCTTGAACGGGCTCTTGCAAGTGCGCGTAGGGCGTGAGTGTACGCAGCTTGAAACCAAACCCCACCCTCGAAAACGGCAGCTTGCCGAAAACGAGCCAGCCAGCTGCATGCAGGCCTTCATGCAGCACGATGCCGGTGATCAGGAGCAGCATGAATATGAACACGCTTGTGGGTTTCATCTCCGGAACGCTGGCGCTGGATGTACGCAGAAAGAGGAAGAGCAGGTAAAGCAATCCTGCTGCTGCGATACGGAACGGTCTTGTCGCTCAAATCCTGGACCCGGGTTAGCGTTCAGCGGATCTCACCTCCCCTGATCTTCCAGCACACTCAAGCAGCGTGCCTATCCCACTGCGCTAGTGGAACGTGCGCGGTATTGCAGGTTCAATGAACAGACCGGTTTGCTAACTGACCTTCATGAATCCCAACGCCCCCCACATCACCCTCATCAGCCTGTGGCCGAAGTCCGGATTCAGGAACTGATTCGGGCAGGACCCTGGAATAACCTGGATGCCGTGCTGGCGGCATTTCTCAACCGCATCCTGCGAGACGCTGGTCATGCTCGCCGCCAATCCTGGTCTCGTACCCATCATGCAGTGCATCCATACGCGCTCCACGCCTAACTCAATACATTCATCGACGATCTGATCCGTCACCGCTGGATTGGTGAGAATGAAAACCCCATCCGGCTTCTCCGGAATCGATTTGAGATCCGGGTAGCAGCGCTTACCATCGAACGCTTCGATATGGGGATTCACCGGCCAGACGGCATAACCGGCCTCACGAAAGCGTTCATAGGCGGCGTTGCAGCCTGTCTCACGGCGATCCGAGACACCGACGACGGCGATGTTTCTTGCAGAAAGGAAATCCTGGACAAGGCTGTTCAGTTCAGACATGCTTGTTCACTCCCTCAGACCCGGGCAGACTCCAACAAGCCTATTATCTATCTCGTTTGACGGTTTTCCTGGGCACAGATATCACTTTTATCCCTGCGGAAGGTCAAGTTTTCATCGTCTTCAACCGTCACCAGGCCAAATCCATGCAATCTCCTACAAGGGGATAACCCGCTTGAGTCCCCCAAAAAGGATGGTGAAATTTCGGTCTTCCCCTACAGACCCCCTTCGCAAAGCACCATTTAGGGTCGATGAGGGCTTCTCGGGAGGATAGCACAGAGCGTCCCGAGCTTAGGGAGAGATCCCCTTATCAACAGCTACCTCCATGCAATCTCCTTATAAACTGATCCCGCCGAAAAAAACCGACCCCTGACGAATTCGACCATTGTGGAGATTCAAACACGAACTGCTCACGGAAGCGGGTGAATGTTAAAACCTTGGGAGACCAAAATCACTTCAAATCCTGCATCATCACGAAGCTGAAGGCCAGAGAGATCTACGCCGTAGACAGATGCTGGGAGGGAGGTAGGTCGCGATTAAGACTCGCGGCTGACCATCACAAGCGTGATGTCGTCGTACTGAGCTGCATCGAGAAGGTGCCGATCGAGTGCGGCGAGCAGATCCGCAAAACGAGCCCCAGGCGTGAGGCTGGGAGTCGAAATCAGTTCCTGGAAGTGTGCTGCGCCGAACATCTCGCCCTCCGGATTCTGTGCATCCTGGACACCGTCCGAATAGAGCACGAGGCTATCGCCTGGCTCGATCAGGAGGGTTTCGACCCGATATTCTGCATCTTCGATGGCCCCGACCATCGGTCCAGTGGGCTGAATGATCTCAAGGCTTCTATCGCTGCGCAGAAGGTAAGGCGGATCGTGGCCGGCGTTTACATAGCACACCCGCCCGCTTTCGGTGTCGAGGATCCCGAAGAATAACGTGGCGAACAGTGCGTCCGGATGGAATCTGGCGATGTAGCGATTCACCAGGCGCACCCCGTGCAGGATGCACACCTCAGGCTCCGTGCAGGAGGCCACCTCAACGCTCTCGGCGAAAGTATCTGACAGCAGCGTGACCCGCAGCAAGCTCCTGTAAAGCGCCATGTACAATGCTGAACCGACGCCCTTGTCGGTCACGTCACCCAGCAGCAGCCCCAGCTTGCCTGGAGCGACATCAAAGACATCATAAAAATCGCCGGCGACCTCACGGGCCGCTTGGAAATAAGCCAAATAAGCCTCGATGGACCAGCCATCCGGCTGGGGGAGCGATGTGGGCAGGAAACAGGCTTGAATCTCCCGGCCGATCTCCATCTCTCTCTGCAGCGATTGCAGATACTGCTGCTCGAGATCTCGCAGTCTTTTCTTCTCGAGGCCAGCCCTAAGTCGAGCCTGCAGGATCGCTGGCTCGAACGGCTTCGGCAGGAAATCCGCCGCTCCCATCTCGATCCCGCGCACGATGTTCGCCAGGTCATCTGCGGCTGAGACAATCACGACTGGAATCGATCGCCACTCCTTGTTTGACTGAAGCTGCTCAAGGACGTTGAACCCATCGACTCCCGGCATCATGAGATCGAGGAAGATCATGTCCGGAGATGAATCCGCGATCAGCTCAAGCGCCTCGCGACCATCTGCCGCCGTCAGGATATCCAGATCATCTGCGTCGAGTTCCTGTTCGAGCAGATCGAGATTAAGCGGTTCATCATCGACGAGCAGGATCCTCGGCGGGCGGCTGCCCGATGCTGTTGTCCAGGGCACTGAAGTCGCGTCTCCCCTCATATGCGTTGAGCCCTCTTGAGCAGTCGTTCGATCGTCTGGAACAACGCAACTTCGTCCACTGGCTTTGTCAGGTAAGCATCACAGCCCGAGTTAAGGGCTTTCGCTTTCTCTTCAAGCAGTGCATGGGCTGATAGCCCGATGACCGGGATGAGGGTCAACCCGGGATCGGACTTGATCGCTTCGGTCGCAGACCACCCATTCATCACCGGCAGCGACATATCCATCAGGATCAGATCGGGGTGTTCAGCGGCAGCCAGCTGCACGCCTTCCTGCCCATCCCTGGCGCCGATCAACTCGTAATCATCCTCAAGCAGCTGGACGAGAAGGTCATAGTTTAATTCGACATCCTCAACGATCAAGATCTTGGTCATGAATTACCCTCTGCGGCAGGCTGTCCTTGCGTTGGATGCAGCTGAGAGCGGAAACTCTCCATGGTCTGTTGCAACTCCTCCAGGAGCCGCTTCTGGTCAAGCCCGTTCTTCCTCAGGATCCCTTGCACGCGTCCTTCGAGCAGATCCGAGTCCGACGCTGTGAGGGTCTTTGCGGTCAGTACAATAACGGGGATTGAATGCCCGCTTTCGCGGAGCGCTTCGAGGAATTCAAACCCATCCATGCGCGGCATTAACAGGTCAAGCATGATCAGATCCGGGGGATCCGAGTCAAGTGCCTCAAGAGCTTCCTGGCCATCTACAGCCGAAGCGACCCGGTAAGGTTGCCCCTCAAGCAACTGCCGCATCAGATCCAGGATGTCCTCATCGTCATCCACGACCAGCAGGTTGAGTTCTGCACCAGATTGATGATCGGTCCGAATCCGCTGGAGCGCCGCCACCAGTGCGCCCTCCTCCAGCGGCTTGACGAGGTAGTCATCTGCACCTAGCTGGTACCCCAGCTCAGTCTTATCAACAATCGTCAGCAGGATGACTGGGATCTCACGCGTCCCGGGATCGGATTTAAGTTCGTGAAGAACCTGCCATCCATCTTTACCGGGCATCATGATATCGAGCGTGATGGCAAACGGGTGCAGCTCGCGCGCTAATCGCAGGCCTTCCTCGGTCGAGCACGCACCGACGACCTGGTATCCATACTCATTGAGGTTTTCTCTCAATAGATCGTGGACATCCTCGTCATCATCGATGGACAAGATCAGCAGTGTCCCGTCCTTGAGCTCCACGCTCTTTGCAGTTGCCTGAGCTGGATTCTCATCTGCCGGCTTTTGATAGCGGAGCGGCAGCGACAGGGAAAAGGTTGAACCTTCGCCTTCCACGCTGCAAGCGGTCAGGTCTCCACCGAGCAAGCGCGCCAGACTGCGGCTGATCGAAAGGCCGAGCCCGGTCCCGCCGTACTCGCGCGTGGTGCTTGAATCAGCCTGCTGGAATTCCTCGAAGATGCGCTCAACGGCTTCAGGCGGAATACCGATGCCGGTGTCGGCTACATCCACCCGCAGAAGGTTACGGTCCCGCCGTGCGGCGAGAACAATCTCACCGTGGTGTGTGAATTTCGCCGCGTTGCTCAGCAAATTGAGCAGGATTTGCTGGACCTTCTCCTGGTCGGTGTTGAGCGGTGGTATGTCATCCTGGAGATCTGCTTTAAGCCGAACGCCCTCGCGCAGGAGCGGCTGGCTGGTGTCCAGCACCTGGCTGACGAGTGGCGCAAATTCGAAAGTGGAAGGCTGGACTTCAATCCGGCCGGCTTCGATCTTCGAAATATCCAGCACGCTGTTGATCAGGCTCAGAAGGTGTTCCGCGCTGACCAAGACCTTGTCGAGGTTTTCAAGCTGCTTGTCTGGCAGGCTATCAGCCCCTTTCCGACGCACGATGCGCGTAAACCCAATGATGGCGTTCAAAGGCGTACGCAGCTCGTGACTCATGTTCGCCAGGAAGGTGCTCTTCGCCTGATTCGCCTGCTCGGCTACCTGACGGGCGCGCTGCAGCTCGGTCACATCATGATAGATGGCGATGAAGCCAACGTAACGTCCGTCGACGTTCACCGGCAGGCCGGACACGTCGACATCTACCAGTGAGCCGTCTTTCCGGGTTCTTCGCGCCAGGATATGAACCTGTTTCTCCTGCAGTGCTTTCTCAGAGTACTTGACAGCTTCATCATGCATATCTTCCGCCCGGGCGACCAGATCGTCGATGTTGCGGCCAAGGGCTTCAGCTTCTGAGTATCCGAACAGTCGCTTGGCTGCGGGATTCCAGCCTGTGACGTTGGCCTGCATGTCGAGCAGCACGATGGCCGCAGGACTGTTCTCAATTACAGCCTGGTAGTAC
>JARRJK010000064.1:13515-16933 GCA_037379555.1 Anaerolineales bacterium | reverse complement strand
TACAGCAGCGAGAGCGTCACCAACCAGGCTTTCTGGCTTGGTTTCAGTGAGATGTTCGCCGGACTTGAATGGTTTGAGGGCTACCTCGAGCGGCTGGCGCATGTCACGAAGCAGGACGTTTGGGCTTGCGCGCAGCGCTACCTGCATCCGAGCCAGCGCACTGTCGGGTTCTATCGCCCGCGCAAGGAAAATGGCCATGGCTGAGGAACGCTTCAGCCTGCCGAATCTCGACCTGTCCGCGCTGCCCGGACCAGAGACCATTCACCGCCGCGTGCTCTCGAATGGGATCACATTGCTCGTCCGGGAAAATTTCGCCTCGCCCTCGGTCGTGCTGTCCGGCTTCCTGCCAGTTGGCTCCCTGGCTGAGACAGAGGAGACGGCCGGACTGGCCTATCTCACGGCACTGGCGCTGATGCGGGGCACCCGGCAGCATACATTCAGTGAGATCTTCGAATCGCTTGAATCGATCGGGGCCAGGCTGAATGTGGGAGCGGGGGTGCATTCGACCTCCTTCCACGGTAAGTCGTTGGCGGAGGATCTCGGATTGTTGTTGACGCTGCTGGCAGAAGTGCTCGCAAGCCCGCGCTTTCCCAAGCAGGAAGTCGAGCGTCTGAAAGCCCAGCACCTGACCTCCCTGACGATCCGTGAGCAGGACACCGGGGCCCAGGCCGAGCTCGCGTTTGATTCCCTGGTCTACGCCAGACATCCCTACCGGCTTCCTTCTGACGGTACCCTGGCGAGTGTGGCAGGATTGCAGACGGCCGATTTGCGACGCTTCCATCGTTCCTACTACAGCCCGCAGGGCATGGTATTGTCGATCGTTGGCGCGGTGCCGGCGGATCACGTCCTGCAACTGGCCGAAGGCGCTTTTGGCGCCTGGCAGGCTGAGGGAGCGCAGGCAATGCCATCTCTTCCTCCCCTCAAGCGTCTGCGCTCGACGAAGCGGGCCGCCGTTCGGCTTGCCGGGAAGCAGCAGAGCGATGTGATCATCGGCGCAGCGGGCCCTGCCCGGATGAATGAGGATTTTCTTGCGGCCGCACTCGGCAATAACATTCTGGGACGCTTTGGTATGATGGGAAGGATCGGGGATGCTGTCAGAGTATCAGCCGGTCTGGCTTATTATGCTTACAGCCTTGTGTCTGGAGGGCTTGGTCCAGGCCCATGGCAAATAATCGCCGGAGTTAACCCGGCTAACGAGGCGCAAGCGATCGATCTGATTGTGAAGGAAATTCGTCGTTTCACCTCGAAACGGGTGGGATCGAAGGAACTGCTGGAGAACAAGGCCAACTTCATCGGACGGCTCCCGATGCAGCTAGAATCGAACGAAGGAGTAGCGGGGGCGCTGGCACACATCGAACGCTATGAGCTTGGTCTGGATTACTACCAGCGTTATCCGGCGTTGATCACTGCCATCACGCGTGACCAGATCCTGGAAACGGCACAACGCTACCTCGATCCCGGGCGGCTGGCGATTGTCACCGCCGGGCCCGTGGAAAAGAAGGATTGATGCGCATACGATCCGGTGTGGACATCGTCGAAGTCGATCGGCTTGATCGTGCCATTCTTCGCCACGGGGACCGGCTTTTCGAGCGGTTCTTCACCCCACAAGAGTTGATCGACTCCTCGGGGCATACGCCTGCCTTAGCCGCCCGATTTGCTGCCAAAGAAGCCGTGGCGAAGGCGTTCGGCACCGGTATTGGTCCTGTTGGCTGGAAGGAGATCGAGATCATCAATGGTCCGCTCCGCCAGCCCCTGCTGCAACTGCATGGCAACGCGCAGCTGCTAGCGCAGGAGATGGGGCTCGAATCCTGGACGATCAGCCTGAGTCACACGCATGAGCACGCCATGGCGGTCGCCGTGGTAATCGAGGTGGATCGGGTATGACCGAATCGATCAGAGCCGGGATGCGGATCGAAGCCGAACAGGAAGTCACGCAAGATCGTGTCGCCGCACATCTTGGATCCGGCTCGCTGCAAGTGTACGCGACGCCGGCCATGGTGACCTTCATCGAGCATACCTGTCGTGCGTTGATCGAACCGTTGCTGCCTCCTGGCCAGACGACGGTCGGGACCTTTATCGAGCTCGAGCACATGGCTCCAACGCCGCTCGGAGCACAGGTGCGGATTGAGGCGAGCGTGATCGAGGTCGAAGGCCGCAGGGTTGCCTTTCAGGCTCAGGTGTGGGATGCAGAGGAGCAGATTGGCCAGGCCCGCCACGATCGCTTCATCATCGATGAGGCGCGCTTCCTTGAGCGGGTCCAGCGCAAATCCGGTGCGGCGTTTGACTAAGCTCTCCTCAGGAATACCGCTTTGACGGTTCGTTGGGCGCATGTTATACTTTACCTTGCTCCCGCCGGGCAGCAAGCTTGACCTGGCGGGATCATTCTGCCCCTGTGGGCAAATACGCACGCCGTGGGATCGAGTTGGGCGTGCCGGCCGGCCAGCCGGTTCCAATTCGAGGCGATCACGGCGGAGGATGAACGCTAGGAGGTTCAAATGGCCACCATATCGATGAAAGCCCTGCTCGAAACGGGCGTCCACTTCGGTCACCGCACCCGCAAGTGGAACCCGCGCATGAAGCCCTACATCTTCACCGAACGGAACGGGATACATATCATTGATCTGCAGCAGACGCTGGAAGCGCTGCAGGGAGCCTTCGCCGTTGTGCGTGATCTGGTCGCGGATGGAGGCACACTGCTTTTCATCGGCACGAAGCGCCAGGCACAGGAGACGATCGAACTTGAGGCCAAGCGCTGCGGTATGCCCTATGTCAACTTGCGCTGGCTCGGAGGAACGCTCACCAACTGGCGCACGATCCGCAGCCGGATCGACGAACTCGAATCGCTCGAACGCAGGCGTGATTCAGGTGAATTTGACCTGCTGCCCAAGAAGGAAGCGCTGGGACTCACGCGCGAAATCGAGAAGCTGGAAAGCCGGTTGGGAGGCATCCGCGAGATGCGCGGGTTACCCCAGGCCGTGTTCGTCGTCGACGTGCGCCAGGAAGAGACCGCTATTCATGAGGCGAACCTGCTTGAGATCCCGGTTATCGCGCTCGTCGATACGAACTGCGACCCGAGCGGGATCGATTATGTCATTCCCTCCAACGACGACGCGATCCGGGCCATAAAATTACTCACCGGACGCCTCGCCGATGCCGTGCTTGAGGGCAAGGCGATGCGCAAGGATGAAGAACCCGAGCGCGAGGCGGGGACTGAGGCCGAGGCGGCAGAGGCCGCAGCGGCCGAGATGAGCGATGAAGAACTGCTCGGTGAAGCGACGCTAGCCAAATTGCAGAGCGGGGAGTTCGGTGAAAAGCAGGCTGAAGAGGCCGCAGCGACAGCAGAAACTGCCGAGCCGGAAGATTCCGAGGCTGAGGAAGACGAAGACGTCGGTGAAGAAGAAGCGCCAGACGAACCCGA
>JARRJK010000064.1:0-13499 GCA_037379555.1 Anaerolineales bacterium | reverse complement strand
GAGGAATTCGATGATTTTGACGAAGACCTCGATGATGACGATGATGAGTACGACGATGATGAGGACGAGGACGATTGAGCATGGGTGTTTCAACCGAGGACATCAAGCAGCTGCGTGAACAAACCGGTGCGGGCATTTTAGACTGCCGTAAGGCGCTGGAAGAGACAAATGGCGATATGGAACAGGCCGTGATTTTCCTGCGCGAAAAGGGCTTGGCGGCGGCTGCCAAGCGCGCCGATCGCGAAGCGCACAATGGCATGCTTGAGCTGTACAGCCACGGCGGAGGCCGGGTCGGTGTGATGGTGGAAGTGAACTGTGAGACCGACTTTGTCGCCCGGACAGACGGCTTCCGCGAGTTCGCCCACGAAATCGCCCTACAGATCGCGGCCAGTTCGCCACTATGGGTCGCTGAAGAAGATATCCCGGAAGAGGTCATCGCCCGTGAGCGGGAGATCGCCCGCAAGTTCGCCGAGAACGAAGGCAAACCCGAGAATGTGATTGACCGGATTGTCGACGGGCGACTGCAGAAGTTCCTTGATGACGTCGTGCTGCTGCGCCAGACGTATATTCGGGACGAAGAGAAGAAGGTCGAAGAGCTGCTCAAGGAGACGATCGCCAGCACCGGTGAGAATGTCATCATCCGGCGCTTTGAGCGCTGGGAAGTCGGCGAAGAGCTTGACTGACAGGACGGGCCAACCGCAAGGTGGCCCGTTTTTCTCATCAGGGTTAGACTCCTTAATGGTGAGGCGAATATGACGGAACCAATCTATCGACGCATCTTGCTCAAACTCGGAGGCGAAGCGCTGGCTGGGAAGAGCGGATTCGGTATCAATCCCGACCGGGCGGAGGAGGTCGCCGAACTCGTACAGAGCGTGCGCGCGCTGGGAGTCCAGGTAGCGATCGTCATTGGAGCCGGGAATATCTGGCGCGGCCGGGAGGGCATCGAGCGTGGCATGGAGCGGGCGACAGCGGACTACATGGGCATGCTTGGAACTGTCATCAACGCACTGGCCTTGATGGATGCGCTGGAGCGGATGGGCGCCGTCACGCGCGTCATGTCGGCCGTGGAGATGCGCGCTGTGGCCGAACCCTACATCCGTCGGCGAGCGATCCGGCACCTCGAGAAGGACCGGGTCATCATTCTCGGCGGGGGGACGGGCAACCCCTATTTTTCGACCGACACAGCTGCTGCACTGCGGGCGATGGAGATCGATGCCGACATCGTCATCAAAGCGACGAAAGTCGATGGGGTCTATGACTCCGATCCGGAGAAACATCCAGATGCACAGCGTTTCGATCACTTGCGCTACATTGACGCGCTCAACCGCCGCCTGGAAGTCATCGACAGCACCGCGATCTCGCTCTGCATGGATAACCAGCTGCCGATCATCGTGCTGAACATGTGGCAGGAAGGCAGCCTGACCCGTGCGGTGATGGGAGAGCAGGTCGGGACGACGATCAGCGATTGACTGCCAGCACCTCCGCCGGGCCGAATTTGGAGCCCGGAACTTCCTGCTGGAAAACCTGCTGATCGCCAAAACCCCATTTTTGAATTATCCTATAGGGGTGATTCCTGGATCCGCAGCAACCGACTGAGGAGTTGCATCATGGTCAAGGATGCCCTGCTTGAAGCTGAAAATCGCATGCGCGGCGCCATCCGAGCGCTGGAGGATGATCTCGCCTCCATCCGCACCGGGCGTGCCTCGCCGGCTCTGGTGGAGCGCCTTGAGGTCGAATACTACGGTTCGCCGACACCGCTTGTGCAGTTAGCGACTACCTCAGCGCCAGAGCCACGCTTGCTCACCATCCGCCCCTTCGATCCAGCAAGCATCAAAGACATCGAGCGTGCAATCATGACGTCCGACCTGGGGCTGACGCCAAGCAATGACGGCAAACTCATCCGCCTGAGCATCCCACCGCTGACAGAAGAGAGGCGCCATGAACTCGTGCGGGTGGTTAAGAGCCGCGCCGAGGAGGCACGTGTGGCGGTTCGCAACGTGCGGCGGGATACCCAAAATGACATGCGTGAGTTCGAGCGTGAGAAACTCATCTCCGAAGATGAACTGAAACGTGGTGAGGATGACCTGCAGAAGTTGACCGATCGCTACATCGACGAGATCAACGAAATCGCAGAACGCAAGGAAAACGAGGTCATGGAAGTCTGACTCCTTTTCCAAATGACGATGCCAAATTCCGAATCGAACAACCTGCCTGAAAAGATCCCGACCCATGTTGCGATCATCATGGATGGCAACGGCCGCTGGGCACGCGCCCGGGGGCTGCCCAGGCTAGCTGGTCATCGTGCCGGCGTTGAAAATCTGCGTCGGGTGCTGGAAGCTGCAGTCGAATATGGGATCAAGTATCTGACCATTTATGCCTTCTCCACGGAAAACTGGCAGCGCCCGCAAGAAGAGGTGCGCGGGCTGATCTCGATCCTGGAAGAAGTCATCGATCGCGAGCTGGAGGAGCTGAACAAGAACGGCGTTCAGCTGCGCCATATCGGCCGTCTGGAGCGGCTGAATTCTCGCCTGCAGAAGAAGGTCCGGGCAGCGATCGAACTTACGAAGGACAACCAGAAGCTGGTGCTGAATGTGGCCTGGAACTACGGCGGACGGGATGAGCTGGTCCACGCCATCCGCCAGATGATCGAGCAGGGTTTAAAACCCGAGGAGATCACCGAAGAAACGATCGAAGAGCACCTCTATACCGCTGGCTGTCCAGATCCTGACCTGATCATCCGCACCTCGGGCGAGATGAGGGTCAGCAACTTCCTGATCTGGCAGGGAGCTTATTCGGAATGGTATCTGACGCCCACGTTCTGGCCTGATTTCGGCCCCGAAGAACTGCTCAAGGCGCTGCACGAATTCGCCAGCCGTGAGCGCCGCTACGGTCGGATTCCGGACCGAGTTTCAACTCGGTAGCATGCTGCGCGAACGGGTTGCCATTGCGCTGCTGCTCCTGCCGCTTATAGCGTGGGTGATTGGAGATGGCGGCTGGCTGTTCGGCCTTGGCGTAACCCTCGTTCTCAGTCTCGCGGTGAGTGAATTCGGACTCATTTTCCAGCATGCCGGGCAGCGGCCGGCGCTGCCTTTGCTTATTGCCGGCGTCATTCTGCTCTCGCTGTCGCGCTTCATGTTTGATTTCCGCCTCGATGCGATCATTCTGGCGGGCTTGATCCTGCTGGCAATGGCTTGGCATGCACTTGATTATGAGCACGGTGCGGTACTATCCGGGACTGATTTTGCCCTGACGGTCGCCGGCCTGGTCTACGTCGGGTGGATTGGAGCCTACTTCATCTCTCTACGTGGGATGGCGGACGGCTTGTGGTGGTTTATGATCGCTTTGCCGGCGGTGTGGGCAGCTGACAGCGCTGCCTATCTCGCAGGTCACCGTTTCGGCCATCACCGCCTGGCGCCGCGTCTGAGCCCGAAGAAATCGACCGAGGGTTACGTAGCCGGAATATGCGGGGCTGCACTTGCAGGCTGGGGGCTGACGCTGCTCTGGCAGATCGGCGCGGGTCCAAATTCGACCTTGCTCCCCGCTCGAGGCTTGCTGCTGGGGATCGTGATCGGAACGGTGGCACCGATCGGCGACCTCGGGATTAGCTTGTTCAAGCGCCAGCTCGGGATCAAGGATACGGGCAGGCTGCTTCCAGGGCATGGGGGCGCGTTGGACCGGATCGACTCCTGGCTCTGGGCTGGTGTGATCGGGTATTTTCTGGTCCAACTCATGATCGGGGCAATCTGAGACTTTGATGGAGGCAATCAGAGAATGATGGAGAAACCTTCCCGCAACCTGGCGCTTGACCTGGTGCGGGTAACGGAGGCTGGCGCGCTTGCAGCCGGTCGTTGGATGGGCCGGGGACAAAAAGAAGCCGGCGATCAGGCCGCGGTTGATGGAATGCGCCTGGTAATGAATTCGCTCGATATCGACGGAGTGATCGTCATCGGCGAAGGCGAAAAAGATGAAGCGCCCATGCTGTTCAACGGCGAAAAACTGGGCAATGGGAAGGGACCCAAGGTCGACATCGCGGTCGATCCCGTCGAGGGCACGCGCCTGCTCGCCGAGGGGCGGGCGAACTCGGTCGCTACGGTCGCTCTGGCTGAGTCTGGGTCGATGTTCAATCCCGGACCGATCGTGTATATGTACAAGATCGCCGTCGGACCACAGGCCAAAGGGCATATCGACCTCGATGCACCGATCGAGGTGAACCTGAAGGCTGTCGCCCGGGCGAAGGGCGCAGACATCGACGACCTGACCGTCGTGATCCTGGAACGCCCCCGCCATCAGGAACTGATCCAGAAAGTCCGCGAGACCGGGGCTCGCATCCGCCTCATCACGGATGGCGACGTCGCCGGAGCCATCATGACCGCACATGAGGATGCCGGGATCGACCTGCTGGTCGGCATTGGTGGTACGCCGGAGGGTGTGCTCGCGGCCTGCGCGCTGCGATGCATGGGGGGCGAGATCCAGGGCCGGCTCTGGCCGCGCAATGATGATGAAGCCGAGCAGGCCCGGGCGCAGGGTTATGACTTGGAGCGGGTGCTTGAAATTGATGACCTGGTGAAGAGCGACGATGTCTTCTTTGCGCTCACCGGCATCACGGACGGGGAACTCCTGCAGGGTGTGAAGTATTATGGGCAGGGCGCGCGCACACACAGCCTGGTAATGCGCGGACGCACTGGAACGGTCCGGGAGATCATCGCTACCCACCGCTGGGAGAAGCTGATGACTCTCAGTGAGATCCCCTACGATCGGATCGGGTGACCGATGAACCTGGAAGGATCTGATCCGGCAACAGCACCTGACCAACAACCACAGCCTGAAGTGACTCCGGTGCGCAGTCTCGCTCTGTTTTCAGGCCGCTTGATGTCCATTTTTGGCTGGACCGGCTTGCTCCTAAGTCTGCTGTTTCTGCTTTCGCTTCCGTTGATGCTCCCCCGGGTGGAAACCCGTGTGTCAGAGACGATGCAGTCGGCCTCCGCTGCATTGAGAACAGGCGCGTCGGCTTTCGACGAACAGCTCGCCCTATTCGATCGCATCGATGAGACACTTGTGCGGCTGCATGACTTTTCTGCTGCAACAGACGGCAGTTTGGCATCGGGAACAGACCTCATGGATGATATGGCTGACTTCCTGAGCGGACCACTGGATTCCACAATCGAAGCGACGGAGACTTCGCTCAGGTCTGCGAGTGAGGGCGCGGCATCGATCGATGCGCTGCTGCGGATCATCGCGGCAGTCCCTTTCTTCGGCGGTCCGGATTACAACCCTGCGCAACCTCTGGATGCCTCACTGCTGCAGGCGGCCGATGGCCTGGCCCCGCTGCGCCCAGCGCTTAACAAGCTGCAAAACGATCTGCGGGGTTTCTCTGGCAGTACGGAAGGACTGCAGGTTGAGCTCTTGCGGATGGATGAAACGCTGGGCCAGACCGGCACTCAGTTGGTGGATCTTCGAGCTGAGTTAGTTCGGGTGGGCATCAGGCTGGCCGAGGTCGCCGACAGGCTCGATTCGATTCAAGCCAACTTGCACCTTTACGCCTGGGTTTTCGGGGTCGCGGCGGGGCTGGTATCGATCTGGGCAGCGCTCTTGAACTTGCTGCTCATTCGTGAAGCCGGCAGGATGCTGACGCCCCAGCTCCTTGAGATCGAAAGCTAGGAGCAGGGTTTGTCTTGCATCTGACGATTCCACATGCTATAATGCCGGCGTTCAGAGACAAGGTCGCTCAGATGCGGCCCCCCCAAGCAAATTGAACCTGAATCAGCTTTGATCATTAGCTAACCTCCGTCGGACGGCCACTATAAGGTGACGGCTTAGGTATTGAATCTGTATCCCTCCAGCTACATCAACGATCTATACTCTTTGGAGCCCTTAAATGAACATTGGACAGCTTGAAGCGATGACCTTGCCCGATTTGCGCGCTCTTTCGAAGGATTATGACATCCAGGGTGCCACGCGTATGAAGAAGGAGGATCTCATCCTGCGCATCATGCAGGCCGATGCGGAAAAGCGCGGCCTTGAGCTTCGCGGCGGGGTGCTCGAGATCATGAATGAGGGCATGGGTTTCCTGCGAGCGGACCACTATCTTCCCGGCCGCAATGACATCTATGTTTCCCAATCACAGATTCGACGTTTCGGACTGCGTACGGGGGACATGGTCATCGGCCAGATCCGCCCGCCCAAGGACACAGAGAAATACTTCGGACTGCTGCGGGTCGAATCGATTAACGGGATGGATCCGGAAGAGGCGAAGGACCGGCCGCGCTTCGAAGAGCTGACCCCGATCTTCCCGCTCGAGCGCTTCGACCTGGAGACGGATCGCTTCACACTGGCGACGCGCATGATCAACCTTGTCGCGCCGATCGGTAAGGGTCAGCGTGGCCTGATCGTCTCGCCTCCCAAGGCGGGCAAGACGACCGTTCTGAAACAGATTGCGAACGGCATCTCGACCAATTACCCCAACGTACACCTGATGGTGGCCTTGATTGGTGAACGCCCGGAAGAGGTGACCGACATGGATCGCTCGGTCGATGCCGAGGTGATTGCCTCGACCTTCGATGAGCCGGTCAACTCGCACGTCCGGGCGGCAGAGATGGCCCTCGAACGGGCCAAGCGGCTGGTTGAATGTGGTCGGGATGTGGTCATTCTGCTCGATTCAATCACCCGCCTCTCCCGTGCCTATAACTTGATGGTCACGCCCTCCGGGCGTACCCTCTCCGGCGGTATCGATCCCGCTGCTCTCTACCCGCCGAAGCGCTTCTTTGGCGCGGCCCGTAACATTGAAGAGGGCGGCTCGCTGACGATCATTGCCACCTGCCTGGTCGACACCGGTTCCCGCATGGACGACGTCGTCTATGAGGAGTTCAAGGGCACCGGCAATATGGAGCTTCACCTCTCGCGCAAGCTCCAGGAACGGCGCGTTTTCCCAGCTTTCGATATCGACCGCTCGTCGACCCGGCGGGAAGAACTGCTGCTCGGGCCTGATATCACGCAGCGCGTCTGGCTTATGCGGCGCATGTACGCACAGCTTGTCGATCCACCCAACGGCGGCGGCATGGATATCACCACAGCGACAGAGGCCATCATGCAGCGTGTGGCGCAAACCGAGAACAACCTCGAATTCCTTGAGTCGCTCTCGGCAGATATGGGATAAGCCTCCGCTACTCTCTGGGCGCGGTAAAATCAGCACATGAAGCGCACAGTTCCAATCGTGCTCTCTTGTCTCGCTCTCCTGGCGGCGGCGTGGACCGTTTCCTTGAACGTCTCGCTTGCTCGTGCAGCGCGCCTACCCGATCCCATCCCGATACATGAGAACCCGCAGGGCTACGACCCCGAGCAGGTCGACCTGCCTGGGTTCGCTCCCGGACCGAATTCTGATGCGTTGATCCGCGCAATTGACTTACGCACACTGAAGCCAGCCAGGTCGCGGGTTGACATCCTGCGATATACCGTCCAGTCCGGGGATTCAGTCTTCGGGATAGCGGAACGCTTCGGCCTTGAGCCGGAGACGATCCTGTGGGGAAACTACGAAACGCTGAATGACGACCCGCACCTGCTTCGGCCCGGACAGGAACTCAATATCCTGCCGGTGGATGGCACGTACTACCAGTGGCAGTCCGGTGATGAGCTCTCCAAGATCGCTGACTTCTTCGGTGTGGAACCGGAGGACATCTCGGCCTGGCCCGGCAACCAACTTGATCCAGTCCATCCGCAGATCGATCCCGGCACATGGTTGATCGTGCCAGGAGGCAAACGCGCCTTCCAGCAATGGTTCGTGCCCACCATCGCTCGCGGGCAGGCCGGGGTTGGTTCAGCCTTCGGCCCCGGCGGATGCTCAGGGACATACTCCGGTGCTGTAGGAACTGGCGGTTTTATCTGGCCTACGCCAAACCATTACGTATCGGGGAACGATTATTGGTCCGGCCACCTGGCGATCGACATCGCCGCCGGCACGGGGACGGGCGTCTCCGCAGCGGACAGCGGCGTGGTCGTGTTCGCCGGCTGGTCAACGGTTGGCTACGGGAACATGGTCATGCTCGATCACGGGAATGGCTGGCAGACGCTTTACGCACATTTAAGCCAGGTGAATGTCGGTTGCGGCCAGAGCGTGTACCAGGGGCAGAGCATTGGCCTGGCAGGTTCGACCGGCAACTCGACCGGGCCTCACCTGCACTTCGAGGTCCGTTTTGAAGGTGGTTTTATCAATCCATGGTTTGTCCTGCCCTGATGCCGTGGTCTGCTCTTGACCCGTGGCGGGCCGGCTGATAGGATACGCGCGAATACACACAAACATGACTGAGAACGAGAAGCAACCCCCCGAAGCCAGGAATTCAGCCGGACTCCCGCATCTGCTGAACCGAATTCAGCTATGGATCAGCATCGGACGGCTGACTTTACGCGAGTCGATCCTGCGGATCGCCGGCCATCTGGCGCTTTTGGCTTTGATTGCGCTGGGCGTTTGGGTTGCCCGGCTGGGTTGGAACACGCTGCCGGCTGATGTGCCCGAAGCGGAGGCGGCTGCCGTGGAGTCGGCCGCCACGGAGACCGGACCGGTTCAACCGACCGAGCAGGCAGATCTGCCGGCGTTCACCACCGGAGGCGGGGTCGGGGCGAGCCTTGCGCGCGTCTCGGAACTGCACACCGTCTTCCCCGAACGCCCACGTTTGGATGTCATCCGCTACCAGGTCCAGCAAGGTGACAATCTCTTCGGCATCGCCGATAAGTTCGGGCTCAAGCCGGAAAGCATCCTATGGGGCAATGAAGATGTGCTTCAGGACGATCCGCATCGGCTTTCTCCCGGCCAGGAACTCAAGATACCACCTGTCGATGGGACGCTTTATGTATGGCACGAGGGTGATGGCTTGAACGGGGTGGCGCGCTTCTTCAGCGTTGACCCACTCGATATTCTCACCTGGCCGGGCAACAATCTCGATCCGAACATGGATCCTGCCAACCCAACGATCGAAGCTGGGACGGTGCTGATGATCCCCGGTGGAAAGAGGGAGTTGGTCACCTGGAGCGCGCCGCGCATCCCGCGCTCGAACCCTGCTGTGGCCAAGATCCTCGGACCCGGCGCCTGCGGCACGGTCGTGGACGGCGCGGTAGGCACTGGCACCTTTATCTACCCGACGCCTCTGCATTACCTTTCCGGCTACAACTACACCTCGATTCACCCTGCAATCGATTTGGCAGGCGACACGGGGCATGCGATCTTCGCTTCGGATACCGGGGTGGTCGTGTACTCGGGCTGGAATGACTGGGGGTACGGTTACGTAATCGTGCTTGATCACGGCAACGGCTGGCAGTCGCTCTACGCCCATCTGAGCGCGATCAACGTCGGTTGCGGCCAGTCGGTTTACCAGGGCGACGTCATCGGGGCTATGGGCTGCACCGGCAACTGCTCCGGTCCGCACCTGCACTTTGAGCTGATGAACGATCAATATGGCAAGGTGAACCCGCTTAACTACTTGCAGTAGGTACAACGCCAGCTATCAAAGCGGCCCAGATGGGCCGCTCTTTTCTTACGGTCACAATTGGCCTGAATCGCGGCCCCGTTCTATCATTGCCCTGCCTGACATTTCCGCAGGAGGTCTGCTATGAAATTGATCCAGGAGGGCATCGCGCCCTTGCTGCAGCCGATTGACCTGGAGGGTTTTCGCGAGTCCAACCGAGCCAAGCCGAAGGGCATGGTCGATAAGCGGATGAGCGAGGCGGAGGCTGTGCGCACCTTCATTCACCCAGGCGACTACATCGGCACCGAACTCTACGGCAGCGTGCGCTGCCCGATGTCGCTTACGCGCGAGATCGTGCGCCAGGGCATCGGGGACCTGCGCCTTGCGGGTCAGGGCGTGCTCGAACTCGATCTGCTGCTGGCGGCGGGCCTGGTCAAGGCGCTCGACATCACCTACATCGGGCTGGAAGTGTACGGAGTCTCGAATGCGCTGCGGCGTGAAGTCGAGAGTGGGCGGGTCGAGCGCTGCGTGGAGTGGAGCAACGCGGCGCTGGCATGGCGTTTTAAAGCGGCGGCGATGGGCGTGCCCTTCCTGCCGGTGCGGTCGATGCTGGGCAGCGATACCCTGAAGTACAGCGCGGCAAAAGTCATCGAATGTCCCTTCACGGGCGAACCGCTCTGTCTGTTGCCGGCGCTCATACTGGACGTCGGATTGATCCACGTGCACCGGGCCGATAAGTATGGGAACGCCCAAATCGACGGCATCAGCGGATTCGCTGCCGAACTGGCGCGCGCTTCGCGGCGGTTGCTGATCAGCGCCGAGCAGATCGTCCCGACGGAGGAGATCCGGGCCAGGCCTGAGAAGACGATCATCCCTTACTACCTGGTTGACGCCGTTGTCGAGGCGCCCTTCGGCTCGCATCCGGGCGAGATGTGCTACCTGTACGAACGGGATGAGCCAGCGATCAGAGCCTGGGTGGAGGCCTCGCAGGAGAGCGAAAGCGCCCGGGCGTATCTGCAAGAGTATATTCATAACCTTCCTGACCATGCGGCGTACCTGGAGCGTGTTGGAGAGGCGCGTATGCAGGAACTGCAGGCGATGGTGCCGGGGAGGGAGTCATGAGCGAACCCGAGTACAACCCGAGCGAACTGCTAATCTGTTCTGCCGCCCGGTTGATGCCCGACAGCACCACGGCCTTCATCGGTACCGGCATCCCGATGCTCGCCGCCTCCCTGGCGCAGAAGATGCACGCACCGAACCTGGTGGCGATCTTTGAGTTCGGCGGCACGGGTGCGATCCTCGATGCGCTGCCTCTGGCGGTGGGTGAACGGCGCAGCTTCCACCGGGCTGTTGCGGCTTCGGGCATCCTTGATATCGTCGAGACAGCCCAGCGTGGCTTCGTCGAGTATGGATTTCTCGGCGGCGCACAAATCGATCCCTACGGCAACCTGAACAGCACCACGATCGGCGACCACGATCAACCCAAGGTGAGGCTGCCGGGCAGCGGCGGCGGCAATGATGTCGGTTCGCACTGCTGGCGGACGATCGCCATCATGCGGCATGACAAGCGGCGTTTCGTGGAGAAGGCGGATTTCATCACCACACCCGGCTACCTGACCGGGCCCGGGTCGAGAGAGGAAGCCGGATTGCCGCGCGGCAGCGGCCCCTACCGAGTTGTATCTAACCTGGCCATTCTCGGGTACGAGCCTGAGAGCAAGCGCATGCAGCTGCTGGCGACGCAGCCCGGGGTGACTGTCGAGCAGGTGCTCGAGAACACCGGCTTCGAGCTGCTGCTGGCGGATGAGATCGCATCGAATCCTGCCCCGAGCGCGGAGGAGCTGCGGCTGTTGCGCGAGGAAGTCGACCGCGACCGGCTGTATATCTAGCCTATAAAAAGAGCGTAAGATCAGTGACGCCCCGCTAGCCTCGTCTCTTGTGTGCCGGCTTGTGTGCCAGGTTCATCGCCCTCACGTTCGGTAGTAAACAAAGTGCCGATCGGTTCCATCTTGCGTTCCATTATCCGGCGATGTACTCTACACCTATCGACCGGGATCTCCTCCAGGCGCCCTGCTCGATGATCCCTCACCCCCCCTCTGCTTGCGCATGCATGGAGGCCCTGGCTTTGCCCCAATCGAAAGATGCCTGGTGTGGCGGTTTGACGCACAATGTAAGAAGGGACCCTTGGCAAGCAGTGCAAGGCCATTCATCCCTTGGGTCAAAGACAGCGGTTTCAGAACCCGGCAAGGCGTTGAGTTTATCCAGATAGAGATCCATTCAGGATGGGGGAGGTGAACATGGCAGAAGCAGCACCGCCCGCGGCGGTATCCCCGCTCAGCGTCTTCCGCAACCGCGATTTCTCCCTCATCTGGACCGGCCAGCTGGTTTCGACGATCGGCAATGCGCTCACCTCACTGGCGGCTTCGATCGTCGTATTCCGTTTCACGGGTTCTGCCCTGAGCGTCGGCTTGATGCTGATGGCTACAGCCGCGCCAACGCTGGTTGTGGGGCTCGTCGCCGGCGTGTTCGTCGATCGTTACAACCGTAAACAGATCATGATCGTTGCGGATCTCATCCGGGCAGCGCTCGTGCTGTTGATCCCATTCCTGATCCCGGTCAGCATCGCATGGCTCTACATCATCATCATGCTGACCAGTGCGGTTGGGCAGTTCTTCGACCCGGCGCACGCCAGCGTGTTGCCGGAGGTGGCTTCGGATGAGGAATTGGCGGCTGCAAACTCATTCATCGCCATCAGCGCTTTCGGCTCGACGGCTGTCGGTTACGCGGCCTCGGGCTTGATCGCCTCCCGCTTCCCGATCGAATGGGCTTTTTATCTGGATGCGATCACCTTCGGTATCTCCGCCCTGTGCATCGCACTCATCCGGCTGAAACCGCTCGAGGTGACCGGCCGGACGACGGTGGCGGTCGTTTTTTCGAACTTGAAGGAGGGCGCTCGTTTCATCTACGACAGCCAAATCCTGCGCTCACTTGCCTATCTCTCGGTCCCGGCGCTGCTCGGTGCGGGCTTGTGGAACACGCTGCTGCTGCCATTCGCCGAGCGCGCGCTGGGTGCGACTGAATTCGAGTACGGTCTGCAGGAGGGTTTGACCTCGGTCGGATTCGTTGTGGCCAGCCTGATGATGGCGCGCTGGGCAGACCGCCTGCGGGAAGGCCAGTGGGTGGTGATCGGATTCGTGGGAGTAGGAGTTGTTGGCGCGATCTATTCCCAGGTAAGCTGGATCCCGATCGCTATCGCCCTCGTGACTGTCTCCGGGTTCGCCAACGCGCCTTCGGCCATCGCCCGCAGGCTGCTGATCCAACGCAACACGACGCGCGAGGTGCGCGGCCGGGTGAGCAGTGTATTTTTCGTCATGCGCGATGTGGTATTCCTGCTGGGGATGGGGGCGGCGGGTTTGGCGGACGTGGCGGGTGTGCGCTTGCTGGTGCTCTTGAGTTCGATCCTGATCGCGGCTTCGGGCGTGCTGGCTATCCTGATGCCAGGTTTGGGCCAGCCGACGCAGGAATGGCTGCGCGGTCTGCGCCTGCTGCGGTCAGCCCCGGCCGCCGCAGGAGCAATAGGTGAGCGCAAGGCGGGGCGAGCGGACTTCGTGTGGCTGCAAGCTCATCTGCCGCTGCTTTCGGCACTGACGGAGGATGAAGAGGCTGCATGTATCCGGTCCGGACGCGTTATGGAATTCCCAGCCGGTTTGAAGGTCATTGAACGTGGCCAGACGGGGAACGAAGTCTACTTCGTGATTGAAGGCCGGGCCGTGGCTGGCGTGCCTGACGATCAGGGCCAGGTGCGAACACTCTCCAGCATGGGACCGGGCGATTTCTTCGGCGAGATCGCGGCGCTGCGCGGCATGGAGCGGACAGCGGACGTGGTAGCCGAGGAACCGCTGACGGTGCTGCAGGTGCCGGCGGCTACCGTACGCGCGATGATGCGCCACCCGCGCCTGAACTATCTGTTCACTTCGAAGCTGGTCGAACGTTTGAGCCGCACGCACACTGCCGATCTGCCGCGGCTGATGGGCTGGGATCAGGATACGC
>JARRJK010000063.1:0-25215 GCA_037379555.1 Anaerolineales bacterium | reverse complement strand
TCTGCGCCGAAGGCATTGCCGGGGACGACGGCGACCTTCTCCTCCTGCAGCAGGGTTTCCGCGAAAGTCTCGTCGTCCATGCCGCTGGCATCAACCGAGGGAAAGGCGTAGAAAGCCCCGTTCGGCTCGAAGGTCTTCAAACCCAACTCGTTTAAACCATCAACGATGAGCCGCCTCCGGCGGTCGTACTCAGCCACCATGCGCTGCACGTGCTCTTCCCCGTTCTGCAGCGCTTCGATCGCAGCATACTGCGCCACGGTAGGAGCCGACATAATGGTGTACTGATGTATCTTGCGCATCGCGGCGAGAATTTCAGCTGGAGCGGCAGCATAGCCAATGCGCCAGCCTGTCATAGCATAGTCCTTCGAGAACCCTCCAAGAGTGATGGTCCTCTTGCGCATGTTGGGCAGCGAGGCAAAGCAAACATGTTCGTGGTTGTACACAAGGCGATCGTAGATCTCGTCTGAGATCACCAGCAGGTCGTGTTCCTCCGCCAGCTGGGCAAGGGCGGTTAAGCGTTCCTCGCTCATCACCGCGCCGGTCGGGTTGTTTGGATAGCCGATCAGCAGCGCCTTCGTTCGAGGAGTGATGCGATCGGCCAAATCCTGCGCCCGCACCTGGAACGCGTCCTCAACGCGCGTTTGGAGAGCGACGGGCGTGGCGCCGGCGAAGATGATTTCAGGCTGGTAGGAAACAAAGCACGGGGTGGGCACGATGACCTCGTCCCCGGGATCGAGGATGGCGGTCAATGCCAGGTAGAGCGCTTCTGAGACACCCACCGTGATCAGCAGTTCGGCTTCGGGGTCATACTGTACCTGGTACAGTTTTTCCAGGTGAGTCGCCAACGCCTGCCGCAGTTCGAAGATGCCGGAGTTGGAGGTGTAATGAGTCTCTCCCTGCTGAAGGGATCGCAAACCGGCTTTGAGGATCGGCTCAGGGGTGACGAAATCGGGTTCTCCGATCCCCAGCGAGATCACGTCATCCATTGTCGCTGCGATGTCGAAGAAGCGGCGGATGCCAGAGGGCGATACCCCGGCGACGCGTCGAGCGATGAAATCGCGCATGTTGATGATCTCCTGTTCTTCAGGCGGATCGCGGCCAGCTAGACGGGGGTGATGCGCC
Source organism: Anaerolineales bacterium (assembly GCA_037379555.1). GTDB lineage: Bacteria > Chloroflexota > Anaerolineae > Anaerolineales > E44-bin32 > E44-bin32. The sequence continues at coordinate 24,093 of JARRJK010000063.1, read as the reverse complement.
ACTCGTCGTACAGCTCGCCATAGAATAACTCAAAGACCCGGCCATCCTTCACTGTGACCCGGAAGCGCAGCCCGCCCGGGATGCGCCAGCGTTGTTCGACATCAGAGATTTCAAGCCGTTCACCCTGCCAGCGAAGGGCAACTGGCCGCTCGGCGTAGGTATAACCCGAGTGGCATTCCACAAGATCTTCGCTCACCGGCATAAAGCCTTTGGCCCAAGGTTATCGTGCCTGCGAAGCGCATAGATCGCCAGTGGCAACCTACCCAGGCGGGAGAGGAGACTCATCCCGAGTTTTATGCTTCCACGGGCTGATCCAGCGCTCATCGCAAATCGATCTCAGAGAGATCCCCAAGGTTGACCTTACGCCGAGAACCAATCAAACGGGCGCCTTTCCCTACCAGGGATTCGCTGATGACGCTGTCCTGGACGAACGCACTGTGCTCGAGAATGGAATCGCTGATGATTGAGCGCTGGATCACACATTCCGGCCCGACCGAGGCATAGGGGCCGATTACCGATTCGGAGATCGCGGCCGTTGGATGAATGAACACAGGCGGAACGATCACTGCACCTGTGCGCTGCAACGCCTCGCCGGTGTTGTCGCGGCCGTGGGCCAGCAGATAGCGGTTCGTATCAAGCAGCGCGTCGGGCTTTCCACAATCCTTCCATACTTCAATCCGCTCGGTGCTCATGCGCAGGCCCTCTTCGAGCATGATGTTGATCGCATCGACGAGATAGTACTCTCCGCCAAGGCGGGTATCACGCTCCATCTGCTGCTCGATCGCCCCTACCAGAGCCTCCGAGTGCTGAAAGTAGTAGAAGCCGACCAGAGCCAGGTTGATCTGTGGATCTTTGGGCTTCTCGATCAAACGCTTCACCCAGCCTTCGGCGTCGACATCGGCGACGCCGAAGCGGCGCGGGTCTTCGACTTCCTTGACCCAGGCGACGGCCTGGCTGCCAGCTTTCGGCGGCCTGGAAAGGTCGACTTCGATCAAAGTATCGACGAAGGCCATATAGACCGGCCCTGTCAGAGAATCTCGCGCCAGCCAGAGTGCGTGCGATTGGCCCAACATCTCGTCCTGGATGACATAAGAGGCTTTGATGTCGGGATAGTTTTCATCCATGAAAGACTTGATTTGTTCCCCAAGGTAGCCCACGATGAAGATGACCTCTTCCAGGTCGGAAAGCGAACTGAACATATCCAGCACGTGACCAAGGATCGTCTTGCCAGCCACGCTCACAAGTGGTTTTGGTTTTGACCAGGTATGTGGCCGCAGGCGGGTCCCATAGCCTGCCATAGGGATGACGATTTTCATACGAGCCCCTTCTTTCGCTCAGCCCAATGCGGGCCGGCGCAAATGCCAGTCCGTCACCTGCTGATAAGCATGTGCGCTCTGCAGCAGCAGGTCCTCGCCGAGCGGGCGAGCCTGCAGCTGCATCCCAATCGGCAGGCCCAGCGCATCGAAACCCACCGGAAAACTGATGCCTGGAACCCCGGCCAGGTTGGCGGGAAGGGTGAAGACGTCCTCCAGGTACATGGCGAGCGGATCATCGCCATGCTCGCCGATGCGGAAGGCCGTTGATGGAGCAACCGGGCAGGCGATCAGATCGATGTCTTCAAACGCCTGGTCGAAGTCCGATTTGATCAGCGTGCGCACCTTCTGGGCCTGCTCATAGTATGCATCATAATACCCGGCGGAGAGGGCATACGTACCAAGCATGATGCGGCGTTTGACTTCTGGCCCAAACAAATCGCCCCGGGTCTTCAGGTACTGATCCCAGAGGTCGTCGGTTTCAACGCGCGGGCCGTAACGCACGGCATCGTAGCGGGCCAGGTTAGCTGAAGCTTCGGCCGGCGCAATCAGGTAGTACACCGGGAGAGCGAGGTCGGTATGCGGCATGCTGATCGACGTGACGGAAGCGCCCATCTCCGACATCACCTGCACCGCGCCCCGGACCGCGGCCTCCACCTCAGGCTGCATTCCATCGATGAAATATTCGTCAGGAACACCGATGCGCAGACCCTGGAGATCGGGCATATCCAAGTCGATCTGCGGCACGGGATCGGGCAGGCTGGTGGAATCCAATTCGTCGTGCCCGGCTATCGCAGAAAAGAGCGGGACCAGGTCGGAAGCCGAGCGGGCCAGCGCGCCGACGGTGTCGAGCGATGATCCATATGCGATCAGGCCGTAGCGGGATACGCGACCGTAGGACGTCTTGAGTCCGGTAACGCCGCAAAAGGCGGCCGGCTGGCGAACTGACCCTCCGGTATCCGTGCCGAGAGCTGCATAGCACATTCCGGCTGCGACCGCAGCGGCTGAGCCTCCCGAAGAGCCGCCCGGTACCCGCTCGAGATCCCATGGGTTGTGCGTAGGTCCATAGGCCGAATTCTCGGTCGATGAGCCCATCGCGAATTCGTCGGTATTGGTCTTCCCCAGGATGACGGCTCCAGCCTCGATAAGCCTGCTAACGCTGGTAGCCGTGTACGGAGGTCGGAATCCAGCAAGGATTCTGGATCCGCAGGTCGTCGGCACATCCTGCAAGCAGAGCACGTCCTTTAGGGCTAGAGGGATGCCCGCAATTAATGGAAGAGGGGTCGAAGGCTCCTCCCGCCACGCTTGCAAGCGCCGATCCGCGGCGTGGGCCTGGTCGAGCGCCAGGTCCGGAGTGCGCGCGAGGAATGCGTGCAACTTGGGCTCGTAGTGTTCGATGCGCGCGAGGCTGTCCCGGGTCAGTTCGAGCGATGAGACTTCACCATCCCGCAGCATAGCTGCCGCTTCGAGCAGCGTCAGTTCTGGGAGTAAAGTCATCGAGCGGCGCTTTCCTTACCCGGGCCGGCCCAGCGGCTTATTCAAGGACCGGCGGAACGCGGAACATCCCACGCTCCGTTGCGGGAGCATTCGACAGGATCCTGGCACGGGGAGGGGACGGCCGAACGACGTCCTTGCGCAGGGGAGCTTGCAGCAGCAGCACGCTGGCTGTCGGCGGAATGTGATCTGTATCCACTTCTGTCAGGCGGGCAGCGTAATCGAGGACGGCAGAGAGCTGTTGCGCATAGCGTTCTTGTTCTTCCGGCGTGAGCTCAAGGCGGGCCAGAATTGCGATGTGACGAACCTCTTCCAGGGAAATCGCCATGGTCTATGAATTATAGCAGAGCATGAACCCTGCACCGTCCGCGGGCCGTATCATATATGAACGGGGGATTTCAGGAACTTCCCACCAAATCCGAAATCAGCTGATCAAATTTCGGCAGGCTTGCGCTGTCAGCATACTCCGTCTCGAATGCGCGCCGGGCATTCGTGGTGTAGTGCTGATAAAGCGCAGGATCCGATCGGATCCTGCGAATGAAGCGCACAAGACCTTCCAGATCATCTTCCCGCAAACTGCAGCCGACGTCGAAGCGCTGAACAGCATCGTCCACGTTGCTCCCCTCGGGACCGATATAGATGATTGGGAGACCCATAGCCAGGTTGGAATGCAGTTTACTAGGGCTGATCACGCCGAGCGCGGCCTCGTTCATCGTTATAAGAGCACAATCTGAGGCTGCCATGATCGTGGGCGTGAGCTCCTTTGGAACATAAGATTGAAGATGAACGTTTGTCAACGACCGGGAGAAACACTCTTTTTCGAGCCAGGGCCATTTTTCACCACCGCCGACGAAGAGAAAATCAACCCGATCGTCTTGCAGGCGGGAGGCGGCGTCCATCACGATCTCAAAGCGGTGACCGAACCCGGCATTACCGAGGTAGAGGGCGATAAAGTGGCCTTCAATTCCCAGTTCACCTGGCAGGTTCCAGGCAGGAGCCTGCAGTTCTGCAGGGAAGAGCTTGAGCGGTTCCCAGTTTGGTATAACGCTGGCAGCAGGGCGTCCTCGGGAACGAATATACTGGGAACTCAACAAGCGCAGCATGGCCGAGTCAAGGCAGACAACATGGTCGAGCCTTGCATAAATCGCGCGATTGACCGCAAGAAGAAATCGGTCCAGCAGGCTCCCTTCCTGAACAACCCCCGTTCGTTCCAGGATCTCGGGGTAGCAATCCATGTTCCACAGAATGACCTTCGCGCTGCGATGCAGGATTTTATGCAAACAAGCTGCCAGAGCAATGAAAGGCGGGGTGGTCAAGGTGATGACGAGATCCTGCCGCGGGAGAGCTGCCATACGGAATACAGCCTGGGCAAAGAAAAATGCGTAATCGGCAATTCGCTTGAATGCGGTTCCCTTTCCCAGTCGCGGCGTCCAGACCCGCAGCACGCGGGGATTGTCCTGACCGCTGGCTTCATCATGCCTTTCGGCAGCGATGTAGCCCCCGCGGCTTGTCACGACGGTTACCTGATCTCCCAGGGAGGCGCGATGGTCCGCGAGAGAGGCCGCGAGGTGCCCGGTGGGAGCCAGACCGGGCACATAAAATTGGTTCAGGATTGTGATTCGCATCGAGGCTTTCGCCTGCAGGTTTCGGTTAGCGTTTCTGAATGACCGAGATCATCTCGGTGAGGATGTCATCGAAAGAGTAGGTAAGCTCCCATCCTGGAAAATGAGATTTCAGTTTGCGCAGATCGGAATAATAGCAGATGTGGTCGCCGATTCGATTCTGCTCAGAATAGGTGAGCTGGGGACGCTTGCCGGTCTTCTCTTCAATGCGATCAACGCTTTCGAGCAAGCTGGCAGCGTTTTCTTTGCCTCCACCGAGATTGTAGACTTCGCCCGGCCGCGGCTTTTGAGCAAAGTGCCAGAAGGCATTGATTACGTCGTGACTGTGGATCTGGTCGCGCACCTGCTTCCCCTTATAGCCGTAAATTGTATATGGCGCCTCTCGCAAAGCGACATCCACCAGATAGCTGAGAAAGCCATGCAGTTCGACGCCGGAGTGATAGGGGCCGGTCAGACAGCCACCGCGAAAGATTCCCGTCTTCAGACCGAAGTAGCGCCCATATTCCTGAGCCAGGATGTCCCCCGCAAGTTTTGATGCACCGAAGAGCGAATGCAGGCAGTGATCGACGGGGAATTCCTCCGGGATGCCATTTACATACTCCGGGTCGTCATAGTCCCAGCGGGTGTCGAGTTCCTTGAGCGCAATGCGGTTCGGTCCATCCCCGTAAACTTTGTTCGTGCTCATATGGATGAACACCGCCTCTGGCGAATGCTGCCTCGTCGCTTCAAGCAGGTTGAGGGTTCCGGTAGCATTGACATCAAAGTCGTCGAACGGGCGGCGGGCAGCCAGATCATGGCTGGGCTGGGCAGCAGCATGGACGATCAACTCGTAGTTGTTCTGGCTGAAGAGCCGATCGACAGCTTCTCGATCGCGAATATCGAGGTCTATGTGGTTGAAGTTTTGGCACGTAGCAAGCAGGCGATCCCGATTCCAGGTCGTATCTCCTTTCGGCCCGAAGAAATCAGCCCGCATGTTGTTATCGACACCGCTGACCTTGAAACCAAGGCCATCAAAGTAGACGACCGCCTCTGAACCTATCAAACCGCTGCTTCCGGTCACGAGTACATGCATACAGAGATCGATCCTTTCATTTGGATTGGTTGCGGTTCAACCGCACACGCAACTTGATGCTGCGGACATTCTAAGATGTTGAGTGAGAATTGGAAAGACATTCTGAGCCGGTGAGGGGGATTAAAAAGCGGATCGCGAACAGCGATCCACTACAGGCATTTCCGACTATTTTGTTTTTCAATTCGCCACCGGTCTAGTTCAGATCGGGGTTCAACCCGGACTCTACCCTGATTAACCGGGCGCCAAGCTCCTTGAGGGCAAGCTCGACCATACCGCCAGGCTGCACGGGCTGCAAACTGCCATCCGTGAGCAGGATATAGATATCGTCCTCTCGCTGCGACCTTTCTTCTTCGCCGCTCCGGAGAACTCGTTTCTCTTCTTTAAGCCCTCTTACCGTGTCCATCGCTTTCATCCAGCTACACATCTTCTTGCTATTTAATGTACACCGCGCTGCTTAAGAAAGCGTTAACGACCAACAGCGCTGGATGCGCCCGATTCAAATATGACACTGAACGTACATGCGCCGTTGATATTGACAGCAACTTGTCAGGCGCCGGTTGCCAACGCCCGTTTCAATCAATTATTTGGCGGCCAGATGTCAAATTCACGAGGTTGAGACAAGGCAGAACACACACACCGGGCGCAGCTATAGACCAGCGATGGCGTGGCAGGCAGTGTTCGTAGACTGGCGCTATATGGGGATTTCTTGACCCGCCCGAGAGTGCACGTTGCCGGAGTCTCAAGGGGGACTTGCTTCCCTGTAAGTCCCCAACCGGGTGACGAATGAAATCCCGGACGGATCGCAAGCCCTCCACCCAGCACTGTTCCCTGTGGTCTCTGCACCGAACCGTCAGCCCCCTTCGACGGAGATGACGCAGGCACCAAATCCCATGTGCCGCAGACGAGCGCTCATCCCCGGGAAGCGCATAATCCGGGCCAGCCGAGATGGACCGGATTCTCGACATAGCGCAAGCGGGGTCGATGATGGCGGGGATTCATCGAAGGGGATGTTCGGCTGGCCCGGAGTAGGCCAGAGCCCGTAGCGCAAATGCCCCGACCCGTCCGGAAAGCGTCCGTAACTCAGGTTGTATGCCCGTACGCGCAGGTAGCTGATTTCATCTACCAGGAGGCCGTCCGCTCCCAACAAACGCACAACATCGCCGCCATCGTTCAGCGCGAGGTGAGTACGGGAGCGGAAAAAGGCACGGTATGCTCCGGGCTTGAGCGTCACAGCCGGCAGCTCGTACGGGGCCGACCCTGCCTCCTGGATATCGTCCAATTGCATGCCGCGCAGGTTGACCGGCCCGGGACCCAAATTGAGAATCTCGATGAACTCATCGCCTGTATCAACGCCTCCCGTCCCCTGCCAATCATAGTGGGGGCGGATCAGGACCTCGTTGATTACGAGCTTGCCTGGAATCCAGGTTGGCTGTGGTGTGGGAAAAAGGAGCGAGTTTGCGGCCTTCGGGGTTCCTTGAATCGGGTGCCCAAGCGTATCGAGTCCGCTTCCGTGGTAGCCCGTGAAGGTGCCCCAGCCTCCTGCATGGCGTTCCATGCTGGAGCGGGATGATGCCCCTCCGGCGGGCCATGGGCCCGCTGCCGGATTGGCTTGATCGATCAGGTTCCCGGCGGCATCATATAAACTCAAGACCTCTCCAGAATTTGAAAGCGATCCGGTGTAGATCTGATCAGCGACGATGTTCACTACGGCCGAATCATCCGTGCGCTCTAGCAGGAAGAATCCGCTCGCGGCGACAGATCCATCGAGCTCGATGCGAATGTCGTTTCCGTCGGTGAGAATCCATTTGTCAAGATCCACGGCACTATCGGTCGTGTTGAATAATTCAATCCACTCGTCGCTCGCGGAAGCCAGAGTGCCGGCCCAGGCGATTTCATTGATGTGAACTGCCCCATACTCAACCATCACAGGGACATCTGTCGAGGTGCTTGAGGGGGCAGAAGACACACTCGCTGTTGGAGTCAGGAAGAAGATCGAATTTGGTCGACCGGGTGTACCCTGAATCGGGCCCCCAGCAGCATCCTGTCCGTTGCCGCCGAATCCCGTGAAAGTGCGCCAATTGCCGCTCTGATCTTCGCCGCCGACCCGCTCCATGCTTGCTCTCGAGGAAGAGTCGCCCGCTGGCCACGCGCCGCCATCCAGATTGGCGCTATCGATCAACCCCCCGGCGGGGTCCAGCAGCCGCAGTCCTTCCCCGGAATTATTCAGCGCACCCGTATAGAGCATGTCGGCAGCGATGTCCCCGATCGTGGTGTCGTCCGTCCTTTCCAGGATAAAGTAGCCGTACGGAGCGATCTGTCCCTGCAGGACGATCCGTACATCATCATCGTCCGTCAGCAGCCAGCCATCGATTCGAAGGACGTTAGCAGAGGGATTGTGTAGTTCGATCCATTCATCGTGGGCTGAAGCGAGCGATCCCGCCCAGGCAATCTCGTTGATCAGCACACTCCGCGTGGGAAAGGAATCCGCCGGAGGCACGGGAGAGGGGCTGGGCGTTGATGTGAAAGTGGGTGCGGGAGACGGCGAGGCAGCCGGCGTCTCCGTCGGAGATGCGGACGGAGTCCAGGTCTCACTCGTTGCAGCCTCCGGAGTTGGGGTTGCGGCTACCTGGCTTGAGCTCGGATCCGGGCTGGCAGTATCCACGGGTGGGGGAGTCGTCTCCGCAGGCGTTGTGCTGGCTGTGCTGGTAAAGGTTGCAGTTGGAGTGGACAAACTGGCGTCCGGTGTTGGTGTTGAGACGGAGGCAGACGTTGAAGGCGGGCCGTCAATCTCCTGCCCTGCGTGGACCGCGCGGGGCGTGCTTATGGATGGATAAACGCCGAAGATGAATATACAAAGGGAAACAAAGCGCAGGACAGCGCGCCGATTTGGTAAGCGGGTCATGATCACCCCCTGTGACCCTGCCGAATTGCTCCCTTAGTTTAGCTTGAGGGGCAGAAACGAGTCAACAAAAGGCCAGCTGCAATCACTCTCCGGTCCGCAACTGGTCGAGGAGCATCTGCAGCGACTCGAGGGGCTGGATGGTTGGAATTCGTTCGAGCTGGCTTTCGTCAACCCAGCCGACGGTGCCGCCGAAATCGACTTTCCACCAATAGGCATCCCTGGCGAAAAGCCCATTCAAGCCAGCCGGTTGCAGCAGGACGACCCCATGTGTATCTACGTCGACAGAAGCGATCGCCCGGAAGTTATCACCAGGCCCGATGTAGATGTTTGCCGGCTCAATGGCGCGGACTTTGGTGCCAGGCGCCAGGAGCAGCGAGCGTTGCGTCGGCTGAACGGCGACCATCATCAGCGCATTTGCCACGCCGCGCTCATGACCATCGGAGGGATGGTTCTGGACGATCCCGTTCACCCACATCGTCGAGGAACCACCCCCATCGAGGTTGCAAATAGCCGTGCGCGGGTTGCGCAAGTTCGCTCCCTGATTGTCGGATTCAAGGACCTCCCCGTCTGCAAGGAAGAGCAGGTTCCCTCCGACGCCTGAATAGGCTTTTGTCCAGGAGTTCGGATCGGGCGTGCGGCAGTCGAGTGCATAATTCGTCAATTCAAACGAAACGCCGACCTTGTCGCCCGGATGGAACATATCCGCAATCTTTACGCTCTCGGGTCCACGCATCGAAAGCACGACCTGGTTGAACATGATCGGAGTCGGACCAAGTCCCTGCCGCACCTCGAGCACCACGCCCGGGGCATGTGCGGGCGGCGGCAGTATCCCGCTCGGCCGACTCAATTCAATGACCACCTCAACCTGGTTTGCCCCACCCGGGCTGAAGCCATTGAACTCGTCTGTGTAGAGAACGAGGCTGTCGTTTCCGCTCAGGTTGTTAACATCGTCGATTGCGACCCACTCATCCGTGAAGAAGTTGGTCAACCGCTGCCTTTCTTCAGGGTGGGAGACGCAGCCGCCGACGAATACCGAGCGGTCTTGCTTGAAGACCAATCCACTTACCCCTTGCAGGTCCTTGTACAGCAGGGCGTATTGGCCGCCCTGAATGACTCCACCGAAGGGTTCGCCGTTCTCCAGGTCGAAATAGGAACCGTTGATGGCAACCCAGACCTTGTTGGTCGCACCCCAAGATCCGCCCCAGGCGTTGACCGCTCCATCGTAGCGTTCTGCGATCTGACTGACTGTTTCAGTCCCCGCGAGCACCGATCCTTGGGCGAGGCCGCTCTCCAGGATGAGGTCAGCCTCGGCTCGGTCCATGCGGGCCACGTACGCGCGCACAGGGCCTGGAAGGATGAAGCTCTGGTAATCGATGCCCCGGGACACGCGCGTCCAGGCGAAGGGGGATGCCGCCGCGCGACCTACGGCAACCAGCAGGCCCGCCAGGCATACCAGCACGATCATTCGGATACGGCTTCGTGAGAGCATCAATTCTTCACCAAGAGCATGGATCGCAAGTCTGCCCAACATCATAAGTTACCAGGTTCTGGTTGTCGACAGGACTCAGGTTTGATGAGTCGCTCCGCTCGGGCTGTGTATAATGAATCAAGCCTGTTCAACAGCAGAATTCCGCGAAGGGAGATGGATATGAGGCGCATGGATCGTGGTTCACTCGCGGCTGCGCTCTTTTTAATCAGCCTGGGGGTTATCTTCCTGATCGTCAACCTGGTTCCGGGGCTGACCTTTTCTCGCACCTGGCCGGTGATCCTCCTGGCGGTCTCCGCCGCCTTTTTCCTGCCGGCCTTGATCGCCGAGGAGGCCCGGCGCGGGCTGGCGGCTCTGGCTATCCCCGCCTCGATTTTTCTCGTGCTGGGCTTGATCTTCCTGTACAACACGCTCAGCAGCGATTGGGCTGTCTGGGCATATGCCTGGATATTGCTGCCGGGATCGGTCGGACTCGGACTGATCCTGGCCAGCGCGATCGGGGGATGGGAGCGACCTGCATCAGAGATTGGAGTCTGGATGCTGGTGGTTTCAGGGGCTGCTTTTGGACTGTTTGCGACGCTCTTCGGCGAGCCGCTGCTCAAAGCGGTGGGAGCTGGTGCCTTGATCCTGGGAGGGCTGCTGATGCTGCTGCGGGCATTCCGCCGGGGGGCTGAACCAGCGGGATGAGCCCCGGGCGGGCCGCCGTCTTCCTCGGCATCGGCCTGATCGCTATCACCAGCGTGAGCTGTGGCAGCAATAAAAGTCCCGGACAGGACGCGCTTTCGGCGACCAGCACAACGCAGGCGATCGATACCCTTGCTGCATCGACTCGCCAGGTGCTGGCCGTGGACCGTGTGGCTCCCTCGGAGACGCCTATTCCTGTCACCGATGGCGAAGCGCAGGCCCTATCGACGCCGACAGTGTCAGCGACTCCTGCCGCCGTATGGATCCAAGTCGGGATCGATACCAACTGCAGGATGGGCCCCGGCAAAGACTACGAAATGGTTGGGGCGCTGCTGGTCGGAGAACGGACCCGCGTCGTGCAGCGCAGCGCCATCCCCGACTACTGGGTTGTGGACAACCCTGACAATCCGGGCAGGACCTGCTATTTGTGGGGAGGGTACGCTACGCTCGAGGGCGATCTGGGGAGCCTGCCGCTTGATATCCCTCCGACGGCCACCCCCATTCCAGCTTCGATCTCGGGCTGGAGCTACCTGGATCTCAACGGCAACGGGGTACGCGATCCGCAGGAAAGCGGGGCAGTCGTGAGTTATGCGAAATTCTCGTTTAAAACGGGAGCCTGTCCGGGCGAGGCGATCTTGCGCCGGGTCGAATCGAACGCCTATGGGCGCATCTTTATCCCCAATCTTCTAAGCGGCACCTACTGTATGATTCCCGATCCGGGACAGCCTGAGTTGCTGCCGAAGCAGATCCAGATCGATCTTGGTGCCAGTCAGCAGTTGGACGAGATCAATTTCAGGGCCATGCCGTAAGGTTCCTGACGCCGGGGTATTCCCAATGTTGTAGGATGTGGGGGATTGGCTGGGGCTGACACACAGGCCGGCCTTTCAATGCGCAGGGACAGCCCCATCTCTTTCCGATGATTGCGTCATCCGCAAGGGCCGACACACAGGTCGGCCCCTACGAATGAACGTTGTTGAGAGAAACGTGCGACCGACTCAGGGTGTTGCTGTGGGCTCCGCCGCTCCGGGCACCTCGGGTTCGGGGGTGACTTCCCCGGCCGGCTCAGTCTCCTGCGGCATCGGCGTCGGCAGATCAGCCGGCGTTTCCGGCATGCCGGCCAGCACCCAGCGTTCGAAGATCACGATCCACTCATCCTTCAGCGGCTTGGAGGGAGGCATCGGGCCCCACTCATCCGTTTCCTCGCGGTGGATGGAGCGGATCAAATTGCTGTCCAGGTCGCCGGCGATCAGGTTGGGGGCGTCGTCCCCGGTGGTCAGCATCTCCTCGTAGCTACCCATCAGGTAGTTGTTGTTCTTTTTTCCGGGCCGGTGGCATGAGAGGCACGTGCGGCGGACGATCGGCTCGATGAATTCTGTATAGGTTGGGATCTGATCCGGGCCCAGTTCGGGCACCGTCCCAGCCGCAGCCGCCTCCTGCGGGATCTCCACCCGGTCATCCCAGGTGTAGCGCATAAAGGTCACGATCGCGTCAATTTGCGCCCGACTGAGCTCGCCGCCATAAGCGAGGCCAAAGGGCGGCATGCCCAGGTCCTGCTGGCCGTAATCGATGACGTTGTAGATCGTTTGATCGGTGCGTGTGTAGATGAAGTCAGGTGAATTCAAAGGAGGCACCACGACGCCCTCCAGCCCCTCGACGGTCGTGATCTCACCTCCCTCGCCTTCGGATCCATGACATTCGACACATTCGATACTGTACAGGTCCTGGCCGGCGAGCAGTTGCTCGCTGATCGAAGCGGCCGCGCTGAATTCCTCCTGCGGTGGTGTTGTATAAGCCGCAAGGAAAGTGAGCGCAACCACCCCAACCATCGAGGCCCCCATGACCCCAATGGCGAACTTACGCTTCGACCAGTGGCGGAAGGGACTGCGATCGTAGAAGGGCAGCACTAACAACGCCAGCACGGCTGCCAGCGGCACGACCGTTGTACCGACCCACTCCAGTTTCCCCGGGAAATATTTCAGCAGCTGGAAGAGAAACAGGAAATACCACTCGGGCCGCGGCACGTAGCTTGAGTCATTCGGATCGGCTGGCGGCTCCGCTTTGACCCCGATGAACGTCGCCAGCCCAAGAAGCAGGATGAAGATGGCAAAGGACACGATCATGTCCTTGTAGATGATGTCTGGGAAGAACTTCACCCCGTGCTGCTTGGCAGCTTCGTAGCGTTCCTTGTAGCGTTGCTTCTGTTCGGAATCCACGGCCCGCTCCTATTCGTCCTCGGACGGGATTTTGCTGATCCCGAGGCGGATTACCAGGTAAATGTGCACGCCGATGAGGCCGAACAATGCAGCAGGCAGCATCCAGATGTGGGCGCTGAAAAACCGCACCAGTGTCAGCGTGGAAAGGTCTGTACCGCCGCGCAGGGCCTGGTTGATGAACGGACCGATGAACGGGATCGTTTCGGTGATCGATGTGCCGACTGTCGTCGCCCAGTAGGCTCGCTGATTCCAGGGAAGCAGGTAGCCGGTGAAACCCATGCCGAGCGTGACCAGCAGCAGAAACACTCCCGTCACCCAGGTGACCTCGCGCGGGTACTTGTACGCGCCGTAGAAGAAAGTGCGCAGCATATGCAGCACAACGGTGATCACCATCAGCGTTGCGCCCCAGTGGTGGATGCCGCGGATGAGCCAGCCGAAAGCCACGTCGTTCATGATGTAGTTGATGCTGTCGTAGGCTTGATCGGGATGCGGGACATAATACGCGGAGAGAAAGATCCCGGTTGCCGCTTGCATGACCGCCAGGAAGAGCGTGGCGCTGCCCAGTGTGAAAGCCCAGTTCACCTTTGGGACCTTACGGTCGAGCACGGTCTTGTAGATGCCGGTCAATCCCAGCCGTTCGTCCAGCCAGGTCAAGATTTGAGCTGCCACGTCAAGCCTCCACCAGATGGATGTAAATCGTCCCCTCTTCAATTTTGTATTCGAATCGGTTGAGAGGGCGTGGTTGTGGACCAGAGATGATCGAGCCGTCCTTCGCGAATCGGCCGTCATGGCAGGGGCAGACGTACTCGTTCTCGTCCTCCTTCCATGAAACCCGGCAGCTGAGGTGGGTGCAGACGTTCGAAAACACATCGTAGCTGTCACCCGCTTTACGGACGACATACACGCCGTAGCTGTTAGCGGTGCGCTCCCATCCGACCTGCTTGGTGCGGGTGAACGCGAACAGGCGCGGCTCGCCGACCACCAATTCTTCGATCGGACCGAGTGGCACCCACTCTTCCTTCGTCGCGGTTCCGCTCTTCAGGCTCGGCGAAAGCAGGTAGCCGATGGCCGGCAGGCCGACAACAGCGGCAATGATGCCGCCCAGTATTCCCACCACGCCGGTTACGAAGCTCCGGCGGGAGAGTCCGTATTCAGGACCCGCATGCGCCATATGCACCTCCAGGCCGCGCGCAGGGGGGCGACGCTGGCCGCCCCCACCTCGCCCCTCGCATTGGGTATCGATTATTCTACCCTGCTTAAACTCGAATCAAAAGTGACCAACTTCACCCATAAGCGGATGTCGGATGTTTGACCCGGAGAGGCCTTCGCGGAGAGGAAGGTGCGCCGTGAATCAGGCGAGAGTTGGCGCTGTTTCGAGATGTACGCTGCCTGTATAATTGAAGCCCGCGGGCGGCAAGTCCGCGAGAGAATTCTCTCGGGAGGCGTTATGGAACTCAGCAGAAGAGTGAGTGTCATCTCGGGCTTGCGGTATCGAGGCAAGGCCGGGATGCTGACCTGGCTGCTGCACCGCGTCACGGGCCTCGGCATCCTGCTTTTCGTGGGCACGCACGTGATCGTGTCGTTTTTTGGCCAGCAGTTCGGCGATGACCTGGCTTTCGCGATCAACACGGTCTACGAATCGTGGGCGTTCCAGATCTTTGTTTACTTCTCCGTGCTTTTCCATGCCCTGAACGGCACGCGCCTGGCGCTGATGGATCTCTTCCCGGCGCTGATCCGCTTTCAGCGCGAGATGATCTGGCTGCAATGGCTGATCTTTGTGCCCGTCTATGGCCTGCCGGTGTATGTGATGATCCAGACCGCCCTGAGCGGCGCGTAGTTGAGGAGGTTTCTCATGCGATCTGCCAGACCTACCCGCTCGGCCGGCACCTTCGAATATGGCATGTGGCTGTTCACACGCATCTCGGGCCTGGCGCTGATGCTTTTCGGCGCCATCAGCCTGGGGATAGGTTTTCTCATGGGCGGGCGTGAATACCTGACGATGCCGGCCATGTTCCGCTGGATGTTCTTCCCCAACCCCAACCACATCATCAACAGCGACATCCCTGATATCTCACTGGGATGGTCGAACGCCTTCTGGCAAATCTACAGTATGCTGATGATCTTCCTGGCCACCGTGCATGGTTTTAACGGTTTGCGCATGGTGCTCGAAGATTACACCAAACGCCCGCTGGTGATCGCCTTTATGCGCGGGCTGGTCATGCTGTTGCTGCTCGCCGGCATTATTGTGGCGATTTACGTCATCCTGGCTTCCTGAAGCCGGATACCACGGAGAGTGACATCGATGCAACATCAATATGAAGTGGTCATCGTAGGGGCAGGAGGCGCCGGCTTGATGGCGGCACTTAACGCCTCGCACGGTGCGAGCACCGCCGTGCTCAGCAAACTCTACCCTGTGCGCTCACACACCGGAGGGGAAAATCGCGCAACGTCCCTTCGGCGGCCATACCAACAACGAGACCGGGAAGCCGGTGCGGCGGGCCTGCTACGCCGCCGATCGCACCGGGCACATGATCCTGCAGACCCTGTATCAGCAGTGCATCAAGAACAAAGTCACCTTTTTTGACGAATTCCAGGTGCTCGATGTGCTGATCAGCGACGGCCGTGGGTGCGGTGTGGTGGCGGTGGAGCTGCTGACCGGCGAGCTGCATACCTTTCATGCGAAGGCGGTGATCTTCGCCACGGGCGGCTGGGGACGGGTGTGGGAGATCACCTCCAATGCCCACTCCTACACGGGTGACGGTGTGGCGGTCGCGCTGCGGCGCGGGATTCCGGCCGAGGACATGGAGTTCTTCCAGTTCCATCCGACCGGCATCTACCGCATGGGCATCCTGATTACGGAGGGCGTGCGCGGCGAGGGCGGGGTGTTGATCAACAACGAAGGCGAACGCTTCATGGAACGCTACGCCCCGACGGTCAAGGATCTGGCCTCGCGTGATGTCGTCAGCCGGGCGATGTACCTCGAGATGCGCGAGGGCCGCGGCATCAACGGCAAACGCTACCTCTACCTCGACGCCCGCCCGGAAACGGTCAACAAATACGCACGCGTGGATGGACGCACGTGGCCCGACGGCTCGCCTTACCAGGTGACCGGCGCCGACATCATGGCTAAACTGCCCGACATCATTGATTTCTGCCGTACCTATATGGGAGTCGATCCGGTCACACAGCCGATGCCGGTCCAACCGACGGCGCATTACGGCATGGGAGGCATCCCGACCACGATGTACGGTGAGGTTGTGACCGACGAGAAGAACACCATCATGCCTGGCCTGTACGCCGCCGGCGAGACGGCGTGCGTCTCGGTCCATGGCGCCAACCGTCTGGGGACGAATTCGCTGCTCGACATCATCGTCTTCGGCAAGCACTCCGGAGAGCGCGCGGCCGAGTTCGCCAGCCAGAATGACTACGCCCCGCTGCCGGAAGATCCACAGAGTTTCGTCCACGAGCAGATCGAGGCGCTGCGCACAGCTGACGGCACGGAGATCGCAGCGGATATTAGGCGCGAGATGCAGGAGGTGATGTTCGCCGATGTGGGTGTCTTCCGCACTGAAGAGGGCATGGCGGAAGCGCTGAAAAAGGTGCGCGAGCTGAAAGAGCGCTATCAGCACGTACGCGCCCATGATTCGACGCGCATCTTCAACACCGACATCCTTGAAGCCTGGGAGGTCGGCTGCCTGCTCGATATCGCCGAGGTGACAACGAAATCCGCCCTCGAGCGCAAAGAGAGCCGCGGCGCCCACGCCCGTGAGGATTACCCCGAGCGCGATGACGATAAATGGCTCAGACACACACTGGCATTTATGGATGAGAAAGGGGTGACGCTGAAGTACAAGCCAGTGACGATGACCCACTTTGAGCCGAAGAAGCGAGTGTACTAGGAGAGGTATGATGGAGGTCAAGCTTCGCATTCTGCGCTACAACCCCGAGACCGACAAGAAACCGCACTACGAAAACTACACGGTGGAGGCGGAGGGAAACGACCAGGTCCTCGATCTACTCAACCGGGTCAAATGGTATCAAGATGGAACCCTCTCCTATCGACGCTCTTGTGCGCACGGCGTCTGCGGCTCGGACGCGATGCGCATCAACGGCGTCAACCGGCTGGCCTGCAAAGTGCTCGTTCACGATGTCGGGCGCAAGATCACCATTGAGCCGCTGCTCGGGTTGCCCGTGATCAAGGATCTAATCGTCGACCTGGAGCCCTTCTTCGATCACTACCGCTCCGTCATGCCGTACTTTGTGAACGACGAGCCACCGCCGACCGGCGAACGCCTGCAGTCTCCCGAACAGCGGGCACGCTTCGACGACACCACCAAGTGCATCCTTTGTGCGGCCTGCACAACCTCCTGTCCATCGTTCTGGGGCAGCGGGCAGTATGTGGGTCCGGCGGCTGTCGTCCAGGCACACCGCTTTATCTTCGATAGCCGTGATCGCGCCGCGGCCCAGAGGCTCGAATTACTAAACGACCGCATGGGAATCTGGCGTTGCCACGACATCTACAACTGCACCGACGCCTGCCCGCGCGAGATTGAGGTGACGAAGGCCCTCGGCGAAGTGAAGATGGCCATCGCCACCGGCCGCGTCGAGTAGCGAGGATTACAGCCAGGTGAGAACACCCGGCAGATTCCGTGGTGGCATATGGAACTGAATGGGATCTTTGAACGACCACCACGCATCCTGATCGCCGATGATGATTGGCTCAACCGGGATCTGCTGAAGACCTACCTCATCAGCTCCGGCTGCGAGGCCGTAACCGCACCGGACGGCCGCACAGCGCTTGAGCTGGCCTTGCAAGATCCGCCCGATCTGGCGCTGGTCGACGTGCAGATGCCACGCATGGACGGCCTGTCGTTGTGCAAGACGCTCAAGGAAAACCCGGCCACACGCTTCGTGCCGATCGTGATCGTGACCGCCCTCGACAGCGAGGAGGAGAAACTCAAGGCGATCGACGCCGGAGCCGACGACTTCGTCACCAAGCCCTACAGCTCAGTGGTGCTGCTCACGCGCGTGCGCTCGTTGCTGCGGCTCAAACGGCTTCACGACGAAGTCGAATCGCGCAACCGGCTGCTGCGCCAGGTGCTCGACCGCTTCCTGGCGGAGGATGTGACCGACATCATCCTGACCGATCCCGAGCGGTATCTCAAATTAGGCGGGGACATCCGCACCGTGACGGTTCTCTTCGCCGACATCCGCGGCTTCACGCGCTTCACGGAAGAGCACACCGCCGAGCACGTGATCGAAACACTCAACCATATCTACCAGGCATTGAGCCGGGTCGTCTTTGACCATCACGGCACCTTCGACAAGTATCTGGGGGATGGTTTCATGGCCTTTTACGGAGCGCCGGTCGCAGCCGATGATGACGCGATGCGGGCGATCGAAACCTCAATTGAGATGCAGCGGCTGTTCAAAGAGCTGCGCGAGAGATCCGGGGATGAATTAAAAGGCCTCGGGTTGGGTATTGGCCTGCACTCGGGCGAGGCAGTGGTGGGCAACATCGGATCCGAGAAGGTGATGGACTATACGGTCATTGGCGATGTGGTGAATGTCGCCAAGCGATTGCAGGAGCAAGCCGGCGGGGGGCAGATTTTGCTCAGCAAACACACCTACGAACTCGCCCACCAGGAAGTTGACGCCGAGCCGCTCGAGCCGATTCAGGTTATCGGCCGGCGCGAACCGATCGCGGCCTACCTTATCCAGGTTTCAGGCGCCTGAACCAGCAACCCCGGATTATCGAAGAGCACGCGGGCGATCTACAAGAGTCGCCCGCGTGCTCTGTTTATTGAGATGCTTAGAGCCATGCTTACTCGGGGATGATCACCGAGTCGATCACATGGATCACGCCGTTCGAAGCCTCGATATCCGTCAGGATGACCTGCGCTCCGGCGATGTAGACCGCACCGTCCTGCACGTTGATCGGAGCAGCGGAACCCTGGAGCGTCATTGCCTCGCTCAAGCCGACTACGCCGGCTGTCATCAGCTTGCCGTCGACGACATGGTAGAGCAGGATGTCCGTCAGGGCCGGGATGTCAGCGAGCAGCGCTTCGAGGGTGCCCTCCGGCAGCGCGGCAAAGGCCTCATCGGTCGGAGCGAAGACCGTCAGCGGCCCCTCGCCCTTGAGAGCATCCACCAGGCCGGCGGCCTGCACGGCGGCGACGAGCGTGGTGAAGCGGCCATCCTCGGCGGCGATGTCGACGATGTCCTTCTCCATCACCTCGGATTCGGTGGTCGCTTCCTGCGCAGCGGTCGCGGTTGGAACGGGGGCCTCCGGGGCTTCGGTCTCAACCACTTCCGCCGCCGGGGCGCATGCGCCCAGCGCCAGGACGACAACCAGCAGTAGCGGAACAATCTTGCGAATACTCATCTTTACCTCTCCTTTTCGCGAACAAGATGCCCACAGTCTATCAAATGTAAAGATTTTGTCAAGTTAATAACAGATTAAATCTAGACAATATGAGCTTTGATTGATGGATGAGGCAACAGTTGGCGGCGGGCTGGGGATCGGCCTGTCCGAGTGGTGGCAGGCCGGCGTGCTATAATTTCGGTGATGCCCCAGTAGCTCAAATGGATAGAGCAAGGCTCTCCTAAAGCCTAGGTTCGGCGTTCGAATCGCCGCTGGGGCATGCAGCGCCTCCCGCATGGGAGGCGCTTGTGCAG
The DNA here is from genome assembly GCA_037379555.1 of Anaerolineales bacterium. Lineage (GTDB taxonomy): Bacteria > Chloroflexota > Anaerolineae > Anaerolineales > E44-bin32 > E44-bin32. Next base: position 4,629 of record JARRJK010000063.1, on the reverse strand, counting down.
GGCGGCAGATCAATTGGCCATAGTCACAACAAGCGTTGCGTTGGGACCATGGCCAAAGGACCGTCCCCCCATTTTTTGAAACGATCAGCTTCTAGTGGATCCCTGAATTTCTACGGATGCTCTCTACCTGCTGAGGAAGCAGCAACCTATATGCCGGTCCTGTAGCCGACATCGAGAACTTGGCTTCCGGGCGGAAGAGCAAACTCGTCGAGCAGGAAGAAGATCTCCTTCTCCGTTGCCCGGGTAAACGGCTCCTGCATCGATTTCGGCGCGTGCAGGTTGAAGAATTCAGTTCAGTCATGCTGTTCGCCTGGCATTGTCGCGTCCCATTCCAGGCCTTTGTTTCTATGATCGCCAGGTCACAGACCGTAAGCGCTTCGCCTGCGTGGGAAAGCCATCACCAGCGCTGACCGAATCCCGGGTTAAGTGCCTGGTAGCTGGCGAATGCCAGGTAGCCGAAGAGGAAGGCGACGTAGATGCTGCGCATGAAGACGATGCCGATCAGCGCCAGCAGGACACCGGTGACCACGGAAACCCAGAGCGAAGTGTTGGCCCCGTGGATCGGGTCGAAGCTGAGCAGGATGCGCCGTGCGATGCTGCCGCCGTCCAGCGGGAAAACCGGCATCAAATTGATCAAGCCCCAGAAGATGTTCACCCATAACAGGCTGTTCAACGCGAAATTCAGGTAGTACGAGCCGCCAGGGTAGCTGGCGTTTGGGAAGGGAATCACACCCAGCAGGCGTCCGAGGAAGATTTGGCCGCCGGTAAGCTCAACCAGCGCCAGGATCAGCCCGGCGAAGACGAATCCGGCCAGGGCGCCCGCAGCCGAGACGAGCACATCCGCCGCCGGTCCGTGCACGCGCGTCGCTATCCGGCCACCCCATGGGGACGACTCGGGTATGGTTAGCCCGCCGAAGATGTAGAGCACAATGCGCGGGTAGCTGCCCGTGGCCCGCATTGCCACCGCGTGGCCGAGCTCGTGAATCAAAATTGAGATGAACACGATCGCGATCCAGATCACGATCAGTAGCAGGTTACCGACTGCCCCGCCCAGCAGGAACCCCATCACCCAGAAGAGTGGGTGGACTCTGACCGGAACGCCGGCCAGGGTGAAGTTCAGGTCGAAACGGGTGGGAGCGGGTTCAGATGCAAACATGAACACTCCTTCGGCGTGAAGACTCGCCCAGTAGGCGTTCGGGCAAGCCCTCGCGTATCAGCATTGTACCGGATACCAGGCCTGGCGGATGAAAGTCGGGAATCCACCAAGAATCCCCGCTGCAGGGATTTGGAAGGACGACCGTTACCCAGAATTGTGATGAATGGCACTGAACGAGAAACGCGGTTGAGAATATTCTATATTCCGAATATTGAATATAGCTAAGGCGAAGGCTATGAATATCGAGCGTTTCAGTGCAGAACTGCTCAAAGCCCTGGCACACCCGGCCCGGTTGGGCATCCTGAATGTGCTGAGGGCCGATGGTGAGTGCTGTGTGTGCCATCTCGAAGCCAGACTCGGATTGCGTCAGGCCTATCTCTCTCAGCAACTGGCCCGCCTGCGTGAAGCCGGGCTTGTGAACGATCGTCGAGAAGGGTTGAACGTCTTCTACGCCGTGGCTCACCCTGAGCTCGAACCACTGCTCAGTGAAACCCGCAAATGCGCCTCAGTGCTGGCTGCACGCGCGAACGTAGCGCTGCGTCCAGGCCGTTCGACGATGGAATCGCACGAGCCCTGTCCCTGCCCAAACTGTGAAAAGGAACGGACGCCTCAACCCGCTGCGGCTGCTGGCGCCGAATAAAGGAGGAGCACATGCTTTCGATCAAGATATTGGGGTCCGGGTGCGCGAACTGCCAGCGTCTCGAGCAACACGCCCAGAAGGCAGCCGAGCTTCTGCTCCAAGCCAGGCCCGAGATCGAGTTGACGATCGAAAAAGTGACCGACCCGGAACGCTTTCTTGACTACGGCCTGCTGGCTACGCCCGGGCTGGTGATCAACGAGGAACTGGCAAGCTCGGGCCGCATCCCCTCTCCCTCGCAGATCGTCGAGATGCTCGAGAACCAGGTAGCTGGTTGATGGTGGAGAGGTTATTGCTGACAGGGTACGCGGGGCGGAGCACAAGTACCAGGTCCTCTGACAGGGGAGCTCAACCGTGGATGTACTGATCGGTTTGCTTACCGCTGGCTGGGCCAGCCTGTTGGACTACCTGGCGGCACATGTGCTGCTGTGCCTGGTGCCGGCTTTTATCATCGCCGGCTACCTGAGTGCGGTTATCCCCAAAGCAGCCATCACCCGTTACCTTGGCCCACGTTCTCCGGCCTGGATCAGCTACCCGGCGGCAGCCGCGGGAGGGTTCGTGCTGGCGGTTTGCTCATGCACCATTCTGCCGCTCTTCGCCGGAATCTGGCGTCGGGGCGCCGGGCTGGGACCGGCGATCACTTTCCTCTTCGTCGGGCCGGCGGTAAACATTCTCGCCATCACCTACACCGGGGCGGCGATTGGTTTAGACATCGCGCTGGCGCGCGTCGTGCTTTCAATTTCCTTCGGCATCCTGATCGGACTGATCATGTCGCGAGTGTTCCACAGCGTAGACTCAGAGCATGATGCGGCCGCTGAGCCGGCCTCCATGTTTGAGAGCGATGAGCGCGTCCAGCCCGTCGTCTGGGTGCTCTTCCTCCTGCTGCTGGGAGTGCTTGTCGCAGGGACATTGCAGATCGAGCCACTCACCAGAAGCTGGATCGAATTGAGCTTGCCGTTCTCCATGCCCGGGCGCCTGGTGACGGCTCTGGAGAATCTGGATCTGACGATCCAGGGAGGACTGCTGATCGTGCTCCTGATCCTGATCGCCCCGGCCGCCTACCTTGGATTTGAACATGTGCTGGAGAGGTTCAACCGCTGGACATACCTTTCGCTTTCGCTGGTCGCACTCACGGTTCTGGCGGCCGCGCCCTCGATCACGGCCGGCAGCCTCTCCGTGGGTTCCTGCTGCTGGGGGCCATAGCCCGGGTAGCCGTACGCGGTTTGGATCGCCAGCTGCTAGCCGGCTGGTTGTGGGAAACCTGGAAATTTGTGAAACAGATCTTCCCACTACTCATTATCGGCGTGTTCGCCGCGGGCATAGCCAAGGCGGTCATCCCCGAAACATGGGTTGAATCACTGGCCGGCCGCAATACCGTCTGGGCTAATCTGATCGGCGTGCTCTTCGGCGTGTTTATGTACTTCCCGACCCTGGTCGAAGTCCCTATCGCGCGCATGTTTCTCGACCTGGGCATGAGCCGCGGTCCGCTGCTTGCCTACCTGCTGGCCGACCCGGAGCTCTCGCTGCAGAGCATTCTTGTGACCGGCAAGCTGTTGGGTGGAAAGCGCACCGCGGCCTACGTCACGCTGGTCACGATTTTCAGTGTCCTGGCGGGCTATATTTTTGGATTGGTCCTCGCAGTCTTATAGCAGGAGCCGGAAGGATGCGGGTACGGAGGAACAGTCACCGATGAACGGACAGCCGCAAAGCGAGAAACGCAGCGTTCCTGTGGCAGCGCAACTATCCATGCTTGACCGCTATCTACCCCTGTGGATCTTGCTGGCGATGGCCATCGGCATAGGCCTGGGCGCAGCACTGCCCGGGATGAAAGACATACTGAACGCGCTCAGCATTGGCACGGTCTCACTCCCGATCGCCGTTGGCTTGCTGTGGATGATGTACCCGGTGTTGGCAAAGGTGAAGTACGAGGAATTGGGCAAGATCCGATCAGCGGGCGAGCAATTCACCGTTTCGCTGTTTCTAAACTGGGCCGTCGGCCCGGTCGTGATGTTCTGTTTGGCATGGCTTTTTCTGCCTGACTTGCCGGCCTACCGCACCGGGTTGATTATCGTCGGGCTGGCGCGCTGCATCGCCATGGTGCTGATCTGGAACATGCTCGCAGGAGGGGACAGCGAGTACTGCGCGGTCCTGGTCGCGCTGAATTCACTCTTTCAGATTGTCATGTACAGTCCTCTGGCCTATTTCTACCTGCGCGTGGTGCCCGGGTGGTTCGGGGTCGAGGGAACGGCAGTAACGATCTCGATGTGGGATATCGCGCGCAGCGTTTTAATCTTCCTTGGGATTCCGCTCGCCGCCGGGGCGCTTACGCGCATGCTGTTGCTCCGCCGCCGGGGTGCGGATTGGTATGACTCGACTTTCGCTCCCAGGCTGGGGCCGACTGCACTCGTCGGGCTGCTTTTCACGATCGTGGTCATGTTCTCCATGCAGGGCGATAAGATCCTAGCCAATCCGTGGCAGGTTTTGCGGGTGGCGCTGCCGCTCGTGGTGTACTTCCTGCTGATGTTCGTGCTTTCATTTGGACTATCGCGCTGGCGGGGGTTCAGCTACGAGATGAGCGCCACCCAGTCCTTTACGGCTGCCAGCAACAACTTTGAACTGGCAATCGCCGTCGCTGTGGGGACGTTCGGCATCGCTTCCAGGGAAGCTCTGGCGACCGTGATCGGGCCGCTGATTGAAGTGCCGGTGCTGATCGGTTTGGTCTATGTAGCCCACTGGATTCGGAATCGATTCTATCGTCAACAACCAGCCACGCACATCATGGAGTTATAGGGGCAACTATGACCAAAGAGATGGAGACCCACGATCGCTCGCGAGC
>JARRJK010000062.1:0-13707 GCA_037379555.1 Anaerolineales bacterium | reverse complement strand
CCCTGCTCTCCTAGAGCCGGGGATGTGATCGGCTGATCGGGGAACGCCAGGTAGCCCTGCCCTTCCGCGTCCCGCAGCCAGAGCGCGAATTCACCATCCGGGGAGATGTAAGCCGTCCAGGTGTATTGACCGCGGCCCTCCGGAAGGTACATCGTGCCCTCGAACTGCTGGACGGCCTGCTCTTTCGTCAGCAGATGGCCGAAGCCGTAGTTGGTGGTCGAAACATAGACGGTGTAGAGGATGGGATATACAGCGAACATCGCCATCAGGACCAGCCCGATGATCATCCAGCGCAGCGGACCGGCTTTCGGATGCAGCACGACGACGTTGACGATAACGGTGATAACTGCGACCGCAATGGCGAGCACCAGGTTGCCGCGCGGAATTAGTGCCAGGATGAACCAGACCACAAAACCGTCGATGATTGCAAGCAATAGCATGCGCAGCAGCATGGAGCCGACCGATAGCGAATCTGTATCCATCGCTCCATTGCGGATGAGACCTGAAGATCGTTTTTCCTGCGCCACGGTACACCTCCCTCACGGCAAGCGTGACGGGATCTCTTTCATCCTTAGCTCCCCAGGTGGAAAATAGCCTGGTAGAAAAGGCTTCGACCGCCGCCTGCTGACCCTCAGCCGCGAGTCCAGACTACAAGCGGTGGAAGATGGGATCGGGCCGAGAAGGCCGGGGGTCGCCCCGGCCTTCTCGTGATTTCTGTCTGGCTTACTCGGTCTCGATGGTCAGCAGGTGGGTCGTTGGATCGTATGTGAATGTGACGGTGCCATCGGCCGCCAGGCTGAAGGTGTAATTGTCACCATCCGCCACACCATCCACACCGTAGTTCGTCGTCCACGAGCCATCCAGCGCGACCTTGCATTCATAGTCGCCAGCCGTCACCGAGAACGTACCGGTGTACATGCCGTCCGCTCCCTCGGTGAGCGCAGTCACCTCACAGGCCGGATCCCAGTCCGCATCGCAGCCTGCCGCGGCCTGGTAGGACCCGGGCACATTGACCATGCCCGTCAGGTTGCTGCTGAGTACATCGCGGATCTGCTGCGCAGCAGTCGCGAAGGCATCCTCGGGGGTGTCCTCGCCGGTGATGACCAGCACTACAGCCGAGTTCCATGAACCCCAGACGGCGCCCATCTCCGGGATGGCGGGCATCAGCGCGGCGTTCGCGCCGGCCTCCCCAAACGCCACCATGTCGGGGTCGTCCGTGGTGTTCAGGACTGGCTCGAAGGCCGATGGCCGATCCCCTGCGACATACAGCTTCTGCATGGTGTCATCGGTGGCGACGTATTCCGTCAAGAACGCCTGGGCCAGCAGGATGTTCTCGCTAAACGCATTGATCATGAAGCCCTGCACGCCGCCGAAAGGCTGCCCATCGCTCGGGAAGGGGCTGATGGCGTAGTTCATGCCCGCATTGCGGAAGCGCTCAAGCGCCCAGGGGCCGGTCATGATGAACGGTACGGCGCCGGTTTCAAAGAGCGTCTCGGCCGTATCGGCATCATTGGCGTTCGGACTAATCAGTCCGGCGGCTACATTCTCTTCGATCCAATCGCCCGCATCAACCATGCCGGAGCTGTCGATGCCGAGGTCGTTCGGATTCCAGGTACCGGTATCGTCCTTCCCGAAGACATAGCCGCCGAACGAGGTCAGGATCGGGTAGACCTTGTAGCCGTTGTCTTCCAGACCCAGAGCATACGTCACCGTGCCCTCATCCTGGAGTGTCTTTGAGACCGCCAGCAGTTCATCCCATGTCGCCGGGGCGTCGGGAACCATGTCCGTGTTGCGGAAGAGTCCCATGTTCTCGATGGCGTAGGGCATGCCATACAGCTTGCCATCCCACGTAAAGGCATCGAGTGTCACCGGCAGGAACTGGTCGGCTTTCGCCCCCAGATCGATCGGGGTCACCAGGCCACTGTCGACCCAACCGCCCAAGCGGTCATGCGGTCCGATAAAGATGTCCGGGCCTTCGCCGGCTGGGGCCGCGATCGGCAGCTGGTCGTTGATATCGGCGATCTGCTGGACTTCCAGGCCCACGCCGTAGGCGGCTTCGAACTCATCCGCCAGGGCCTGCAGGATAGGGGCGCGTGTTTCATCGGCCCAGATCACGAGCGTCGTCTCCGGGGTTGGCGGTGGGGCTTCGGTGGGGACGGCGGTAGGAACTGCAGTCGGCTCAGGGGGTGTGGTAGGCTCAGGCGTCGCCGTCGCCTGTGCGCAAGCGCCGAGCATCAGGCTGGCAAGTAAGGTCATCGTAATCAATGACCACAAGATTCTTCGTTTCATCTCTCCATTCCTCCGCGTGATTAATTTCGTCGTGTTACAGAATTGCCAGCAGTCCGGCAATTCGCTTCAGGATGTTTGAGACTGCACCTCCTTAGATTGCACCTGGCCCAGCATAGCTCCAGATGGTGATGGGTCGTCACAATCCGGCGTGGCATTGGATAATCCGGAGGTCATTTTGTTTAAAAGCGAGATGAGCTGTTCCATCTCCCCCGCCGGGATGCACCGAAACCGTTCGGCGAGCGACAGCATGTGCGCCCTCGATATCGCGGCTCGCTTCTGCTGCCCGAGCTGTGTCAGGACCACACTTTGCGCTCTCCGGTCCCGGGGATCACGGATGCGAGCGACCCAATTCATATCTTCCAGCTGATCGACGATGCGGGTGATTGTGCTCTTGGAGAGCAGCAGGCGTTCGCTGAGCTGCGTGAGGCGCAGGCCCGGATCCCGATCCAGGTTCATCAGCAGGCGGTATTGAGAGCCGATCAGCCCGTAATGGCCGAGGATCTGCCGGTCGTGGGCTTCCAGCAGTACAAACAATTCATGAATGAGGTGATAGTTGCGGAGCGGTAGTGAGCCTTCGACGGGTTGGGAGACCGATCTGCTGCTCATGATTCCCTGATGACTTGAGGGTGGATAGTTCCGTATGAAACTAATTTAATGGTACGCTAAAAACCGGCACTGTCAATAACGATCTTCAGGTCAGAATGTATGACAATAAACCGCCGTGTCGCAGGGCAGCCTGGCTCCAGCGAAGTGCGGCCTGGCTCACACCGCGCCGACGTGTTCAGCAATGCTGCCATGGCGCCATTCAATTCCCGGACAGCCGGCCGCGAGGCGAGAACACAGCGCGGCCGCTCGTCCCTGCTCGCCATGGGGTCGTGCTTGACAGAATGGTGGAATCGAACATAATTTAGACAATATTTATCCGATTATTCTCAAGCTACCGGCCGCCGCTTGATCGCGCTGTGGAAACACGGGCCATGACGCGACCACCCCAACACCGCCCCTGATCTTGAGCCCGCTGAGCTGGCTGGCTTGAACGCTATGAAACCATTCAACTTCGAGTGTATGTTTCACCGCCACATGGTATATACTTGAAGTTGCTTCCGAGGGGGAGCTACCATATGGACAGGAAGGACTTCCGGGGATGAACACGGACGGCCTGCCCGAACATGAAGCCGGCTCCGTGAATCACGCCTCGACCGACGGGCGGGAATCCGGTATAAACGGATTGACTCAGGCTGCGGATGTTGAGAGCGAGCTGCGCCTGCGCCTATGCCAGCAGGCAGCGGTCAGCGAGCTGGGCCAGCAAGCCCTGGCCAGGACGAACATCGACACCCTCATGTCGGACGCGGTCCAGCTCCTGGCGGGGAATCTCGACGTCGAGTACACCAAGATCCTCGAGCTGCTCCCGGACGGGGAAGGACTGCTGCTCAAACACGGCATGGGCTGGCAGCCCGGCCTGGTCGGCCAGGCCATCGTGCCCGCCGGGAAGGAATCCCAGGCAGGCTACACGCTGCTCTCCAACCAGCCGGTCATCGTGACGGATCTACAGCATGAAACGCGTTTCAGCGGGCCGGAGCTTCTCACAAGCCACGGCGTCATCAGCGGCATAAGCGTCATCATCCAGGGCCCCGAAAGCCCATACGGCATCCTCGGCGCGCATACGAAAAAACCACGCGAGTTCTCCGAGACCGACGTCAACTTCGTGCAATCGATCGCCAACATACTGGGGGACACCATTGCCCGGAACGAGCTGCTGACCGACCTGCGCGAAAAATCCGAAATCCTGGAGCAGGTCCACGACTCTGTGGTCACGACCGATCTTGATGGAATCGTCACAGATTGGAATCATGGTGCGGAGGTGATCTTCGGCTACTCGAGGGAGGAGGCCGTCGGGCGGCATATCTCCTTCGTCTACGAAGAGGACCAGCAAGACTTCCTGCAGCACCGAATCATCGAGCCGCTCCTCAAACAAGGCCAAAACGAACTGGAAGTCCGCATGCATCGCAAATCCGGCCGCCCTTTCTACGCTCATCTATCGTTATCTTTGCTGCGGAATGCCGACGATCAAATCATCGGTATGATCGGGTATTCTATCGATATCACCGAACGCAAACTCATCGCCACGCAGATCCACGAACTCGGCCGGTCCCTGGGCTCGATCACTTCGGCAGTCCAGGCGCTGCGTCGGGGCGCCTGGCAGGACTCGGATTTCCGCGCCGAATTGCTGGCCGGTGTTGAAGAAGAAGCGATCCGGCTCACACAGTTGCTTGAGGACCTTATGATCATCGACGAAAGAGTATCAGGCATACTCCAGATACGCCCTCAGCCGATCTCGCTCCAGAAGTGGCTGGGATCCATCCTCGCCCCGTGGAAGGGAATGGCCGAGACCAGTGGATTGACCTGGATTTGCGAGCTTCCAGAAGATCTTCCCGCGCTTCACGCGGACCCACAGCGGCTCGATCAGATCATCGGGAACCTGCTCAGCAACGCGATCAAGTACACACCGGCCGGGGGGAACGTCTCCGTTAAATGCGGGAGGGAGGATCACGAGATCTGGATCAAGATCAAGGATTCCGGACGCGGGATCCCTGAGGATCAGCAAGCACACATCTTCATGCCGTTCTACCGCAGTGCCAGTTCAGACTACGGTTCGCGTGGGATGGGTCTGGGCTTGACGATCGTGCGCGACCTGGTGAAGGCGCACGGCGGCCGGGTCGAGCTCGAAAGCACCCCCGACAGCGGCAGCACGTTCACCGTATGGCTTCCACTCGATCACGGATCGCCCGACAGCGAAGGTGGAAAAGCATCGGATTAATACTGCCACGCGGGCTGCCGTGATACGAAACAACCACGGCGCCCGAGATATATCCCCTCCACTTTCCCTTGCCCTCCCGCAAACACCCAGCAGGAAGAGCGCCCACAGGCAAGCCGAAACCGCTACGACATAGGTTTGATGTTGTCGCCGTACGTCCGCAACACACGCAATGCCCTGAGCGTGTTCCAGCGGCTCGGCTGACCGGGCTTTTCCATCTCGAAATGGGTTTGGCCGGGGTGCCTGGCCTGCAGCGGCCAGCGGCCATCACGCCGCCTTTTCTTGAGCAAGACTTCGAGCGCTGGCCGCATCCGCTCATCCCACACAATGCTTGCATCACGGAAATACTCCAGCGCCCTGAGGATGTCGTATCTCCAGCGGCCAGGGAAACTCAGCATGAGATATTTCGGGTCGATCACCTCGCCGGTCCGGTCCGAGAGGTACAGCCGGTGCAGGAGCAGGAACTCCCGCCCGGCCGCCGCTGCCGCCTTCAGAGCCTCCAGCCGGTAGCTGTACCCCCGGCGCTCATATTCACGAATGCCTTCCAGCACCGAGATCGTTGAGTGCATCGAGCTGTGGACGGCCCCGGAGCGATTCAGCCGGCAGTTGAAACCACCATCGTGCATGTGCTGATCGATGACGAAATCGACGATCGAATGCAGCGACTGCTCATCGATCCCGAAGTAGCAGGCGTAATTCAGGAACATGCCGTTGATACACACGTCGCTTTCCTTGATCGTCTTCCCGGGGTTGATGCCGCCATCATCCGATTTCTGCTCCCTGGCGATGAGCGCGATGGTCTCCCGAACCGCTTCATTGGTCTGCGGCAGCTGAAGGGTTTTCAAATCAAGCAGCGTGTAGTGAGAATTGGTCCATTTCGGCTGGTAGAACGATTTTCCCCAATGGCCGTCAGGGCGGCGCCTTGCCAGGAACCGGGCACCCCACCCCTCCAGCTCGACCCGACCCTGCAAATCCGGACGTTCCTGATCCAGGAGATCACGCCGCACCTGGAATTGAATCGATACATCGCCTTGCAGCAGCCACTCCATGATCTCTTGTCGATACTCCATATTCCTTCCCCTTGGATCCCTGCTAGCAGCCAATCTTGATTCCCATTCAGGTTGTCCAACATCGAGACATGCCACGCTGTCAGCGAGCCGACCCTGATCCCTGCCAGCCTCGATGGACGACAGCTTAAGGATACCTTAGGTTCTCGCTACGCCACCCCGCTGGCTGATAGAATTCGATCAACGCAGGTATTTGAACGTAAAGGTATGGGTTAAAATGTTCGACATGTATCAGTTGCCGGAGAAGATGGCATCCGGAGGGTATCTCGATCTGATCAAGCGCGAGCTGGATGGACTGCACGGTCAACGATACGACAAGGCGCATGGGCTCGGACGGCGTATCGGCGAATTGTTTCACACTCCAACCCGCGACGTCAACCAGGAACGGCTGCTGATTTCGGCCTTGCTGCGGACAATCGACGCTCTCCACAATGTAGCCGCGGAAGGCATCACCGGCCGGGTAGTCCTGCCGCAGTCCGAGGAAGCGGCAATGGTGAGGCTGTATATGAAAACCGCCGCGCTGCATTCCATCCTCGAACGCACGCTGGCCGGCGCGCGACCGGCATGCCGTTGGGCGAACTCCGGAAGCCGGTAAAATTGGGCGGAGCATTCTTCCACCGCGGAGATCGAACCCAACCCTCAGGACTCTGAGCGGAATGACTGAAAACGGACAAGACGCTGCGTACCGGATTCCAGCAGGTACTCACCCGGGATTGGTGGCGCTTACAGTCGCAAATCTCGACGGCCAGGTAGAGTTTTACCAGCAAGCCTTGAACATGAAGCTGTACTGGAAGCACGATCATCACGCCGGGTTGGGCGCTGGTGGGTCCGACCTCCTGGCGCTGACCGAATCAGACGGGGCGCTCCGCTACCACCGTGTGACCGGCCTTTATCATCTCGCCATTCGCTACCCCGACGGCGCTGCACTTGCCCGGGCAATCGCCCGCCTGTTCGAACTGCGAATACGGAACAGCCCCACAGACCACATCATGACCAAGTCGACTTATCTGGAAGACCCGGAGGGGAACGGGATCGAGCTGTACGCTGAATCGCCGGAGGACGGCAGCTGGCGAATGGAAGGCGGCACGTTTCGCGCGATCCGATCCGACGGCACCCCGAGCGATGGGCGCGAGCCCCTCGATCTGGAAGCGCTCTTCAGAAACGTCAATCCCGATCAGCCGCTCGACGAACCCATGCCGGCTGGATCGATCATCGGACACGTGCATCTGCATGTCCGCGATCTGCATGAAGCACTCGATTTCTACCACGGCGCGCTCGGCTTCGATATCATGGGGGTCGCTGATGAGGTCGGCATGGCCTTCGTCTCAGCCGGCGGTTACCACCACCACATCGGCCTGAACACCTGGCAGGGCAAAGGCGCGCCGCCCGCACCGGGGGATGCGCTCGGCCTGCGCTATTTTACAATTTTGCTGCCGAATGGAGATGACCTCGCAAGGCTGAAGTCACGCCTTACAGCGATAGACACCGGGTTCATTGAAAAAGATGCGGGGATCGAAATCGAAGATCCTTCAGCCAACCGTATCCGGCTGGAGTCAGGCTAGCCCGTCACCCCATCACTGGACGGTCACCCCAAGTGCCCAGTCGATGCCACCAATTGGAGGCCCTGCCGTTCGAACTCTGCCAGCCTCTCCTGCGCCAACGCCTCGAAATCAATTTGCGGATGCTGGACCGAGGAAGTGCAGTCGGTCAGCAGGTGGAACTTGCCAATTTTCTCTGGCTGACCCTCGAAATATTCTGCAATCGAGGCCAGCGTCTCCAGCACGCAGTGGCTCTTAGCCTGGCCAGCGACGTATATCGCCTCGAAACCGATCATCCACTCGAGCAGCTCGCGGTTCAGTTGACCCCGATCACCTGCTGGTTTGACCTCCGCCTCAAGCAAGGAGTAGTACTCCGTCTCGGGCAGCGTACCCTTGACCACCAGGTGCACGTTATTCCCGCTGGCGGCGGACTGGTAGGCCATCGCTTCATACAGTGAGGGCGTGATGGCATGGCCGGGTGTCCCCAGCATGGTGTGGAAGGGCCAGATCATGAGCTCCTTCTTGCTGCGCTCCTGCAGCACCTCCACGTAGTTTCGCGACCATTCCGGCTGGTGAACGGGCTGCCATACACCGGAGCGGACATCTTCCGCCCGGATGACGGTGTACGGATCGGGATGCTCCCCTCCAGCCCCCACCCACCAGGTCGGGAAGAAGATCTGCTGCGGAGAATGGCTGTCCAGCGAGGCGGCGATGGTGTCGATCCGCCCCAGGTTACGGAAGATCCACTCAATCGTGCGGCGCGTGTCATCGACCGCACCCGGCACGCTGAGCGCGCCATCGGTGTGGATGAAATCGACCTGCGGGTCCACCAGTAAAAGCAGAATGCCGGCTTCGTCACCTCGAAAGGCCCGCTCTGCGTCCTCGAGACCTGCAGACACCGCCTGCTCGATCTCCGGCCGGTATAGCTCTCCCACCCGCTGCGAGTGATAGAAATCGGGGTAGTTCATTGCGTTCTCTCCTGCAGCTTTAGCGTCCTTGGAATTATATTGCACCCTTGCCCTGACGCGTATGCCGGCGAGCAAACACAGCCGGAATGCCATAGAGGGGTAGATTTCCGCACATCAGGGAACGTTCGAGACAGCCTCTTCGATGGTCATCTTCAGGGGTTGCTCCTCTGCCGGTGGAGGTGCCGGAGGCAGGATCAAACGGGCGAGCAGAGCGGTCAGCAGCAGCACCGCCCCGGCCCCGAAGAAGGATGAGCGCAGGCCGAAGAACAGCGCAAGCGACGAGCCGAGCATCGGCGCCACCGAGCGGGCGGCTGCACGGACGGCATTGTCCAGGCCATAGGCAGCTCCCTCCTGCCCATGCTGCGTGTAGCGCGCGAGCAGGGCACTTAAGGTCGGGATCACCCCGCCCATCGCCAGCCCACCTACCACGACGAAGGGCAGCAACTGCCAGCTGTTAGAGACCAGCCCCTGCGGCAGGTAGAAAAGGCCCGCCAGCAGTGCACTCGCCGCAGCGACGCGGCGCTGCCCGCGCCGGTCTCCGAGGCGGCCGAGCGGTCCTGCGCTGAAGGTCATCGCCGCCGAATTGGCTCCGATCACCAAGCCGGTGAAGGTGTTCACATTGGCAGTGCTTCCCATCAGCTGCTGCACGAACAGAGGCGTAATCGGGACCAGCATCATCCGGCCCAGCTGGCTGAAGAAGCTCAGGGTATAGGTCGGTCGGACGCCCGGCCGGACGATCATCTCACGCCATCCAGCCAGCCAGCCGCGCGCATCGCCCTCCACGTTCGCAGGCGCGAATTCCTCGTGCACCCCGAAGTGGACGGTCAGCCCGGCGGCGAAAAGCAGGATGGCGGTCAGGTAGAAGGTCGGCGCATACCCCAGCTGGTCGGCGACGAAACCACCCATGAGCGGGCCGAACGCCACGCCGGCCCCCACCCCGACCTGCAGCATCCCCATGGCATAGCCTGTGTGCCTGCGCGGCACCTGGGAGGCGAGCAGGGCGCTGTTGGCCGCCAGCGTGCCGCTGATCAGCCCCTGCAGCGCCCGCAGCGCGACCAGCTGCTCCCCGGAGCGGACGAACGCCATCAGCAGGATCACGAGCGCCCCACCGAACGAGGCGCGCTGCACCATCAGCTTCCGCCCGAAGCGGTCGGCCACCATGCCCCAGATCGGCGAGGCGATCATCATCGTCAGCGCCTGGGCCGAATACACCGCGCCGGCCAGGATCTCCGAATCGATGCCGGTCGAGGAGCCCAGGCTTTCGACGTAGAGCGGCAGGAAGGGGAAGATGCTCGAAAAACCGACCGCGGTCGCGAGCTGCGTGAAGAACAGAACAGCCAGCGTCCTGCGCCAGGTCTTGTTTTCTTCAGCTGCGGGTCCGGACATCGCGGCCGATCATACAGGAGATTGAGCCTTTCTGCACCTATCACCGCTTCGGTCGCCCACACCGCCTGTCGAAGTACAATTAGATCCAGGAGTGGAGGTGGAAGGTGGTTTGGCCAGCATGAATGAACCTGGATTGGAAGGCAGCATTCAACAGCTCTACCCGCAGCGCGAGGATGGCCTCGAGCTGAAAGGGACCTATCTCAAGCACGACCTGCGCTCGAAGGCGGCTGGGGGCGTATTTTTCTACGCGAATTTCATCAGCAGCCTCGACGGCCGCATCGCCACCGCGCAAGAAGGGGCCGGGCTCGGCGTTCCGGGCCAGACCGCCAACGCCCGCGACTGGCGCCTGTTTCAGGAGCTCGCCGTCCAATCCGACCTGGTCATCAGCAGCGGACGATACCTGAGGGACTACGCTTCCGGAGCTGCGCAGGAGATCCTGCAAATCTACGACGACCCAACACTTGCCGATCTCGAGAACTGGCGCAGGTCGCGCGGCCTGAGTGCGTACCCCGACCTGGCGATCGTGAGCCGGAGCCTGGAGTTCAACCTTCCGCAGCAACTGCTCGAAGGCGGCCGCTCGTTCGTCGTGATCACGACCGAGAACTCGGATGCGGCGCGCAAGCGTGAACTGAGGTCGCGCACGATCGAGGTGCTCGAATGTGGTGTGGATGATGTCGAGGGCACGCGCATGGCCGCCGCGCTGGAAGCCCTCGGCTACCGGTTGATCTACTCGGCCGCCGGTCCGCGCATCGCGCACATGCTGCTGGCCGGCGGCGTGCTCAACCGGCTGTACCTGACCTTTGCGCTGCGGCTGCTCGGGGGCGCGGAATTCGCCTCCATCATCGAGGGCGGGCTGTTCGAACCGCCGGTCGATCTGCGCCTGCTCAGCCTGTACTACGACCGGCATGCGCCCGGGCCGGCCGGGCAGCTCTTCGCTGCGTTTGACGTGGTGCAGCGTCAGAACCGCTGATTGGGCCCTGAATTTTAAGATCAGCGGATGCACTTCGGATTGAGATGCTGCGAGAGAGGGCCAATGTTATCCAGGCCTGGTGCGAGACGACGGGAGGACTGCACGGCTGCAAGTACTTTCTGCCGATCCACTAAAGGGTAAATCTTCCCGCGAAAATCGCCCATCTGGCTTAAGCGGCTTCCACCTGCCTATCCAGGAGTTCAGATGATGCCCCGGGATTACGCCGAGTCCGGTTCGATCTCCACATCGACTGCTTCCTTCGACAGCACGTAAATATGGATTCAGACACTGGCAGTCCAACCTGGAAGCCTTTCACCGGCCTCGATCCGGACCGGCAGGTGGTTTTCGCTCGGGGGAAGCGGGCAGGTCGCATAATCCGTGAACGCGCAGGGCGGGTTGTAGGCCCGGTTGAAATCGAGTTCCACGCCGCCGTCCTGAACAGGGCCCGTGGTCATGTAGCGGCCCGGATTGTAGGTTGACCCGCCGTTGGTCAGGTCCTTGAAGAGGATCCACAGGCCCGATGCCGCATCGCCCATCGCCTGCAGCGAGAGCGCCTGCCCCTCCAGCTCGAAGGTGAGTTTCCCGGCCGCCCTTACCAGTTCGACGTCACCGATCGTGCTCTCGATCCGCAGCTCCTGATTGCCGTCCCGGGCGGAAAATTCAGCCCTTACGCGGTATCGCTCGTCCTCATCAAACCAGCTTCGCCCGGGGAAGGCATGTATTTCACGGCGGCTGTTGTCCCACAACCTGATCCCCAGGCGATCCCCTCGTTCGATCACGACCCACGTCAGCGGCCCGAAATGGACGACGGTCGGCGATTCGGAGGTGTCCGGATCGAGCTCCGCCTGCCTCACATCGCGTCCGTCGATCTTGACGCTTTGCGGGGGCTGGACGCGCATGAGCACCCGGTCTCCTTCCAGCTCCAGCGTTCCAAGCTTCGGCGGAGCGAGGTTCGCCGGCAGACGAACCTGCGTGGTCTCGCTGCTGCCGAGGGTATTCACGCCCGGCTTCAACCAGAACAGGCCGGCAAGCGCCAGCCAGCTGTCATGAGTCCGGAGCGCTTCATCCATCGTCTGGCGGTATTCTCGCAATGACTGCGGGTGATCAGGGTTCGACATGCGGCTTCCTTCTCGATGCGGACGGCAGGCGGCAAATTATGCCCGCAAACGGCGAGAAAGCAAAATCAATCACTTGTGCCGGGGACTCATCACGGCCAGGGGATGTTTACCGGCTCGGTGTAGCCGTGCTTCTCCACGGCCCGCAATTGGCCGTGCGACGGCTGGGAGCAATCTTGCTCGTCCTGCAGCGTGTAGGAGAGGTTGTTCGTGGCGGCCGTCACTTCGATCAGGTAGCCGCCGCGGCAGACGTAGGCCTGGATGAAGTAGCCGCGGTCGTCATCGAGCGTCATGTCGACGCGCGACCAGCTGATGGTGACCTGGTCGCCCTGGCGGGCGGCCGTGACCTTCTTCGGCGGCCCGTAGAGCTCCGACCACGGAAGCGGGCTGGTATAGGTGACGACCGTGAAGGGATCGCCTTCGATGTCGATCACCGAGGCGGAGACCCAGCACGGCCAGGACTGCTTGTCCCATTTCACAAACAGCCAGCTGGCGTCGAAATTGCGGTTCCAGATCAAGCCGTGGTCGCCCGGATAAAGATCGCCGGCGTGCAGGTAGGCCGTCGTCGGCCCATAGCGGCAGTGCGCCTGCATCCGGGCGGTCGCATCCGGGAAGTCAAATGTCGCCGTCGGGGTTATGGTGAAGGTCGGGCTCGGCGTCGTCGAAGCGAACAAGGCGCCAGCCGCACTGCAGCCGCTCATCAGCATCAGTCCGGCGATGAGTGCACCCAAGCGCAGTGCGAAACGCCGCCACGGTTTGCGGAATGCCATGTAAATGCAGCGGATAGGTTCCTCAGACATCGGGCGCATTGTAGGCGATGAGCTCTCCGCGATCAATGGTTCGTTTGGCCTGCAGAACATTAATGATGGGGGGTGAGTCGAACGAGTGCCGACCTGCCGGCGCGGGATTCAAGCCGGACGGAAGCCGAACCGAATGTCTCGATGACCGTGATCAGCGTTTGCAGATGCGAGGTGATCTCGGCCGTGATGAATTTCGAGGGCGCATCCGCCAGGGAAAGCGGGATCAACAGCTGATCGGCAAGGTAGCGGTCAATCGTCGCATGCGTAGATAGGAAGCCGAACAAGTCCTCAACCGCACGGTCTGCGACGCGTTCGGCCGGCAGACCCGGCTCGCCGAGCGCAAAGGGTATGGCGTAACCATCCTCAAACCGAGGGCGCAGGACGATGGCGGTCCCCTTTCCCGCCGCCCGCAGCCCGGAACACGATATCTTCAACGGCACTCCGAGCCTCGCCAGCTGCTGTTTTGCCTGCCGCTCCTGGCGCTCAGCGATGGCGCACGGCAGGTTGCCGACGAAGGAGAGGCCCTCAATGCGGGAAAGCTCGCCGCGCTCCATCAGGAGCAGTGGTTCCGTCCGCCCGGCGGCCTCGATCCGGGCCGTGATCAAACCGCCGCCGCGCGGGTAGAACCCCGCCCGTTCGAGCTCAATCTCCGCCTTCCAGCCGATGCGCCCCAGCGCCGGCAGCCAGGCCCATTCGATATAGTGGCTGCACGGACTCCACCTCACATGCGTGCCGCCCGTGATCGTCAGGCTCGATGAC
>JARRJK010000061.1:0-13757 GCA_037379555.1 Anaerolineales bacterium | reverse complement strand
GATAGCTTCTAGTTGGGTATCAGGAAGCTGAAGCACAACCTCAGCGGCCGCTACATGAATTTTCAGACCGTCTTACAGTGTATGAGGGTCGAAGGAGATCACCGATAACAAACTTGCAATAAACCTAACAAACTGGGGCGCACCAAATCTCAAGGTGCTGGGGTACAAGTCGCAGCCAACTCATCTGGTTTCTTACAAAGACCTGGCGGAATATTGGTATTCGTGGGTGGAGGTGGAGTGAAAGTTGGCAGCGGAGTGTTTGTTGGCAGCGGCGTATTCGTGGCCGTGTTTTCCGGTGTGGGTGTTGAGGTCCGTGTTGGAGTTCTCGAGGGCGTTGCTGAAGCAGATGGCCCGCCGCTACCTGAGCTGGTCGGGCTGGGCGTGGGCGAGCGGAACGGGTTGGGCGTGTTGGTGACCGTCGGCGAGGGCGTCGGCGTCCAGGTCGGCTCGCCCGGCACCTGCGTCGGCATCGGCGTGGGGCTCGGCGTCTGCACCAGGGCGGCCATCGTCGCCGCCACGACGGTCTGCACCTGGGATTCGTTCAAATTGCCCCCAGCCTGGGCTGCGGCGGCGGTTGAGAGTGAGGCGATCGTCGCCTGCAATGAGAGTGCGGCTTCGGTTGCGGCGGCCGGATCGGGTGTTGGTGCGCCGTTCGACAGATTGTAGATGGCGTAGCCGCCGAGCGGGAAGGCAAACAGCAGCAGCAGGGTCGCCACAACCGGCCAGCGGCGCAGGTTGCTCCAGGATAACGTGCGGCGCAGCATGCGCACGAAGCGGTCCCAGCGGATGCGGGCGTTGCTGATGCTGTCCATCACCGCCGTGCGGTCCTGCCCGTTCTGCGAGGCGCGCAGCATCGCCTCCTGGAAGGCGATGTTGAAGGTGCGCATGTCCGGGTAGCGCTCGCGCGGGTTCTTCGCCATCGCCCGCAGGATGACCTCTTCGATCACCAGCGGCACGTGCGGGTTGACCTTGCGCGGGTCGACCAGCGGCTCGTTGATCTGCTTCAGGGCGATCGCCAGCGGCGAATCGCCATCGTACGGCAGGCGCCCGGTCGCCAGGCGGTAGAGCACGACGCCCAGCGCGTACTGGTCGGTGCGGGCGTCGACCTCGTCGCCGCGGCACTGCTCGGGCGACATGAAGGCCGGCGTGCCGACCATGCCCGAGCCGGTCAGCGTGAGCGAGGCCTCCTGCCAGCTGGCGAAACCGAAGTCGGAGAGCATGATGTTGCCGTCGTCATCGAGCAGGATGTTGGAGGGCTTGACGTCGCGGTGGATCACGCCGTGCTCGTGCGCATAGGTCAGGCCGCGGGCGATGGCGCCGATGATGCGGGCCGCCTCGACCATGCTCAGCGGGCCTTTCTGCAGGCGGTCCTGCAGCGTGCCCAGCCGCATGTAGGGCATGACGATGTAGGGTGAATCCTCGTGCTCGCCGTAATCGAGCACCGGCACGATGTTGGGGTGATCGAAGGTGCGCAGCAGGTCCACCTCGCGCTTGAAGCGTGCGGTGAACTTGGTATCCTGCAGCAGGAAGGAGGCCATCAGCTTAACCGCGACCTGCCGACCGCTCTTCGGGTCGACGCCCAGGTACACGGTCGACATCCCGCCGCTGCCGATCCGGCCGCGGATCGGATATGGACCGATGGTTTTCCCTACAGATTCATCCATATACAAGTGCCCTGGCGTTTCGTCCAGGGAAAAAATGCACGAGACGCATCCCTCGTGCGATTCCAATATACCATCGAATCAACACCGGCTTCCATGGAACTGCGGCACCAGAGATCAAATCCATTATACTTGACATAATAGACCAGCTCTTCCTGCTCTGTCTGTGTTCATTTCAACGTTGAAAGGGGTTTCGTGTTACATGCTCGACGTTACGGAGACCATACGCATCGACGAAAGTGAACTGGGGGAGTCATTCATCCACGCTCCCGGGCCGGGCGGCCAGCATGTGAACAAGGCCTCCACAGCCGTCCAGCTGCGCTTCGATGTCGCTTCCAGCCCGAATCTACCGGAGCCGGTGCGTAAACGGCTGAAAGCGTTGGCGGGTAAGCGCCTCACAAACGAGGGCGTGTTGGTGATCGAGGCCAGCCGCTACCGCTCGCTCGAGCGCAACCGCCAGGACGCCCGCCGCCGGTTGGCCGCTCTGATCCGGCGTGCCGCGCGCCCGCCCCGCCCTAGGCGGATGACCCGCCCGTCAAAAGGCGCCGTCGAGCGCCGCCTGCATCAGAAACGCATCCGCTCGGAGCGCAAGAAGCGGCGCCGGCCGCCGCGGCTGGAGGAGTGAAAGGGTACATAAACGGCCGCGTCGATCCATGGGCCAGGCGTTTGTGAGGGATGCCGTGGGTATCCCTCGGCTGCGCCTCGGGATGACATAAGCCGGGTGCCTCCCCGAGCTTTGAGGAGTCCCTGATGCGTTGCGCTGAAGTGCCCTGCTCAAATCGGGCCCGGCGTAGTTCCGACTCTAGGAAACATGCGGGAGTGAAGTCGGGCATGCCTTAAGGTAGAATCGAAATCATGCGAAGAGGTCTTAGAGTTAATGAGCAAGAGCAAAGCCAAGCGCATACAGGAAGCCAGTCGGCGGTCGACGGTGCAGGTCCACCTGTCCGATGGCCGCATCCTGGAAGGACCGGCCGGCAGCCAGGTGGGTGATTTCCTTTCGGTACTCGAATCCCAAGCGCCAATCGTCGGCGCAGTGGTGAACAGCGAGCTGCGCGAGCTCACGTACCCGATCGAGATGGACGCCCGCGTGCGCCCGGTGACGATGGCCGAATCGGACGGCATGCGCATCTACCGCCGTTCGCTAACCTTCCTGCTGGCAGCAGCCTTCGATGACCTGTTCCCCAAGGAAAAATTGGTCGTCGATCACTCAGTCTCTTCGGGCGGCTATTACTGCCAGATCGAAGGCAGGGACGCGCTCAGCGCGCAAGAGCTGGTGGAGCTGGAAAAGCGCATGCAGGAATTGGTGACTGAGGATCTACCTTTCGCCAAGACGCAGACCACGCTGGAAGAGGCGATCCGCCACTTTAAGACGCACGGATTTGACGATAAGGTGCGGCTGCTGGCTCATCGCAAGAAACCGCACCTGGTGCTGTATTCGCTCGGCGAACACCGCGACTACCATCACGGCTACATGGTGCCCTCAACCGGCTACTTGAAGTGGTTTGGACTGGCCGTGACGAACGGCGGGTTCACGCTACGCTTCCCGCGCCGGCACCGGCCGACCGAACTACAGCCGCTGCCGGAGTACCCCAAACTGCTGGCCACCTTCCGCGAGTACGGCGACTGGCTCGAACGGCTGGGAATCTCGAGCATCGGCGCGCTGAACGACGCCATAACGGATGGCCGGGCGCGCGAGGTGATTCTGGTCTCGGAGGCCTTGCACGAAGGACGGATCTCCGAGATCGCCGGCACGATCGCAAACAGCAGCGGAAGCTGCCGCCTGGTTCTGATCGCTGGCCCCTCCGCTTCCGGCAAGACAACCTTCTCCAAGCGCCTCACGATACAGCTGCTGGCGCGCGGCTTGTCGCCATTCCCGGTTGAACTGGATAACTTCTTCGTCGACCGCGAGCTGACGCCGCGCGATGAGTCCGGCGAGTACGACTACGAAGCCCTGGGCGCGATCGATCTCATGCGCCTGAACCATGACCTGAACCGGCTCGTAGGCGGAGCCAAGGTTCAGCTGCCGAAATACGATTTCAAGACCGGGAAGCAGGGCGAGGGCGAGGTCGTGCAGCTGAATCAGGACCAGATCGTGATCCTGGAGGGAATCCACGGCTTAAACCCCGAACTGGTGGCGGAGATTCCTGCCGAGAACACCTTCCGCATTTACGCCTCTGCGCTCACGCAGCTCAACCTCGACCGGCTGAACCGGGTCTCGACAACCGACACCCGGCTGGTGCGGCGCATCGTGCGCGATGCAACCCAGCGCGGCTACACAGCAACCCAGACGATCCGCCGCTGGGAATCCGTGCGGCGGGGCGAGAAGCGCTACATCTTCCCCTACCAGGAGAACGCCGATGTGATGTTCAACTCGGCGCTGATGTACGAGGGTGCGGCGCTGGCACCGCTGGCCGAGCCGCTCATCCGCCAGGTACCATTTGGGAGCGTCGAGCACGTCGAGGCCAAGCGCCTGCTGGCCTTCCTGGAGTGGTTCCTGCCGATCGATACCCGGCTGATCCCCGACAACTCACTGATGCGCGAGTTCATCGGCGGTTCGATCCTGGCCGATTTCGTCCCCTGGAAGACGATATAATCTCCACTTCATCCAGAGACGTTCCTTAATAAGAAAGTGCGGAAAGGCGCGCTTTCACGCATGTGCTGTACGTTTCCCTGGGATGCCCCAGGGACCCCTCGCAGGCTCGGGGAGGCATGATGGATAAGTCATCCCGAGGTGCAGCCGAGAGAGACCCATGGCATCCCTCTCAAACACCCGGCCCATGGATCAACATGGCCTCCGCGGGCAGGGAGATTGCCACGTCGCTGCGCTCCTCGTAATGACAGCCGGGGGTGGGGGTGCTTCCATGTCATTGCGAGCGAAGCGAAGCAAACTCCCGATTGGGGATGAACGGATCCGCCATGCGCCTCCCACCCACTTGAAATCTCTCAAGGTCCCCTCGCAGGCTCGGGGAGGCGTGATGGATGTGTCATCCCGAGGCGCAGCCGAGGGATACCCATGGCATCCGCCTCAAGGACTCAGCCCATGAATCAAAGCCCGCCCACAGTCGGGCGGGCTCGAAGCTCCAGCCTCAGACGGGGACTCGCTCCCGTCAAACCTAAGGCAGAGTGTGCCCTATTCGATGTTAACCGGCTTGCAGCACAGCACCAGTTGGCGTGCGGCCCGGACTTCATCCAGTCTTCCAACAGGTGCATCATGCGGCGCGTCGTGCAGCAGCTCGGGATCCTCGTGCGACTCGCGCGCGATGTCCAGCATCGCCGCTACGAAAGCGTCCAGCGTGCGTTGGCTCTCCGTCTCGGTCGGCTCGATCATCAGCGCTTCGGGCACAATCAGTGGGAAGTAGTTCGTCGGCGGGTGGAAGCCGTAGTCTATCAGCCGCTTGGAGATGTCCAGGGCATGGATATCGGGCGCATCGCCCCAATGCCCTTCGGCGACGAACTCATGCATGCAGATGCGGTCGAACGGCACCTTGTATGTCTCGCGCAGCTTGACCCGCAGGTAGTTGGCGTTCAGGACCGCGTAGTCGGAAACCTCCCGCAGGCCGCTCTTGCCCTGCATGCGCATGTAGGCATACGCCCGCACAAGTATGCCGAAGTGTCCGTGGAAGGCCTTCACCCGGCCAATGCTCTTCGCCGGTTTGACCAGGCCGTAAAGCGGGGGTTGTTCATCATCACCCTCTTCGACGATGTCGACCACCGGCCCGGGCAGGAAGTCCACCAGGTGCTCGGCCACGCCGACCGGACCCGAGCCCGGCCCGCCGCCGCCGTGCGGCGTGGAGAAGGTCTTGTGCAGGTTGTAGTGCAGCACATCGATCCCCAGGTCGCCGGGGCGCACGATGCCCAGCAGCGCGTTCATGTTCGCGCCGTCGCCGTAAACGAGCCCGCCGCAGCCGTGGATCAGTTCAACCACCTCCTGGACATGCTCCTCGAAGAGTCCGAGCGTGTTCGGGTTGGTGAGCATCAGGCCTGCAACACAGTCGTCGCAGTGCCCCTTCAGCGCGTTCAGATCGATATTGCCGCGCTCGTCGGAAGGGACCTCGATCACCTCCATCCCGCTCATCGTCGTGCTGGCGGGATTGGTTCCATGGGCTGAATCCGGGATCAGGATCTTCGTGCGCTTGGTGTCGCCGCGATCCTGGTGGTAGGCGCGGACGATGAGGATGCCGGTCAATTCGCCGTGCGCGCCGGCAGCTGGCTGCAGAGTTACACCGGCGAAACCGCCGATCTCCTTCAGCCACTCCTGCAGCGCAAACATCAACGCCAGATTGCCCTGGGCCGTTTCTGGATCTTGAAGCGGATGGCTGAAAGCAAAACCGGTCAGGCGGGCGGCGTCTTCATTAAGCTTCGGGTTGTACTTCATCGTGCATGATCCGAGCGGGTACAGCCCGATGTCCACGCCGTAGTTGAGCTGCGAGAGGCGCACAAAGTGCCGTACGACATCGACCTCGGCCAGCTCGGGCAGCGGCAGCTGCTCGCGCACCATGCCTGCCGGCATGTCGCTCAGAGGCACATCCGGTTCAGGAAGCGTGACGGCCACGCGGCCTGGCGAGGAAAGCTCGTAAATCAAAGGCTCAGTCATGGCTCAACTCCTCCAGGGCGTCGACGAAGTCATCGATCTCTTCCTTCGAAAGCATCTCCGTCACGGCCACCAGCATGTGGTCCTGCAGCTGTCCGTAATCCTCGCTCAGATCGTAACCGCCCAGAATGTCGATATCCAACAACCCCGCATTGATCTCCGCCACCGGCCGCGGGCATTTGACGGCAAACTCGTTGAAGAACGCCTTCTTGTTCCACACGCTGTAGCCCTCGAGCGCATCGATGCGCTTCGCAGCGTAGTGTGCCTTGTGGTAGCAAAGCTCAGCGACCTTGCGCAGCCCATGCTTGCCCATCATTGCGAGATAGACTGCAGCCGCCAGCGCCATCAAGCCCTGGTTGGTGCAGATATTGGAGGTCGCCTTTTCACGGCGGATGTGCTGCTCGCGCGGCGTGAGCGTGAGCACGTAGCCGCGCTTGCCGTCCACGTCGACCGTCTCGCCGACCAGCCTGCCAGCCATCTTGCGCACGTATTTCTCGCGCGTGGTGAAAATACCCACGTAGGGCCCGCCGTACGAAACGGGTATTCCCAGCGGCTGGCCTTCGCCGACGACGACATCGGCGCCAAATTCAGCCGGCGGCTTGAGCATGCCCAGCGCCAGCGGGTTAACGACGACGCACAGGAGGGCGTCCACAGCATGCGCCGCTTCGCCCAGAGCGGTGAAATCCTCGATATTCCCGAGGAAGTCCGGGTACTGTACGGCGACCAGCGTCGTGTCCTCATCCAGCAGCGCCATCAGCTCCTGCGCTCCGTTATCACAATCTTCGTCGCCAGTCAGCGTCAGGCCCATGCCCTGAGTGTAGGTCTGCACGACCTGGCGGTACTGCGGGTGGATCGCCGGCGAGAGTACGACTTTGCTTCGTTTGCCGCGGTGCTGGTTGAGCGCCAGGATCACGGCCTCGGCCAATGCTGTCGCTCCGTCGTAATGGGAGGCGTTTGAGACCTCCATGCCGGTCAGTTCGCACATCAGGCTCTGGTACTCGAAGATCGCCTGCAGCGTGCCCTGCGAGATCTCCGGTTGATAAGGAGTGTACGCAGTGTAGAACTCATTGCGGCGCAGAATGTGATCAACGACGGAGGGGATGAAATGGTTGTAAGCGCCGGCGCCGAGGAAGCTGGAAACGTGCTTCACTTCCAGGTTCGCCTCGGACAACGCCGTCAGTTCATCCATGACCTCCATCTCGGAGAGCGGATCGGGCAGATCGAGATCTGGGAACCGGAACTCGGGCGGCACCGCCTCATACAGTTCGTCGATCTGCTCCACGCCGACCGCTTCCAGCATCTGCTGGCGCTCTTCATCGGTATGGGGGATATAGGCCATCAGCTTTCACGCTCCTCGATATGTTTCTCATAGGCGCCGGCATCCATCAAGGTTTCCAGTTCGCCTTGATCGCCGATCTCGAACTTCACCAGCCACGCCTCGCCGTAAGGGTCGCTATTGACGAGCTCAGGGGTATCAGCCAACGCTTCATTGATCTCGGTGATCGTGCCGCCGACCGGCATATAGACATCCGCTGCCGCCTTGACCGACTCGACCGCCGAATGCGCTTCGCCCTTCTCCAGCTCATCGCCCACGTCTGCTGTCGCCTCGACGTATACGATGTCTGAGAGCTGATCCTGCGCGTAATCGGTGAGGCCAGTCGTGGCGATATTCCCCTCCACGCGGACCCACTCGTCGCTCTCGGTGTATTTCAAATCCTTCGGAATCTCCATGACCTGCTCTCCTTTCAACCGGGTTGATGATGGATTCAGAAAGGGCGCACACCCAAGAACCAGATGTGCGCCCTCTGTCGTTTACCTGAGAGATTCATCCCTCGACCGGGACTTGCCCCTTCGGTGTCCGAAGACTTTCCAGAGTCGCGGCCAGAACGGGTCCTTTGTACCTGAGAGTTTCACCGCATGACCGCACGAGTACATGCGATTTGCCCCTTCGGCGCCCGCCGAAACGGATCTCTTCCCGCTCTGTGCAATACTACAGAACCATTCTACGGGAGGCGAGGAGCAAGTGTCAAGCGAACCGGGGGAGGGTCGAGGGATTCCAGCCTGACTTGACCGAAACCGCCAGTCCGGTCTAGACTATCTGACGCTAAAAAATAACAACCCGAGATCAGCCCGGTATATAATGTTGCAGGGGCAATATCTGCTGCTGATTTTACCGGGCATGATCATCAGGCGTGGTTCTCTGACAAGGAATGAGTGGAGACTCGGCAGCGATGAAAGCGACACGATTTCTGGACGGATGGCCAACCAGCGTGAACAGCTGCGCTCACATCAATTCAACCTGGAATCGTTAGGAGCGGATCGATAAATTCGATCCGCTCGTCTTGTTTAGATACTAAGGAGGTGATGCGGCAGCAGGAGATTGAGGTGAGGCTTTCCAGATCTTAGTCACGAACTGAGAGGAGAGAAGCGAGCAATGTCGAAGAAAGTATTCGCTCTGTTAATCTTCGCTGCCGTGGCGCTTGGCGCCTGCGGTGGCGGAGCAGCCCAGACCATCAAGATCGGCATCAATGCCCCGCTGACCGGGGATATCCCCAAGGTAGGCGAGGGCACGAAATATTCAGCCGAGATGTGGCTGGCTGATAACAATAACGAGATCACCGTCGGCGGCAAGACCTATCCTGTTGAGCTGGTCATCGAGGACAACGAATCGAAAGGTGAATCCGCAGCAGCCGTTAACACCAAGCTCATCACCCAGGACGAGGTGCTGGTGATCGTCGGGCCGCAGTCCTCGAAGCAGGCCGTTCCGGCCGGTGGCGTCGCCAATGACTTGATGACGCCCATGATCAGCCCCTGGTCCACCAACCCCGCCACTACCCTCGACCGACCATGGGTTTTCCGCACCCCGTTCCTTGACCCCTTCCAGGGGCCGGTGGTCGCGAACTTCGTCAGTGACGAGTTCGGCTTTACCAAAGCCGCCGTGCTGTACGACGTCGCCAGCGACTACCCCAAGGGTCTGGCGGAGTTCTTCAAGAGCGCCTGGGAAGACATCAACGGGCCCGGCTCGGTCGTGGCGTACGAGAGCTTCACGACCGGCGACGCCGACTTCAGCGCCCAGCTGACGAACATCATCGACTCGGGCGCGGAGTTCCTCTTCACCCCGCAGTACTACAACGAGGTGGCGCTGATCGTCCAGCAGGCGCACGAACTCGGCTTCGACAAGCCGATCGTCGGCAGCGACAGCTGGGGCTCGGCCGAGACGGTCAACCTGTGCGGCGCGGACTGCTACGGCTTGTTCTTCAGCACGCACTACGCGGCCGAGGGCGAGACGGGTGCTAACATGCACTTCATCGACTAGAACAAAGCCAAGTACTCTTATGTGACGGATGACCTCGCCGCCCTGACCTGGGACTCGCTCAACATCGTCAAGCAGGCGATCCAGGACTGCGGCACGATCACGGGCGACCTCGCTGCGGATCGTCAGTGCGTGCGGGATGCCATGGCAAATATCAAGGAATTCCCGGGCATCACCGGCAATATGACCTTCACCGAGCAAGGCGACCCGATCAAGTGCGCCGTGATCGTACGCATCAGCGAAGAAGGGAAGTTCACCTTCTACAAGCAGGTATGCCCGTAAGTAGCTGATGTGATCACTCACAACCACGTTGTGGGGAAGCATCGAAGAGGGCGGGTCATTGAGACCTTCCTTGACCCGCCCTCTTTCAATGAGGAGGAGCGCCCTCTATGGAATTCTTCTTTCAGCAAGTGATCAACGCACTCCAGCTGGGTAGTTTCTACGCGCTGATTGCAATAGGTTACTCGATGGTTTACGGCGTGCTGCTGCTGTTCAACTTCGCGCACGGCGATGTTTTCATGGTCGGCGCCTATATCGGCTTCTTCGTTTCCAGCGGTCTGCTGGCGCTCGACCTGGGCGGCCTGATCGGCCTGCCGTCCGGCGTCTTGCTCGGCCTGGTGCTGGTGCTGACGTTGATCATCTCCATGTTCCTCAACTCGCTGGTTGGGATGCTGATCGAGCGCATCGGCTATCGCCCCCTGCGCGGCGCCCCGCGCGCCTCGGCCGCCATCACCGGCCTGATGATCGGCATCATTCTCGAGACTGGCAACCTGGCGATCCTGGGTCCCCAGCGTCTGTCTTTCCCGCAGTTAATCCAGTCAGCCACGATCAAGATTGCTGGCGTGAGCATTACAAACAAGAAGATATTGATCGTGTTTGTCTCGATCCTGCTCACGCTGGTGCTGCACCAGTTCGTTCGCCGCACAAAATGGGGCATGGCGATGCGCGCCATGGCCTACGACTACGTCGTCGTACCGCTGATGGGCATCTCGACTAATCAGATTGCCCTGATGACCTTCGCCCTCGGTTCTGCGCTTGCAGCAGCGGCGGGGATTTTATACGGCATAGCCTATCCAGTGCTGGATCCCAACATGGGTATTCTCTTTGGATGGAAGGCTTTCGTAGCGGCAATCCTCGGCGGCCGCGGATCGATCGTCGGTGCCGGCCTGGCGGGGTTCCTGCTGGGTTTCATCGAGATTTTTACAGCGGTGATCTTCCCCTCCACCATGCGCAATCTGATCGCCTTCGCAATCATCCTGATCATCCTGACCTTCCGGCCGCACGGCTTCTTCGGTGAACCGTTCAGCGCTCAACTGCGGCTGTGATGATGGTTGGTAATCTCCAGAAAGGATAAGCGATGACAACGAACTTAGCTTCTACGCCCTCCACACGGCAGCGAATGCGTGCGCTCCTTTCCAAAATCTGGGAACCATACCGGTCAGTCCCTCTCCTCGGGTGGCTAAGCGCCGCATTGGTCACTGTCGGTCTCGAACAGCTCATCGGTCTCCCGCTTGCACACGTGCTGGGGTTATCGAAGATCCCGGCCCTCTTCGGCGCAGTTGCGATCCTGAGCAAACCAGCCCTCACACCCAGCGTGTTGCTGTTTATGGCTCTGATTTATATTCTTCCGATCGGGATCGTAGCGCGCTTCACCTCACCGGTCGCCAACCGAATCGCGGCGAAATTAACCGGTTATCCATTGATCGTCACGGCGCTCGCCCACCTGGTGCTGCTCTATGCTGTGCTTCAAATCTGGTGCGACATCAGCGACTATCGTGTGCTTGTCGCCCGCTTAGCGATGATCTCGATTATCCTCACCCTCAGTCTCAATGTTGTAAACGGTTACATGGGTGAGTTCTCATGTTCGCACCCGGGTTTCATGTCCGTCGGCGCCTACGTCGCCTCCGCTTTTACGATTGTGTTATTCGTTTCGGAAAACCGCTTTGGAGAGGCGCTGCTGCCACCTGCGTTAGGCCCTTTCATGTTTCCGCTGGCCCTCATACTTGGTGGCTTGGTCTCAGCTTTTGGAGCACTGCTGGTCGCGATCCCCTCCTTCCGCACGCGTGGCGATTACCTGGCGATCATCTCGCTGGCATTCATGTTCATTACAAAGAGCTTCTTTGAGAACATGGAAGTCGTCGGAGGCGCGCGCGGGATCAGCAACCAGCCCGATTATGCCACTCTGCCAATTGTCTTTATATGGACTATCCTCTCCATTTGGATCATCAACAACTTCGTGCGCTCGACGATGGGTAAAGCCCTCAATGCCGTTCGAGATGGTGAGCTTGCCGCCGCCGCCATGACGGTAGACACACGAAAAACCAAAATGACGGCTTTCCTCTTCGCGGCGTTCTGGGCGGGTGTGGCTGGCGGGTTGTTCGCACATGTGCTGCGGTATATCAACCCAGATAGTTTTGGCATCCGCAAGCTGGCTGAAGTTCTCGCCATGGTTTACTTCGGCGGCCTGAATTCGGTCTCCGGATCGATCGTCGGCGCGGTTGGATTGAGCCTGATCAGCGAAGCTCTACGCCCGCTGGATATCTTCAAATGGATCATCATCCCCATCATGCTCATCCTGATCATGATTTACCGGCCGACTGGATTGATCGCCTTCACTGAATTCAACGTGGAAAGGCTGTTCCACCCCAAGAAAAAAGCCTCGGAAGGAGAGGAACATGCCGCTGCTTGAAGTCCATGATATGACCCACTTCTTCGGCGGGTTGCGCGCCGTGTACAACTACAACCTCACCCTCGAGCCAGGTCAGATACGCGGTTTGATCGGACCTAATGGCGCTGGTAAAACCACGATCTTCAACCTGATCACGGGCATCTACACCCCGACTGAGGGGGAGATTCTGCTCGACGGCGGTTCGATCAAGGGTCTGCAGACGAACGAAATTGCGGCGCGCGGCCTGGGGCGCACATTCCAGAATCTGCGTTTGTGGCGCTATCTCAGCGTGCTCGACCATGTGAAGATGGCACGCTACTCCAAGCTCACCTATGGGCTTGTCGGGGCATTTTTTGGCACCAGCAAGCGTGTTAGAGAAGAGAAGGCCACCGATGAGTTGGCGATGGAACTGCTTGAGTTGGTCGGAATCCCCCACCTAGCAGATCAAATCGTCACCAACCTTCCGTATGGTGCCCAACGGAGAGTTGAGCTTGCGCGCGCGCTCGCAACAGAACCTAAGGTGCTGTTCCTGGACGAACCCACCGCCGGAATGAACCCGGAGGAGTTGATCCAAATGATGGACATCATCCGGCAGGTGCACCGCGAGATCGGCATAGCGATCTTCCTCATCGAACACCGTATGAAGGTTGTCATGGAGCTATGCGAGATCATACAGACATTGAATTTCGGCGAGGTAATCGCTGAGGGCACACCCGAGGAAATCCGCAACGACCCTGAAGTGATCGATGCCTACCTGGGCAAGGAGGTCGTGATCTGATGCTGCTCACGGTTAAAAACCTCGCCGTCTCCTACGGCAACATCAAAGCCCTGCATGGCATCAGCTTCGAGGTGGAAGAAGGTGAGATCGTCTGCATCATCGGCGCCAACGGGGCGGGAAAAAGCACCACACTGCGCGCGATCTCACGCATGATCCCCGCGCAGACCGGATCGACCATGCTGTTCCAGGGTGAAGATTTGCTGGATTACCCCGCAGATAAGGTCGTGACGGAGCTGGGAATTTCGCACGTCCCTGAAGGCCGTCGCTTGTTCGAAAACCTGACCGTCAACGAGAATCTCAAGCTGGCCACATTCGCCCGGACAGATAGCGACGCGATCGAGCGCGATCGGGAGCAGGTTTTCTCAGTCTTCCCTCGGCTGAAGGAACGCATCGACCAAAAAGCCGGCACCCTTAGCGGCGGCGAACAGCAGATGCTGGCCGTCGGGCGGGCTCTGATGAGTGCCCGGCGCATGATGCTGCTCGATGAACCATCGATGGGCCTGGCGCCCCTGCTGATGATGGACGTCTTCGCCGCGTTGAAGGATATCAATCAGGAAGGGACAACCATCCTGCTTGTCGAGCAGAACGCCCGCATGGCGCTGCAGTTCGCCCAGCGCGGCTACGTGCTTGAGAACGGCGTCCTGGTGCTCGAGGGTCCATCTTCCGAGCTGTTGGAAAACCCACAGGTCAAGCAGGCTTACCTCGGAGGCTAACCCCCAATATCCTTCCTCCCGTATTTATTTTGC
>JARRJK010000060.1:0-26981 GCA_037379555.1 Anaerolineales bacterium | reverse complement strand
GTTCTGCTGGAGCACAAGCATGAACGGGAGGGATGAATGATGGCCTCGTTTTCTCTTAGTCCTGTTGAGCGCGGGGTAATGCGCTGTAGGCACGCCGGCACCTTCACACCGGAGGATATACAGTCGCTGGCACAGTTCTTTGAAGACTACCGCGGCAAGCTGTTGATCGATTTGACGGATACAACCGCCGAGGAATGCGCGCGACATCTCAAACATATGCGCCCTATGCTGCCGACCAGCGCTATTTTCGGGGCAGAGATCGACCCTGATCTGCTGGTCGTTCCTGAGAGCTACTACTTGCATGAGGTGCGCTATTTCGACAGCGAAGAAGAAGCTCTAGCCTGGCTGCGTGAGCAGCCCCGATAGGAGATCCAGCATGAGCCAACGACTGGTTATCGATCCACTGACACGCATCGAGGGCCACCTGCGTATCGAGGCGGAGGTCGACGAAGCGGGAACGGTACAGAAGGCATATTCCTCCGGCACGATGGTGCGCGGGCTGGAGATCATCCTCAAAGACCGTGATCCGCGCGAAGCGTGGGCGTTCGCCCAGCGCGCCTGTGGCGTGTGCACCACGGTGCACTCGTTCGCCTCGATCCGGGCGGTTGAAGATGCGCTCGACATCACGATCCCGAAGAACGCCAACCTGATCCGCAACATCATGATCGGCCAACAGTATGTGCACGATCATGTGATGCACTTCTACCACCTGCATGCGCTGGATTGGGTCGATGTAGTCAACGCGCTTCAAGCGGATCCGGCAGCGACTTCTCAGATTGCGCAGTCGATCTCGCCCTGGCCGAAAAGCTCGCCGGGTTATTTCCAGGGTATCCAGTCCCGGTTGCAGGCGATCGTCGACAGCGGCCAGCTTTCGATATTCGCCAACGGCTACTGGGGCCATCCTGCATACAAGCTGCCGCCAGAGGTGAACCTGCTGGCGACGGCGCATTACCTTGAAGCGCTCGATTGGCAGAAGGATGTGGTCGCCGTGCATACCATCTTCGGCGGCAAAAACCCGCATCCGAACTTCCTGGTCGGCGGTGTGCCGTGTCCGATCGACATCAACAGCGACGAGGCACTGAACGCCGAACGGCTCTCGGTCGTCGGAAACGCCATACAGAAGATGATCGAGTTCGTGGACCAGGTTTACCTGCCCGATCTGCTGGCAATTGCGCCCTACTACACGGACTACGCCGGCCTGGGTGAAGGGCTTGGCAACTTCCTTTGCTGGGGCGAATTCCCCGGCGATGACATCCACGACACGAGCCAGTTCCTCGTCCCGCGCGGCGTAATTCTCGGTCGGGATCTGACGAACATCATCGACCCCGATCCGAAAGATTTCGCCCAGGTCCAGGAGTTTGTGATGCACTCCTGGTACGACTATGCCGGGGGCGACTCGGCTGGACTGCATCCGTTCCAGGGCGAGACAGTGCTCGACTACACCGGGCCGCAGCCGCCTTATGAACAGCTGAACGTGGATTCGAAGTACTCGTGGCTGAAAGCGCCGCGCTGGAAGGGTACACCGATGGAGGTCGGACCGCTGGCACGCGTGCTGATGCTGTATGCCAGCGGCCACGAGCAGACCCGCCAATTGACGGAAACCGTCCTGAATACGCTCAATGCGCCGGTCGAAGCGGTCTTCTCGACCCTCGGACGTACCGCCGCCCGGGCGATTGAGACCAAGGTCTTTGTCGATGCGATGCAGGGCTATTACCAGGACCTGTTAGCGAATATCGCCGCCGGTGATACGGCGACGTTCAACGGTGAGCGCTGGGATCCGCTCTCCTGGCCAGGTCATGCCGAGGGCTTTGGTTTCACCGAGGCGCCGCGCGGCGCGTTGGGCCACTGGGTGGTGATCGACGGCCGGAAGATCAGCAACTATCAGCTGGTCGTCCCTACCACATGGAATGCCTCGCCGCGCGATGCGCAGGGTCAGGCAGGAGCGTACGAAGCCTCGCTGGTGGGAACACCGCTGGCGGTCCCCGATCAGCCGCTTGAGATCCTGCGTACGATCCATAGCTTCGATCCCTGCATGGCATGCGCTGTTCACATGGTGGACGCGCAAGGGAAGCCGCTGACCGAGGTCCACCTGGGCCACAGCGTGTGCTGAATCGGTATGGAATCCGCAGCGGTAATGGATGAGGGAGCGGAAGGGACCCAGGCCGGGCAGTTCAGCGGACGCGTGCTTGTGCTCGGTCTGGGCAACCTGCTCAATTCGGATGAGGGGTTCGGGGTGCACGTTGTGCGAGCGCTCCAGAAGCAGCACGCGGCGGACCTCCCGGGAGTGGAGTTCGTTGACGGGGGCACGCTCGGGCTGAATTTACTGCCGCTGGTGGAAGCAGCCGACTCGCTTATTCTCATCGATTGCGTGGATGCCGGGCAGAAACCAGGAACGGTAATCGAGCTCGCTGGAGAGCAGATCCCGCGCTACAGCGGAGTCAAGCTCTCTCTGCATCAGACGACTTTCCAGGAAGTTCTCGGCCTGGCTGAAATCCGGGGTGCGCTGCCGGAGCGCCTGCACCTGATTGGGATCCAGCCGGCCAGCCTGGCTATGGGAACCGAGCTGAGTCCGGTTGCTCAAGCGTGCCTGCCGAGGGTTGTACAGCAGGTTGAAAGCAGGTTGCGCGCATGGAATCCCCCAGGGGGAGAGACGTGAGGGGTTGTGATGGAAGCTTACTTTCTTGATCGGGTTGAGTGGGGGAAAAGTCAATCGTACTACCATGCGGCAGCGCATCTCGGGCGGGAGGCGCTCTTCATCTTACGGCCGGCCACGCCCTATGTTTGCATCGGCTATCACCAGGATGTAGAGCAGGAAATCGACCTCGAATACGCCCGTAAAGAGAACCTGCCAGTGTTCCGGCGTGAAGTCGGTGGGGGAGCGGTTTACCTTGATTCGGGACAACTCTTTTATCAGCTTGTTCTCTATGCCGATCGTCCAGGCATCCCGACCTCGAAGGGGGCGTTCTTCGAAATGCTGCTCATGCCGGTTGTCGAGACATTCCATGAGTTCGGCGTGCCGGCGGTCTTCAAGCCGGCCAATGACATCCTGGTAGGTGGACGGAAGATATCGGGCAATGGAGCGGCCGAGATCGAAAGCATGAATGTACTGGTGGGGAACTTCATTCTCACCTTCGATTATGAACAAATGAGCCGGGTTCTGCTTGTCCCGGACGAAAAATTCCGGGACAAGATCTACAAATCGCTCGCTGAGAATCTGACCACCATGGACAGGGAGACCGGGAAAATTCCGCCTGTGGAGGCGCTTGCCAGCGCCCTGATCCGGCGGTACGAGACGCTGCTCGGCCCGATGGACCGCCGGAATACGGCTGACCAGAGGTTGCGGGCAGAAGCCGACCGGCTCTTCGACATGATGAACACGCCGGAGTGGCTTTACCAGAATGACCGCCGGAAGCGCATCTCCCGCCAGGTGAAGATTCGCGATGGGGTCGAGTTGATACACTCCAGCCACAAAGCGCGCGGTGGCCTCATACGGGTCTCGGCGTTGCTGGAGGAAGGCTGTCTGCACGACCTGCATCTCTCAGGTGATTTCTTTATTTTTCCACCTGATTCCATTCCAGCGCTGGAACGCAGTCTGGAGGGAGTCCGGGATGACCCCCGGGTGGTGTCCGAGATGATCGGAGCTTTCTTCCTCGAACGCGGCGTACAGGCACCCGGCCTGACGCCGCGTGAGCTGGCGCAAGCGATTACAGGCTAGACGAGGCCAATTCGGAACTACACGGCATCCAGCGGCGTTGCTGCGCTTGGCAACGTAGTCGGCGATGCGCATGCAGTGCAACCGCATTCCTGCTGGAGAGCAGAATCTGTTCTCCGAGACGGTACATGCACCTTAACAACTCAAGAATGAGATCGACAATCAGCTCGGAAATTCGAAGGGTGACCGTAAGCGCGTAACCGGCAACTGTGTGATAGAGTACTTTCCAGGTGCAGCATCGGCGCTGCGGAAAGGTCAGGTATGGATCGCAGGCGAAAGCCAACCTCAACCATTCAAATCCCGTGGGGCTGGATTGGAGCATCGTTTGCCGTGCTCATTATGCTCTGGTTCCTGCTTGCACCCCCCCGCTTCTGGACCAACATCATCAAGCGCGTCGACTTGAGTGACCCGGTCGCGACGGGCGCCCAAATGGTCGACGAGTACGATTGCCGCGGCTGCCACATCATCGGCAGCTACGGCGGCTACGTCGGTCCGGACCTGCGTGGTGTAACTACGCGCATGGACGAAAAAACACTCGATACCTGGCTGCGCGACCCGGCTTCGATTCGGGGCCCGAGCGCCATGCCCGACTTCGATCTCTCCAACAGCCAGATTCAAGCCATCATCGCCTACCTCAAAGCGCAGGACGCTCAGTGACCCGCTCCATGGACGCGAAAACGCCGCCCATCCATTCCGGGCGGCGTTTTGTGTATTGACTGAACCTACAGCTCTTCACGCTCGAACCGCCAGAGTCCCACAAATACAAAGACGACCATGGCGCCGCACGCGATGTAGAACGGCAGCATCTCCTGCGCTGTGCGCCCGGCCATCGTGGCCGAGATGATCGAGTAATCCATCGAACCATAGGGCACCGCGATTGTCCAGGGCATGACCTTGATGGCGGCCGGGAGCAGGCCGAAGAGCAGCTGCTGGCCGAAGGCGAGCGCCAGTGGAATGCCGATCACCGCTGGCCTGGAGCTGAAGAACGTCCCCAGCATGAGCGTGAGCACCAGGTAGAAGCACAGGTAAAGCCAGAGCATGCCGATTCCCAGCGCATAGCCTCCAAGCTCGAGCTCGATCCCGCCGACAAAGCGGATCTCGAGGTATGCGATCACCGCCGGGATAAGCACCAGTGAGACCAGCACGCCGAGCGCGTAGGCGATGACCTTGGAGAGAATGAAGGAGATGCGTGAGACTGGCTTGGAGAGCACCCAGGCTGCCGTACCTTTCTCTTTCTCGCCGACAATGGCGTCCTGCGCAGCGATCACGACGGCAATCGATGGAAACATCCCGGCGAAGATGCCGTACAGCGTGGTGACATCAGGTAAGCCGACGCCCTCGTCCTGAGCAAGGATCGCCAGCAGCAAACCGTCGATGATGAAGATCCATAACAACGCCTGTGTCCACCAGGTGCGCGTGCCGAACCAGCGACCTAGCTCGCCGCTCAGCATGTTCGCCATGCCGCCGCTCCACCCGCGGCTGTGAACGGGGATCAGATCCTTATTCGCCGGCATGGCTGCCTCCTTCCACAATGTTCATAAAGACCTCTTCCAGTTCGTAGCGTTTGCGCCCGTATTCGACGACGATCGCCTCTCCACCCTGCAGGACCGCTGGAAGCAATTCGACTTCGGCGGCTGCTTCGTCGCTTACGCTGACCAGCCAGCGGGTCAGGCCAGCCTTCTCTGTTACCTGGATATCTGATACCCAGGGCTGCCTGGCCACTCGGTCCTGCGCCCTGGCCAGATCTCCTTTCAGATAGAGTGAGAACACCACACCGCCGCTGCCGGCCAGAAGCGTTTCGATCGGGCCATGAGCGACCAACTCACCATGGTTGAGGATGGCGACGGTGTCGCTGATTTGCTGGACGTCGTCCAGGATGTGTGTTGAGTAGAAGATTGTCGTGTGTTTGCGCAGGCGGCTCATGACCTCGAGCACGTCATGCCGGCCGAGCGGGTCGAGCGAGGCGGCTGGTTCGTCGAGAATGATCAAATCCGGGTAATTGATCTGTGCCTGGGCGATCCCCAGCCGCTGCCGTTCGCCGCCGGAAAAGCCCTTGATCGGGCGGTCGGCTTTGTCCGCCAGACCGACCAGTTCGAGCGTTTCTCTGATGCGTTCGTCAAGCAGCGCAGCCGGCCCGCTGAAGAAGAAGCGCAGCGTATATTCGAGCGTCTCACGGGCGGTCATGTGTTCGTAGAAACGCGGATCCTGCGGCAGGTAACCGATGCGCGAGCGGATCTCGACGCTGTCCCTGCCGATGTCGAGCCCGAAGACCTTCGCACCGCCAGCGGTTGGGCGGATCAAGCCCAGGAGCAGTTTCATCGTGGTTGTCTTCCCGGCGCCATTTGGGCCAAGGAAGCCGAAGATCGAATTCGGTTGTACGGTGAGGTTTAATCCTTTGAGCGCCTGCGTGCCGTTGTAGGCCTTGCTCAGACCAAAGGTTTCGACGATCGGTGATCCTGACATGTCACCTTCCTTCTTCTGTTTGATGCTTGTGGTGCAGAGGGGGAAATTTTGCTGCAGGGTCGAACCCCGATCACGTACGCTTATTCTACGAGCCGATTTCTTTCCTGCAAAGAGAGAAAATCATCCAGGCGATGTGAAGATCGGGCCGATTGAGGGTGAGAAATGACAGAGAAAATTGTGCTTTTTGTCGAGGAGCTATTAGGCGGGAATCAGGCCTGTTTTGTGACATTTTCCACTGGATGGGAAATCGGTCAAAGATTATCCTCATAGGCAAGAGAGTGATATGCATGAGCTGCCTGTAACGGAAAGCATCCTCGAAATCGCGCTGCGCCACGCTCAGGCGGCGCAGGCGGCGCGTGTAACGGACATCTACCTGGTCATCGGCCAGCTGGCTTCGATCGTCGACGATTCGGTCCAGTTCTATTGGGACATGATCAGCGCCGATACAATCGCCGCCGGCGCGCAACTGCACTTCAAGCGGATTCCAGCAGAAATGTTGTGCCTGGACTGTGGGAAGGGTTACCAGCCTGGCGAGGGCGAGCTGGCCTGCCCGGTCTGCGGCGGCAGGCATGTGAAGGTGGTCTCGGGCGAGGAATTCCGCATGGAGGCAATTGAGGTCGAGAGCGCTGAAGAGGTGCGTGCCCGGGAAGAAAGGGAACAGGGATGAAAGAACGCGTGCAGGTTGTGGAGAACATCCTCAGCGCCAACGATCGGCTGGCCAGGGAGAACCGCGCCCATCTTGACCGGCACGGAGTGTTTGGTTTGAACCTGATGGCATCCCCGGGGGCAGGCAAGACCTCGCTCATTGAGCGTACGCTTTCGAGCCTGAAGGACGAGCTGCGCGTGGGCGTCGTCGACGGCGATGTCGCCACGAACATCGACGCGGATCGCGCAGCCGCAGCTGGCGCGATTGCGGTGCAGATCAATACCGGCGGAGAGTGCCATCTTGATGCGGTCATGCTGCACGGCGCCCTGGAGCAGATGAATTTGGCGGAGCTTGATCTGCTGATCGTGGAGAATGTCGGCAACCTGATCTGCCCGGCGAGCTTCGCCTTGGGCACGCATGCCTCGGTCCTGATCGCCTCCGTGCCGGAGGGAGATGACAAGCCCTATAAGTATCCGGCCATGTACCGCGGGGTAGAAGCCCTCGTGGTCAACAAGATCGACCTGCAACCTTATGTTGATTTCGACCTGGAGTATTTCCAGGCCGGCGTGGAGATGCTTAACCCGGGCCTGGTGACCTTCCCGCTCTCCTGCCGAACCGGAGAGGGGCTCGGAGCATGGTTGGAGTGGGTGCGCGCGGGTTTGAAGGAAGTTCAGCAGGAGTAGGCATGGCAGTCAGGCGTGCGGTCCGGATCCAAATTCAGGGGGTTGTGCAGGGCGTTGGCTTCCGACCCTTCGTCTACAGCCTTGCGCAGCGGCATGCGCTGACCGGTTGGGTGCGCAATACCTCGGGTGGTGTGCAAATTGAGGCCGAGGGGGAGGCCGAAGCGCTGGAAGCGTTCGTCTCTGAGCTTGAGACGCAGGCACCACCGTTGGCGCACATCGATCAGGTTGTGCATGAGGATTTCGACGCGCCCGGCTTCAGTATCTTTGAAATTCTCAGCTCTGAACCAAAGCCGGGCGAGTACCAGCCGATATCGCCCGATGTGAGTCTGTGCGACGATTGCCGGGCCGAGCTGCATGATCCGGCCGACCGGCGCTACCGTTACCCGTTCATCAACTGCACCAACTGCGGCCCACGCTTCACGATCATCACCGACATCCCCTACGACCGGCCGAATACGACGATGGCTGATTTTGCACTCTGCCCTGACTGCGCTGAGGAATACGAAAATCCGCTTGACCGCCGCTTCCATGCTCAACCCGTCGCCTGCCCGATTTGCGGACCGCACATCTGGCTCGAGGTTCCGGGCGAGCCGGCCGTGGAGCGTGAGGATGCGCTGCTTGCGGCCCGGCAATTGCTGCAGAACGGTGCCATTCTGGCGATCAAAGGGCTAGGCGGCTTCCACCTGGCATGCGATGCGATGAATGATGCTGCGGTTCGGAGGCTGCGCGAGCGCAAGCTGCGGGTCGATAAACCTTTCGCGCTGATGATGTATGACCTCGCGGCAGTGAAGCGGGAATGCGAACTCGATCCAGCCGACGTAGAGCTGCTCACGTCGCTTGAGCGGCCGATCGTGATCGTCAAGCGCCGCGCGGACAGCAGGGTCTCGCTTGCAGCCGCTCCTGGGCAGGCTACGTTGGGGGTCATGCTGCCCTACACGCCGCTGCATGAGCTGCTGCTCGAACCAGCTCAAGGTTTTCCCGCAGCGCTGGTGATGACGAGCGGAAATATAAGCGAAGAGCCGATCGCAACAGGAAATGAGGAAGCGCGCGAGCGGCTGGGTGGACTGGCAGACGGCTTCCTGCTCCACAACCGCCCGATCCGAACACGATGTGACGATTCGGTCGTGCGAAGCTTTGAAGGCGGCGTCTATCCGCTGCGGCGTGCGCGTGGCTACGCTCCCTACCCTATCCACCTCGCCTGGGAGGGCCCCTCGATCCTGGCGGCGGGCGCCGAGTTGAAGAATACATTCTGCCTGACGCGCGGACGCTATGCTTTTCTCAGCCATCACATCGGCGACATGGAGAATTTCGAGACACTGCAGGCGTTTGAAGACGCCGTCGAGCATTACCAGAAACTCTTCCGGGTGCAGCCGCAGGTCATCGCCTGCGATCTGCATCCTGATTACATGGCAACGCGCTACGCCCGAGATATTGCGCAACAGACGGGCCTGCAGATTCTCGGCGTTCAGCATCACCACGCGCACATCGCAGCCTGCATGGCCGAGCACGGCCTCACAACAGATGAGCGCGTGATCGGGCTGTCGTTCGATGGAACTGGCTACGGCGAGGATGGCGCCATCTGGGGCGGTGAAGTGCTGTATTGCGGATATGGTTCGTTTGAGCGCCTCTCGCACCTGGCGTACGTTCCGCTTCCTGGCGGTGACCAGGCCGCGCGCCAACCATGGCGGGTGGCGCTGGCCTGGCTTCAGCATGCTGGCCAGGCGTGGGACGAGGATCTGCCCCCGGTCCAGGCTGCCGGAGAGGCTGAGAGGGATGTAATCGCCCGCATGCTCGCGAGCGGATTGAACTCACCACCCACATCGAGCCTGGGTAGATTATTCGACACTGTCTCAGCGCTTTGCGGCGTCCGGGAAGTGGTCAACTACGAGGCGCAGGCGGCGATCGAGCTGGAAGCGCTGCTCGATCCCGATGAACGGGACGGCTACTCATTCGATATCGACGATGGGATTTTCGATGCAGCGCCAGTCATCGCGGCCGTGGTCAAGGATCACCGCCGCGGGGTTTCCATCGGCCGCATCTCAGCCCGCTTCCACAACGGCCTGGCGCGTGCTGCGCTCGAGCTCTGCGTGCAAGCCCGGGCGAACACGGGATGCAGTGTCGTCGCGTTGAGCGGTGGCGTCTGGCAGAATATGGTCCTCTTAAGGCGGACTGTCGCACTTATGCGCGGTAATGGATTTGACGTCCTTATCCACCGCGTCATACCGGCGAATGACGGTGGGCTGGCGTTAGGTCAGGCAGCCGTCGCCGCGGCAAGTTGGTCAGGGGGTGAGGTGAAGGAAAGTCCGGGCGTGCAAGCGCCCGTGAAGGAGGCTTGACGATGTGTCTGGGTGTACCCGGTAAAGTGATTGAACTGCATGAAGAGAACGGTCTGTTGATGGGCACGGTCGATTTCGGCGGCGTTCAACGTGAAGCCTGCTTGGAATACGTGCCCGAGACGCAGGTCGGTGATTACGTGATCAT
Source organism: Anaerolineales bacterium (assembly GCA_037379555.1). Lineage (GTDB taxonomy): Bacteria > Chloroflexota > Anaerolineae > Anaerolineales > E44-bin32 > E44-bin32. Next base: position 16,996 of record JARRJK010000060.1, on the reverse strand, counting down.
CCACGTCGGATTTGCAATCAGCCGTATCAGCGAGCAGGAAGCGCAGGAAACACTGGCGCTGCTGCGGGAGATCGCTGATCTGGAAAGTGAATTAGGCCCGGAAGGCGGCGTGGCGTGAAGCACCTGACCGAGTACCGCGACGCTAGCCTGGTCGGGGGCGTGTTGAAGGAGATCCGGCGTACGGTGACCCGCCCATGGACGATCATGGAAATATGCGGCGGGCAGACGCATTCGATCGTACGCTCGGGCCTTGATCAGCTTTTACCCTCCGAGATCGAGCTTGTGCACGGCCCGGGATGTCCGGTCTGCGTCACGCCGATCGAGTTGATCGATAAGGCGCTGGCGATCGCCTCCCAGCCCGAGGTGATCTTCACTTCTTATGGCGACATGCTGCGTGTGCCTGGTTCGGGGCGTGATCTGTTTAGCGTGCGCGCTGCGGGTGGCGACGTGCGCGTGGTGTACTCGCCGCTCGACGCTGTCAAGCTGGCTGCCGCCAATCCCGAGAAACAGGTCGTGTTCTTCGCTATCGGTTTCGAGACGACAGCGCCACCGAACGCGATGAGCGTGGTTCAGGCGCAGGCGCTCGGGCTGGAGAACTACTCCGTGCTGGTTTCTCATGTTCGGGTACCCCCGGCGATGCATGCCATCCTCGGCTCACCGCACAACCGGGTGCAGGGCTTTCTGGCAGCCGGACACGTGTGTGCTGTGATGGGCTATTGGGAGTACCCACCGATCGCCGAGCAGTATGGCGTGCCGATTGTGGTGACGGGCTTTGAACCGCTCGACATTGCCCAGGGGATCCTCGAAGCGGTGCGCAGGCTTGAAGCAGGCGAGGCTGGTGTGGGCAATGCATATTCCCGGGTGGTGACAGAAGCTGGCAACCGACCAGCACAGGAGCTGATCGGACGCGTGTTCGAGGGTTGCGACCGCAAGTGGCGCGGCATTGGTGTGATCCCGGGCAGCGGCTGGCGGCTGCGCCCGGAGTTCGCAGCATTCGATGCTGAGAAACGATTTGACGTGGCGGAGATCACTCCACAGGAATCGCCACTATGCATTGCCGGCGAGATCCTGCAGGGACTGAAGAAGCCACTCGATTGCCCGGCGATCGGCGCGCAGTGCACGCCTGAGCACCCGCTGGGTGCGACGATGGTCTCGGCGGAGGGCGCCTGCGCCGCGTACTACCGCTACGGGCGGGTCCCGGTGGAATAAAGCGGGTACGAGGGGGGAGGGATGGGGGAGTACTTTAAGAACAGAAATTCGCCACCACATTACTTCCTTCCAGAGTCAATCTATATGGTCACGGCTTGTACATATCAGAAGCGACCATTCTTATGGGGTGATCGAAGGAAATGGTTTTTCCTGGAGACGCTGTTCGAATTATTACAGGACCTGGGATGGAATCCCGATGCATGGGCTGTTCACGATAATCATTACCATCTGATTGTCAGATCTAACGAGAAGGAATATAGGATTACTCGGCTCGTCCGCCCGCTGCATTCTATTACAGCGAAATTCGTCAACAAGATTGATGGTGCAAGTGGAAGAAGAATATGGCAGAACTACTGGGATGCACTTATTAGCTTTGAACGTTCATATTTAGCTCGAATGAAGTATGTGCTCTTTAATCCGGTTAAGCATGGTCTTGTCGAACATCCCGAGGAGTATGCGTTCTCTAGCTACAGGTGGTTTATGAGGGAGGCTGAGCAAGAATGCATACAGAGCATTATGGCAATCCCAATTGATAAGGTATGTGTGCGTGATGATTTCTAACATTTGGAATCCACAAGCTCTGCTTGTGGCCGGGAGCAGAGCTCCCGGATTCCAAAGCATGATTCGTCGCAATGTCCTGACCGACGGGAGGCATCTTGCGAGATTCCAGTGTTAGACATCACCCGCGAAGAATCAATGCGAGGATGTAATGTCTGAAGAATCCGAATTTATCGTCATCCATGGGCTGGTTTGCCCATTGCCGCTGGCGCACGACAACACCGTCGTGCTCGGGCATGGCAGCGGCGGCAAGTTGATGCACGACCTGATCGCACATCGCTTCTACCCACCGCTGGCGAATGAAGATTTGCTGCGCGGCGACGACGCCGCTGTCCTCGCAGCTCCCGGTGGCGCCCGCCTGGCTTTGAGCACCGATTCCCACATTGTCTCCCCACTCTTTTTCCCCGGCGGTGACATTGGCCGTTTGGCGGTGTGCGGCACGGTCAACGATCTGGCAGTGATGGGAGCCAGACCGCAGTGGCTTACGGCTGGCTTCATCCTCGAGGAGGGCTTGCCGATGTTCCTGCTCGAGCAGGTGTTGGACTCGATGAAGAGCGCAGCGCAGGAGGCTGGCGTACAAGTCGTGGCGGGTGACACAAAGGTCGTTGAACGCGGCAAAGCCGACGGATTATTCATCAACACTGCCGGGGTCGGCTGGATCCCGGAAGGCCGCGATGTGGGTGGGGCGCATGCCTATCCGGGGGATGCGGTGCTTGTTACCGGAAACATCGGGGATCACGGCATCGCCGTGCTCGGAGCGAGGGGGGAACTGCAGTTCGAGGCTGAAATCGAATCGGACGTTTCGCCGCTGAACAGCCTGGTCGAGGCACTGTTCGAGGCCTGTGAGACGGTTCACACGCTGCGGGATCCCACGCGCGGCGGAGTGGCGACGACTTTGAATGAAATCGCCCACCAGAGCGGAGTCACAATCCGGCTGGACGAAGACGCAATCCCCGTCGATCCGGCGGTGCTGGCTGCCTGCGAGATGCTTGGCTTCGATCCGCTGTATGTTGCTAACGAGGGCAAGCTAGTCGTGATCCTGCCTGAAAATGACGCTGAAACCGCGCTGGACGCGCTTCGGTCTGAGCCTTACGGACAGGGTGCGTGCCGGATCGGCACCGTCGAAGAGGGGCAGGCCGGCCGGGTGCTCATGCGTACTGCGATCGGTGGGACACGGGTGGTCGATGTGCTGGCGGGCGAGATGCTGCCGCGCATCTGTTGAAGCTGCGCTCATTGCATAAGGAGACAGGCCTTGTTTGAGAAAATTCTGGTACCTCTGGATGGATCAGCCCGGGCGGAAGCGATCCTGCCTACCGTCGAATCATTGGCGCTTGAATTCCGTGAAAAAGGGGTGGAGACCGAGACAGTGCTGGCCCAGGGATCGGTGGTCGAGACGATCATCCAGACAGCAGTTGAGCATGATGTCGAGTTGATCGCCATGGCCAGCCACGGACGGACCGGATTACAGCGCGTTTTCTACGGCAGCGTCGCAGCCGGCGTGCTGCAGAGCGTAGATCGCCCGCTGCTGCTGGTGCGTTCACGTCGGCTTTAGGAATCGCCAACAGGACAATTATTGATCAAGTTTACAGCAGGAGATACCCTGCTTCTGGAGTGCATGAGCTCCGCATATGCCCAGCGGTAAAGCAGCTGGGCTCCACGGGCATGTCATGGGACTCACAAACAGGGCATAGCTGGAAGCAGAGCTTCCTGATTCCAGACTCCCCACTCTGCAGGCCAACTTTTTCTCGATGGGAGTGCCAAAGAAAACAGTTCGCGTCAAGGTCCGAGTCTTTGGGCTTCCGTCATTGGGGGAATCCCCGGTGTCCGATCTGGAGGACATCGCCACAGGCTATTGTTCAGCGATTAATGAAGTTGAGTGCTACGCGGAGCTCAAGCCAGCGTGCATCGCAACGATGTGCTCCGGGGTGCTGCCGCAACAGCCGCCGATCAAGCGCGCACCCAGATCGCGAACCCGCACTGCGTGTTCAGCCATTACTTCTGGTGTGGCGTCATACACAATCTGGTCGCCGTCCAGCCGGGGCATGCCGGCGTTCGACTTCGCGATCAACGGGACCGGGGGATTCGTGGCTGCCATATGTTCGATCACGCCTTCGATCTCCGCCGGACCGTTGCCACAGTTGGCGCCGATCGCGATCGGGCCGTAGGGCAGCAGTGTTTCCAGCGCAGCCTCGGGCGTAACGCCCATCATCGTCCGGCCGCGCGATTCGAAGGTCATGGTGACCGCAAAAGGCAGATCGACTGCAGATTGAATGCCCTCCAGTGCGGATTGGACCTCCGCCAGGTCGCTCATTGTCTCCACCCAGAGCAAGTCGACGCCGCCTTCGGCCAAGGCACGAGCCTGTTCGGCGAAGCCCTCCCGCGCCTCTTCCGGTGTCAGCGGTCCTAGAGGCTGCATCAGTTCGCCAGAGGGTCCCATTGAGCCGGCCACATACACCGGGTGATCCGCTTTTCCGAGGACCTTCCTGGCGATCTCTGCCGCAGCCTGGTTGAGCTCAGTGACCCTGTCTCCCAGGTCATGCTTGGCGAGGCGAAATCTGCTGCCTCCAAAGGAGTTGGTGAGGAAAATCTGCGCCCCGGCATCGATGTAAGCCTGGTAGATCGCGGCGATCTCATCGGGACGTTCCGCGTTCCAGAGTTCAGAGGCTGTTCCCTGAGGAATGCCCGCTGCGATGAGAAGGCTGCCCATCGCACCGTCAAGCATGATCCACGGCTGTTCTTCAAGCCAGGTTGCGATGTCTTCGGTCATGGCTGATCTCCATGTTCCCACTCCGGATAAACATCCCCTGTCCAGAGACAGGGGATGTGAAAGGTTTGGCTGATTGTGGGTTGCGGGGCTTCGGTTACTCCTCCGCTTCTCCCACCTCTGGCAATTCGGTGATGCTCGGGAGCGGCAGGCCCGCTTCTTCCACCAGTCGGGGTACGATGTCCTCCCAGTGGACGGCCATGATATGCATGCCGCTGATGCCTGGCGTACTCTTGAGCTTCTCGATCATCTCGAGGGCGATCGCCACGCCGGCTTCCTGCTGGGCTTCTTTGTCATCTCCAGCAGCGTCCATGCGGGCGATGATCTCAGGTGGGATGACCACACCGGGCACGTCATCGGCCATGAAATGGGCTGCCCGGGCGCTCTTGAGTGGGATCAATCCGGCCAGGACGTAGACCTTATCCAGCAGGTTGCGTTTGTCGAGTGCTTCGAGCCAGACGAGGAAGCCCTCGTAGTCGAAGACCGGCTGGGTCTGGATGAACTGCGCGCCGGCGTTGATCTTTTTCTCGGCGCGGATCGCCTCGTAATTGGCTGGTGCGCCGAAGGGCGATCCGGCTGCGCCGAGGAAGAACTGCGGGCGTTGCTTGATCGATCGTCCGTCAAGGTAGATGCCGTCATCGCGCATGCGCCGCAGCATCCAGAGCACCTGCACGGCGTCCATGTCGAACTGGTCCGGCTTGGTCATCGGGGCCGGTCCAAAGCGGTGGTGATCGCCGCTCAAGCAAAGGATGTTGCGGATGCCGAGTCCGGCGGCGCCCATGGCGTCGGATTCGATCACCACCCGGCTTCGATCGCGCGCCTGAAGCTGCATGATCGGCTCGAGACCTGTTTCGAGGCAGATACGGCTCGATGCCATGCTGTTCATGCGGGCTGAAGCGGAGGCGTTGTCGGTGAAGTTGGCGGCGGAGACGAGCCCTTTCAACCAGCCGGCTTTCTTATGAATGATCTTGCCCGAAGCGCCCAGCGGTGGGGCGATTTCGGCGGTGGTGACAAACTCGCCAGTTCGCAAGTTGGCTTCAAGCAGCGAGATCGGCGCTTCATACGCCGGCGGATGGTAGAGCGCATCGCCCTGCCACCAATCTGGCTGGCGCACGTCGTAGAAAAACTCGTCCCATTCCTTGTTGAACTTCTCGCGGTTGACGAAGAAGTCTCGCACGCGCGGCCCGGCATCGCGCTCGCGGTAAACTCGCACCAGGTCGAGCCATGTCTCATGGCCGACGCGGGCCCCATCCAGCGGAGCGTTGATCTCGAGCAGGCGATCGGTGCGCCCCAGCCGCTCCGAGCGCTCGTAGATCTTGTACCAGGTGCAAGGCCGGGAGGGGTCGACCTCGCAGTGTTCGGGCGAGGCCCCGCCGCAGAGTCCGTTGCGCAATCCTTTCGGGCAGGTCATCGGGCAGATGAAAGCCGTTTCCTGCAGGATGCAGTTGCCGCACATACGGCAGCTGAAGAGCGCGCTTTTAAACGTTTGCTCGAAGGCCGTAAAGACCCGCAGCGGAATCGTTTCTTCATCGCGGCGATAGGGTTTGAAGGGGGCTTGATAGCGGCGAGGTGAGAATACGGACATAGCGGGCTCCCGGATAGCTGTTGGCCAGCTTGGTACAAGCTGGTAAAGGCGTTTCTGCTCTTACTTCTCTTCTGAGTATAGGTCTTCTTAACTATGAGTCAATTAAAATTACCCAAAATATGTCCAAAACAGGAAATTTGTCGTCCCGGCGGCATGACGTATCGCCGGATCAGGCCTCAAGCTCATGTGCAAGGCTTTCGATGATTTCGTTGGCCGCGGCGACGAGTCCGGGGGCCAGATCATAAACGGCGGCACCTTGCCGGTCGGCCTGGCGCACGAGCGGGTCATCTGGCAGGTAGCCCAGCACCGGCAGACCGGGCGAATGATCCCGGATAAAATCGCGGTCGGCCTGGTCCTGGACCTTACTGCCGACGATGAACAGCTTTTCAAGCTTGATGTCCTGGGCCAGCTCTTTGATTTGATTCGCCGTGCCCAGGCTGCGGGCGGTCGGCTCGACCACGATCAGCATCGCATCGACAGCGTCGGCCGTCGCCCGGCCGAGGTGTTCAACACCGGCGTACATATCGAGCAGCACGACCTCGTCACGACGGAGCAGGACGTGTGTGACGAGCGAACGCAGGATGGCACTCTCCGGGCAGATGCAGCCCGATCCACCCAGATCCACCGCGCCCAGCTCTAGCATCTTGATCGAGCGGTGCTGGGCTGCGAAGCGGTCAGGCAGGTCATCAACGCGCGGGTTGAGCTTGAAGTACCCGCCGGTCGTGCCCGGCTGGGCGCCGGTGCGTTCGTAAATCAGCTCGTCCATCTGCGAGATAGGCGTCAGCCCGTCGAGTAACTCGGACGGCATGCCGAGAGCCAGGCCCAGACAGGGTGATGGATCGGCATCGATCGCCAGCACGCGATAACCGCGGGCGGCGTAGGCATAGGCAAGCAGGCTGGTGAGCGTCGTCTTTCCGACGCCCCCTTTACCGGTGATCGCTAGTTTCATCGTCTCATCCCCATGTCAGGACCTGTCCATTCAGCGCACCTCTTCCGCCGGCGGATCGTATCCCCGTTCGATCGCCTCGCGCTGCAGGACGAGTATGATTGATGCGAGATCCAGCCCGGCCTGGCAGCGCAGCGACCGGCCGAGCAGGTCATCCGCCAGCCAGAGCGTGCGGCTGCTCAGCGCCCGGCTTTCGTCGCGGGTGGCCGACTGCATGAGCTCGCCGATTGTGAGGTCCATCCCGGGCTTCAGATACTTCTCGCACAGATCGCAGTGTGTGCATCGACCGATATCCTCCCCGGTCGATGCGAGGATGATCGCACGCAGCGGACCCCGCGTATTGTGCTGCGGGGATGCCGGCCTCGCTTTCGGTAATTCGGGGCTGGTCTCCAACCGTCTCTCCGGATCTCGAGCACGTGCGTGGTGCTTTTGCTGCCAATATTCGGCCAAATTGCATCCAAAATGGTATCCCTTGCGGTAATCCCTGCACAGTGCAGGAAGTCACCCGGCGTGTGGGAGGTTCATCGCCTTGGATTTCGCGCCGTGCGCCCGGTCAGGCTTGTGTTTGAGAAGCAATCTTCAGTGCCAGGCTGTCTTGATCGACCGGCAGGCAGCGCAGGCGCACACCACAGGCGTGATAGATGCCATTGAGGATCGCCGGGGGCGTCGGCATGGTCGAGATTTCGCCGACTCCCTTGGCGCCATAAGGGCCTTCACGCGTGGGATGCTCGACGACGATCGAGGTGATCTGTGGTGCCTGGTGGATGGCGGGCATGCGGTAGCGCGCCATGCGGTCGGTGATCACCTGGCCATTTTCGAGGATGAACTCTTCGGTGAGTGTATGTCCCAACCCCATCACGACACCACCTTCGATCTGCCCCTGCAGCCCGAGCGGATTGATCGCCTGGCCAACATCAGTCGCGGCGATCACGTGTGGTACGCGCACTTCACCCGTCACGAGGTTGACTTCGACCTCGGCTGCTTGGGCGGCGAACGAGAAGGCGAAATGCATGTCGCCGCCTTCGCCCAGCGGTGCGGTCTTCGGCGCCCAGTACTCATAAGAGACGCGCGGTTCACGCCCCTCCTGGCGCATGAGGGAAGCGATTTCCGCGAAGGATACGTGCTGCCCATCCACCTGTGCCAGTCCGCCGACATAGCGGATCGACTCGGGCGGCACATCGTACTTCTCGGAGAGTGTGGCGCTCATCGCCTGACGCAGCGCGCTGGCTGCATAGCGGACGGCATTGCCGCTCACAAAGGTCTGGCGTGAGCCGGTGGTTGGGCCTCCGTCGAGCGTGCGGTCGGTGTCCGAAAGCAGCACCCGCACCTGCTCCAAATCGGTTCCGAGTTCTTCCGCCGTGATCATCTGCAGCACGCTCACCAGGCCCTGCCCGATTTCGGCCGAGGAGGTACGGGTTTCAATCGAACCATCCCCATAAAGCTCAACCTCGGCTCCGGCCTTGTCGGGCGCGCCTCCGCCCAACCCGGTGTTCTTGAACGCGATGGCAAAGCCCCATGCACGCCGTAAATCCGGCTGTCCATCCACCCTCTGAGGTTCGAAGGGATCGTGACCTTCGCAAAGAAGGTGCAGCTCTGCCTCGACGCGCTGAATGCATTCCAGCAGCCCGACGCTGTGATCGAGGTGCTGCCCGGTATTGGTGATCGATCCATCCCGCAGGGCGTTTAGTTTGCGTAATTCGATCGGGTTCATACCGAGACGATGAGCAAGCTCGTCGACGGCGATCTCGATCGCAAAGGCCGCTTGCAAGGCGCCAAAGCCGCGAAATGCACCGGCGGGTGGGTTGTTGGTGTACATCGCCCTGCAAATGGCACGCACGTTGGGGCTGATGTACGGCCCGGAGGAATGGGTCGTGGCGCGCGTCATGACGTGTTCTCCAAGCGAGGCGTAGGCGCCAGTGTCGCCGTACAGCTCGGTGAGAACCGAAGTCAGCCGGCCATCTGCCCTGGCGCCTAACTTGACCTGGATGCGGGTGGCGTGACGCTTGGGGTGCACCAGCAGGCTTTCATGCCGGTCGAAAAGAAGCTTGACCGGACGGCCGGTAGCCTGAGCAAGCAGGGCAGCGTGGATCTGTCCGGCGATGTCTTCCTTGCCTCCAAACCCACCGCCAACCAGCGTACCGATGACGTGGATCTGCTCCTGGGGCATGTTGAGGCAGTCAGCAACCTGCTCGCGGTCTGCGTAAGGGATCTGCGAACCCACATAAATCTCCATCCGACCATCCGGCAGCGGACGGGCGATGCTGCACTCAGGCTCCATGAAGATGTGCTCCATCGTGGGTGTCTCATAGACTCCCTCCAGCAGCACGTCAGCATCTGAAAAACCGCCTTCGACATCACCTTTGACGACCTCGATCTCGTCCAGCAGGTTGCCGTCTTCATGGACGAGCGGTGCGCCAGGCTGGTCTGCCTCGACCGGGCCCGTGACGACCGGGAGTGGTTCGAGTTCAACCTTGATCTTCTCGAGCGCGCTTGCAGCGATCTTGCTGTTGTCAGCGGCAACGATCGCCAGCGCATCGCCGACGTAGCGCACTTTGTCCCCGACCCTGATAAGCGCCGGCCAGTCGCGCGTCACCAGGCCGTGGTTGAGCTTGCCTGGAACGTCAGCTGCCGTAAGCACAGCTTGCACGCCCGGCAGCGCAGCAGCCTCGCTTGTGTCAATGGATAGCACGCGCGCATGTGGAACCCCGGCGCGCAGTACACGGGCCTGCAGCATGCCCGGGAAATCGTAGTCATCAGCGAATAGTGCGCTGCCGTCGGCCTTCGCCCGGGCGTCAGGCCTGGTCGCCGGCCGCCCGATGTGGTGATACTCTCCGGAAGGGGAGAAACTCGGGCTTTCTACCGGCTGCTTTTCTCGCAAAGCCACGGCTGCCGCCTGCACGGCTCGTTCGATCGCCGGGTAGGCGCCGCAGCGGCAGAGCGTGTCCTTCAGGGCGTTGCGAATCTCTTCCACGGTTGGGGAGGCACTGGTCTCAAGCAATCCCAGGGCGGTCATGATCTGACCCGGTGTGCAGAATCCGCACTGGATTGCACCATGCCTGATGAAGGCCTCCTGCAGTGGATGGAGTGTGCCATGCTGCGCCAGGGACTCGATTGTGCGAACTTCTCTGCCATGTGCTTTGAGCGCCGGCAGCTCGCAGGCCAGCACTGGCTTTCCATCGAGCAATACCGTGCATGAACCGCATTCGGCCTCTTCGCAAGCGATTTTGGTTCCGGTCAGGCCCAGGCGGTCCCGCAGAACCTGGGAGAGCATTTCGTCCTGCTCGATCTTGACCCGCATTTCCTGGCCGTTGACAATGAGGAAGAGCGTGCTCCTCATGGGACACCCCCTGTCTCAGCAGCCGACGACTGCTGGCGTTTTCTACTTTGGGTGCCGGCTTCCGCCGGGGACAGCTTGGCGAGCGCTGCCGTGACCGTGTGTTCCAGCAGATACCCTGCCAGGTGCGTCCGGTACGCGTGGGTGGCGCGGTGCTTGCTTGTCCGCAGCTGCGCCTCTCCCAGGAGGGTCTGCGCAGCATCCGCCAGGATTCCCGTCGTGATGCGCTGGCTGCGCAGTGCAGCCTCGGTTTTCAGTGCGCGAAAAGGTACCGGACCACTGGGTCCAATCGCCAGGCGGATGTTGTCCAGCCGGCCGTCATCAGCCTGGCGCAGCCAGGCCGCCATATTGAGAATCGCGATAGCCACACCTTGTGGACGCATCACGCGGTGGAAGGCTGAGGCTTCACGTCCTGCGCTGAGCGGCAGGCTGAAACCGATCAGGATCGTGCGGCTGCGGTCAAATGTGGTCTGGCCCGGACCGGCGAAGAGTTTATCCAGGGGCAGCCAGGTTCTGCCGTCCTGCGTGGCGAGCTGGGCTTTCGCGCCGAGTGCCAGCAGGGCAATCGTGCCATCGCCGGCGGGAAGCGCATGGGCGACATTGCCGCCGATCGTCGCCACGTTGCGCACCTGCGGTCCGCCAACCAGACCGCTGCCCTGCACCAGGCAGGCGGCATGCCGCTGAAGGAGCGGGCTCGTGAAGATGGCAGCGTGCGTGACGGCTGCACCCAGGAAGATGTGATCCTCTTTCTGCTCGATGAGCGTCATCTCTTCGATGCCGGTCACATCCAGCAACAGATCGACTGGTGGATGCCTGCCCTGCTGCATGTCGAGCAGTAAATCGGTTCCGCCAGCGATAATGGCGCTCCGGCCGGTGCACCCGGCCAGCAGGTCGAGCGCCTCATCAACCGAGGCTGGCTGGGCATACGAGTTCCATAGACTCATCATTTATGCTCGTGTCCGCTTGTAATTGTGAGCCAGCTGGCACTTTTCGAGGGATGGGGGATCCGACGCCGAACCCGGGGTGCCGGTTCGACCGCCTGCTCATGACGTTCAAATGGTAGCAGAATCATGCCCGTCCCTCAAGGTCTGGATGGTGGCCAGCGATTTGAGTGATGGCATGCATCGCCAATCGTCTGGACGGGTGGGATTTTAAGCTTCATCGATGACGTGCAACAATGTCGGATAGGCTTCTGGTTGAGGTTCGAGCCTCGAGAATCTGCAAATAGAAACCGCCCTCTCAGAGTGCGAGTGCGGATTACAGAGCCTCTTTTCTCCGGTCTGTCAGCAGCCAACGGGCCTGTATGACGAGACCCGCGAGAAAAACCGCGGCGAAGACAAGCAGCGCCTGGGGCCGGGAGAGGTCCAATCCCTGGGCGATCAAGACCGCGCCGCTCAGCGACGAGAGGATCACCAGTGCCCAATCGAACAGGGCGGAAATCAGCGCCGCGCCAAGAACGCCGGCGATCAGGCAAATCAACCAGGCCCAGCCTCCAACATCAAGCTTCATGAGCTCGATCAATCCCAGCGCGAAAAGCGCGCCGCCGAGGAACCCGGCCAGTCCGATCGCAAGCCGCTGCACAAAGGTCGCCAGCAGCGCGCCGAGCAAGCCGGCGCCGATGGCGATCCCCCAGACCAGCCAGCCAGATCTCTCGTTTATAAGACGCGAAGCCAGCGAGAAAGCGAGCGCAAATCCCACTGCAGCAACGAAGAACCAGAACAGCTTCCTGCCCAGAATGGCAAGCGCTGCGCCTATGAGAACTCTGATTGTGAGCATCAGTGCCCCTTTTCTCGCTCCTACTCCTCGCGCAGGATGCCGAGCGCGAAAGCGAGACCAAGCAGCCCCAGAAGTCCGAGAAGGGCTGCCAGCCAGCGCCGTCCTTTCTTGACAGCTACGACCGCACCGGCTGTCAAACCCGCTCCCACCACCCCGTCAACCCTCTGCACGAAGCGGTCCGCCGCCTGACGGCTCCTGCCCTGCTCGACCAGTGACCATTTCAGCATGGGGCCGCCGTCGAGCCCGGGATAGGGCAGCAATCCGGCGCCGAGAATCAACAGCGCTGCGCCCATGGTCGTACCGGCGATCTCGCGGCTGGCGGACCCTGGGCGGCTTGCCTCATACCAGATCCACCCTCCGGCTGCGGCGACAAGGTTGAAGGCTGGCCCGCCGAGCGCACGCAGGATGTGCTGGCGGGGGGTGACATCCCCCGGGTCCAGATCATGATAGACGCAGAGCGGCATCCCGAACACGATCCGCAGGGCGTCCATCGGGCGGTCCACCAGGCGGGCCGCTGCGACGTGCGCCAGGTTGTGGCCCCATTCGACTCCGAGCGCGGCGAGCGTCGTCGCAGCACCGATCAGAGCCTTTTGCTGCAGGCTTCTCCCGGGATTGAGCTTACCAGCCCTCCAGCTCATGACGGGCCACAGGGCGAGCTGTGTCAGCGGGAGCCAGCTGCGATCAATAGTTATGATCGGTGTGCCCCACAGGTTGGCGATGGTCCGGGCTGGCATGCCGGGAGCGTAGACGGTCGGTTTGCGCATGTTCGAATTCCCTGCCGTAGGTAACCCGCTTCAGTATCGCCAGCAAGGGGCTTTGAGGCAAGCCGACATCATCGCAAACCATGGGATGGGAATATGCTAAGATGGGCTCAACCGCATTCAAAATCCTTTCCTCATGATCAAGATCGAAAGGCTGCAGAAGAGCAAACAGGGTGCCACAGTCCTCGACCTGGAGGACCTGCGGGTGCGTGCCGGGCAGATCGTCGGCGTCTTCGGCCCCCAGGGAAGCGGGATCGAGGAGCTTTTTGAACTTCTCATCGGGCGCAGCCGGCCGACGGCTGGCGAAATCCGTATTAACGATGCGCTTGCATGGCATGATTCGAGGGCGATCGGCGTACTTTTCGCTGACGATGGGCTGTACCAGCGGCGGACCGTGCGGGCGAACCTTCAGTTTTTCGGCCGACTTTACGGAATCGGCGGGGAGCAGGTCGAGCAGGTGCTCTCCTATGTCGGCCTGGAGGATCAAGGGGCGAGCAAGGTGGAAGATATGGCCAGCGGGTTAGCGCGCAGGCTCGCATTCGGACGCGCCATATTGCACCAACCACATGCTCTGATCCTGCGCGATCCCTTCGCACGCTGCGATCAGGCTTCGATCACGCTGCTGAAGCGCCTGATCCGTGAGCAAGCCGAAGGCGGAGTCGCCGTGCTGATCCTGGCCGATGATGAAGCGAATCTCCCCGGCCTTTGCCATCATCTGTACCGAATGCAGCATGGCCAGATCATAGAGACGATCGAAATCAGCGGAGAATCCGGCCTCGAGTTACCACTAAAAATCCCGGTCAAGGGTGAGGGAAGCGTGACCCTGGTCAATCCAGCCGATGTGCTCTTCGCAACGGTAGACGACGGAAAAGCCATACTGCAGACCGTCCATAGCGAGTCGCTTGTAACACAGTTCACGCTCAGCGAGCTCGAAACCCGGCTTGCCCGGCGTGGCTTCTTCCGGGCGCACCGCAGCTACCTGGTGAACCTGCAGCACGTGACCGAAGTGATCCCTTTTACACGTGACAGCTACAGCCTGAGAATAGGAGACGCGGAGGGAACGCTGATCCCGCTCAGCAAGACGGCTGCCGGCGAGCTGAGAGGGCTGCTCGACTACTGAGCCCCTGATCATTCATTTCCAGAAGCGCTTTTCTGCGCTGTTCAACCCCCGGAATCCGCCGTTCGGCGGTTTTTTGTTGCAGGCGGCCTGCCAGGCCGCTAGCCTGCAGATGGATTGCAGTGCGGGCGCCGGCCAAGGCAGAGGTTCAAGCCATCAGGCGGCACCGCCGAACAAAGGAGCAGATCATGAAGAGTATCGAAGCCTGCGAACTGACACGCACGTTCAATGGGCTGACGGCGGTCGACCGGCTCAACTTTTCGGTCGAGCAGGGCGAAATCTTCGGTTTTCTTGGACCGAACGGCGCCGGCAAGACGACGACGCTGCGCATGCTTACCGGACAGCTGCGTCCAACATCGGGCAGCGCGCGCGTGATGGGCTGCGATATTGTCAATGAGCGCGAGCGTCTCAAGCCGCAGATCGGTGTGGTCTTCGAGCAGCAGAACCTCTATACGCGCTTCAGCGCACTGGACAACCTGAAATTCTACGCACGCCTGTACGGTATTTCCGCGAGCAGAATTGATCAGGTGCTCCAGCGGGTTGGACTGGCCGAGCGCGCTCGTCAGCGGACGAGCAAGTACTCGAACGGCATGCGCCAGCGGCTGATGATTGCCCGCGCGCTGCTTCATCAGCCGCGTGTGCTTTTCCTGGATGAGCCCACGCGCGGGCTCGATCCCGGTGTGGCGCGCGATATCCGCTCGCTGATCGCGGAACTGGCGCGGGAGGATGTCACCATCTTCCTCACCACGCACTACATGGAGGAAGCCGACCGGCTATGCGGTCGGGTGGCAATCATCAACAAAGGCCAGGTGGTCGCGCTGGCGTCGCCAGCGGAGTTGAAGGCTGATCTGGGCCGGGAAGCTACGCTGGAAGATGTCTTCCTCGAGAAGACGGGCTACGAACTGTATCGACCGGCAGAGGCCTACGGAGATCCCAATTAAGTGGTTGACAAAAGAATGGAGGAAAATACCATGGAAGCTACGATGAATGCATCTCGAGCTATGACGTTGCGGGATAAAGTCCGGGTGACCTTGGCGATCACTGCCAAGGACATGCTTGAAGGGTTGCGCAACAAGAACACGCTGACGGTCGTAGTAACGGTGATCCTTATGATCGTGATGTACCGCTTCCTGCCGCTCATCACAGGAGCCAACGATCCTAAACAGGTCTTCCTTTACGAAGTCGGTCCGTCTGAGACACTTGCGGATCTGGAATACAGCTCGTCGATCAGGGTCCGGAACGCACTTTCCCTGGATGCGCTGAAACGCCGGATTGGTAATGGAAACGAGCCCGAACTCGGGCTGGTGATCCCGGCAGATTTTGATGCACGGGGAGCTGCGGACGAGCCCATCGAGATTCAGGGATACGTTGTGAACTGGGTTTCAGAGGATGAAGCTCAGGAACTCGTTCAGCAGGTTGAAAACTCGATCTACGAAGAAACCGGGCTGGATGTCCGTGTACAGCTGAGCGAGGACCGGATCTATCCAGCGGTGGACAATGATGGCGCGGCCTTCCTGGCCTCACTGGGGGTCATCTTTGCACTCTGCATGCTGGGGATCTCCTTTATCCCACACCTGATGATCGAGGAGAAATCGGCCCGCACGCTCGACGCGCTGATGATTTCACCCGCCTCGGTTTGGATGGTTGTGTCGGCCAAGGTGTTGACCGGCTTGACGTACGGCCTGGTCATCGGTGTGCCAGCGCTGCTGATTTGCGGGCCGGTGATCATAAATTGGAGCGTCGCCGGCTCGGCGATCCTGAGCATCGGCATTTTCACGATCAGCGTCGGGCTGCTCCTGGGCACCCTGCTGAACACCCGTCAGCAGCTCATGGCCTGGGCCTGGGTGGCCGTGATCCCGCTCATGCTGCCGCCGTTTTTGGTTGTGATGCAGGAGCTGATCCCCGGTTGGCTGGCAGGGTTGCTGCCCTGGATTCCGACCGTGGCGGCAAGCCTGCTTATCCGAGCCAGCGCTGCGGTCGAGATCCCGCTTGACTTCATCTTGCGCAACTTGGCGATCATCCTTGTCTGGTCGGGCATCATGCTCACTGTGACGGTGAGCGTGATCCGCCGCAGGGATCGTTGAGGGAGGTCGAGATGGGAAAAACATCGAGCAGTGGCCTGCGGATCACCTTGGCGATCGCCTGGAAGGATATCCTCGACTCGCTCAAAAACCGGGTGATGATCGGTATCATCGTTGGTGTAGCGACCCTGATGGTGGGGGCTTTCGCGATGCGCATGCTAGTCGGTTTGTCCAACCAGCCGCGCATCGTGTTCGCTGGCAGGCCGGGTCGTGAGCTCGTTCGTGAGCTGCGTGGTGAGACGGATCTCAGCATCTATGCGTTGGAGAATCGCTCTGCCTTGGAGACCGAGCTTGGCCAATCCTCTGCACCGGCGTTGGGCGTGCTCCTGCCGGGCGAACTCCCGCAGGCGGGCGGACCAGGCGGGTCGATCGAGCTGGAAGGCTTCTACCCCTACTGGATCAAGGATGAGGTCCTGAAAGAGTCCTTCGCCTCGCTGGAGACCCAACTGAGTGCGTTGTGGGGGCTCGAGGTGACCATCGAATACGCCGGACATGCGGTTTATCCAACGCTCGAGTCTTCCGGTCAGATGGTGATCATCACCACCGGCCTGGTGAACGCGCTGTTCATTATCGGCATCTACATGACGCCAGGGCTGATTCAGGAGGAGAAGCAGACCGGGACGTTTTCAACCCTGCTCGTCTCGCCAGCCCGCATGATACACATCGCCACAGGAAAATCGCTGGCTGGATTGACATACTGCCTGGCGGCAGGGGCGATCTTCTGCTTGATGGCGGCCCCTTTGATCGTCCATTGGCCCGTAATGGTGCTGGCGATCGTAGTCGGATCCGCCTTCGCAGTTGTGCTCGGGCTGGTCATCGGGACATTCTCGGAGGAGCCGGCCACGATGAACATGTGGCTTGGAAT
>JARRJK010000059.1:0-14960 GCA_037379555.1 Anaerolineales bacterium | reverse complement strand
TTGCCGTGACTGGTAGAATGCAGGCAGAAAACGGGTGGGGTCCTCAATGCAGATTACATTCGAACATGACCAGAATGCATTTCAAGCTCTCGCCGGCGAGTGGGATGGGCTGCTCGAGGGGTCCGTATCACGCGTGCCGTTCCTGCTGCACGCGTTTCAATATAACTGGTGGAAGACGGGAGGCGGCGGAGAATGGCCTCAGCGCAAACTCTGGCTCGCGTTGGGGCGTGACCCGCAGGGGGAACTGCTCGCGATCGCTCCATTCTTCCGCCCGGCTGCGCCTGGAGATGAAAAACCGCTCATGCTCATCGGCAGCGTCGAAATCGCAGATGTGCTCGATCTTATCGGCACGCCGGAAGCGCTGGCGGAGTTCATCCCGGCCTTGCTCGAAGCGCTCGAGTCGGAACCGGAATTGAAGCCGCTGAGCCTGGACCTGCTCAACCTTCGCGAGGGGACCCCCACTCGAGATCTGCTCGCAGCGGCGGCCCAGGGGCGCGGCTGGTCGGTTGAGAATTCGCGGCTGCAGCCTTCGCCTTACGTGACGCTCGGGGATAATTGGGATGCTTACCTGGAGCAGCTCGACAGCAAGCAAAGCCGCGAGCTGAAACGCAAGCTGCGAAAGGCGGCCGGCTATCCGGCAAGCGTCGATTGGCGGATTGTGAACTCTGATGCCGGTCTCGCCGCTGATGTCGACGCATTTCTCGATCTGATGGCGCTGGATCCTCAAAAAAGCGAATTCCTGACGGAGGACATGCGCAAACACTTTCACCTGCTGGCGCAGGCCGCTGCCGAGCAGGGCTGGCTCCAGCTGGTGATGCTTGATGTGAGCGGCCAGCCGGCGTTCGGCTACTTCAATTTCGATTATGACGGAAAGCTGTGGATCTACAACTCGGGCTTCGATCCCAATCACGCCAGGCAGTCCCCCGGTTGGGCGGATTCCGTTTCTGTACAATACACGCCATGTCCCAGACGTTCGAAGCAGACGTAGCTCTTCTCCATATTGTCGGCGGCGGGGCTGAGGAGTACAAATACCGTCTTGGGGGCACCGATCGCTATGTGACGCGCCTGCAGCTCACGCGTTGATCTGCTGCTACCAGGGCCACAGACCAAGCCACCAAACCAGGCCCATTCCAATAATAGAGAACAGGATCAACATCAGCACCGCCGGAAGCAGCCGCTGCAGGCGGCTTGACGGCGGCCTGGCCATGTAGCCCTCGACCGATTCGGGCATGCCTAGAACGACGACCGTGATGTTGTCGAGCCCGCCGCGCTGCAGCGCGAGTTCGATCAGTGCCTCAACCGCAAGTTCCGGCGGTCGGGTGTTCAGCGCGTTGTGAATTTCCTGATCCTCCACCATGTCAGTCAGACCATCGGAGCAAAGCAGCACCTGGTCGCCGGCCTGAAGTCCTACACCCTGGTTTGCGAGCGCCCTGGGCTCGCTTTCGCCATCCTCCAGGAACATTCGGAAATCGGGGTCCGGCGGCTGATCTCCACCAATATGCCGGCGCAGGACATGCGCTTGCGGGTGATCGCGCGCCTCTTCCGGGGAGATGATTTCATATTCGATGGCTTCTTGCACCCAGGTGTGGTCGATGCTTATCTGCCGCAAGCGCTTATCGCGCAGCAGGTAGATACGGCTGTCGCCGACGGTGGCCGTGTACAGCTGCGACCCGACGACCATGACGAGGGCGAGCGTCGCTCCCATGCCGCTCTGGTCGGCGGAGCTGGAGGCTGCATCCGATACTGCGCGGTTGGCTTCAAGAACCGCATCCGTGATCAGTGCGGCTGGGTCCCCACCGGCGAATCGTTTCAATTGCTTGAGCACCGTCTCGACAGTGATCTGGGCGGCGACTTCACCAGCCTGATGGCCGCCAATACCATCCGATACGACAGCCGCGACGACAGGCAGCCCTGATTTACCGAGTTTATAGCTGCGGACCGCGTAGCGGTCCTCGTTGTTATGGCGCTGCATCCCCGGGTGGCTGCGTGCTGCTACGATCAAGTGCGGTCGGTCGGAGCGATTCATTCTGGCTGTTCCCCCTCATCCGAATTGGTCGGGGAATGGGAGTGAACCGGCAGCACTTTCACCGGGCGGGGCGGGGGAGGATCGGTGTATTGAAAGCGGAATGCCACCTCCCCAAGCTGCACCAGGTCGCCGTGCTTCAAGCGCATACCGGATTTTGGGATCTCACGATAATTGACCCACGTACCGGCGGTTGAATCCTGGTCGCGTATGAGGTATTCGCCGTCGGCCTGCCGGATGAGGCGCGCATGCAGGCGATCGACGGAGGCGTCTTCGATCGGAATCGCGGCCAGCGAGGGGTCACGCCCGAGGATGGTATCCATCCCGATCAAGGGGATGACCTCCGACAGATCGCTCCCGGCCGTCACCGGGATGAGCACGGCTTCGGCGGGTTCTTCGGGTAGGTCCCGCTGCAGGGCTGCGCCTCGCAGGATCTTTGGCGGAGGGGCGGAGGTTGTTTCCGCGGCAACCCTGAGGCGCGGCTTACGGCCGCTGATCAGGTAGGAAGCAAGCCCAACCCCGGTCACAAGAACGGCTAGCGCGAGCAAGAGCGATCCAAGCGCGGGTCGGATCGCGCTCAGCCCGCCGGGTGGCCGTAGGACTTCAAGCGAGATCTGGGCCGGGGGGGAGGTGCCCCTGAGCCCGAGCGAATCGGTCACTGCGACCAGCAAATTATGGGTGCCAGATTGGAGTATTCCGCTGATATCCCATTCGATCGTGTCGAAGGGGGCTGCTGTGGACTGGCCGACGACAGATCCGTCGACGATCAATTGGCTGAGTTGGATCGGACGGGTGTGGCCATCGGTGAAGCGGACCGCGTATTCGATTTTGAGCGATGTCGGGGGTATGTCTTCGGGTGGTGTTGCCGGATCGTCTGTGGCCCGTTCGATCGAATCGGGGATACCAATCAAAGTGACCTCTGCGGGTTGGATCTCCAGCACGAAGCTGGTGCTTGCGCTGAGGCCCTCTCCGTCACCAGAAGCGAGCTGCAGGCGGATCTCGTGTGGCCCGGACTCCGAGGCCATGGAGGTGTAATTGAGTTCGTACTGCTCACGACTTGCAGCGATCGTGCCGGCGAGTTGGGAGAGGCCCTGCTGCTCATCGTAGAGAGTGAGTTCGCCACCTGTCTCCTGCGCAAGCCGCTGCAGGATCTCAAGTTCGGGCTGGTCTGTCGCTTCGACCGGTCCGATGAGGACAGGGTATATCGCAGTACCGGTGCTGCGGGCGCGGGTGATGATGTTGGTCAGGGGGATGTCCCGCGGCTGGCGTAGCAGGGAGGTGATGAAGATCATGCTGCTTGGCATGCCCGGTCTGGGTGGTTTCTCGCTGTTGAAATCTAGGGCGCGAAACAGCAGCTCGTAGCCGGTATCCAGCTCGCTGAATGAAGGGCTGGTGTTATCGAGGACGCTCGCCAGTTCGGCTGAGCTGTCGCTGTGTGCCACAAGCACCCGCTCGCTGTCTAAAAGTGTGAGATCATCCAACCCAAGCTGCGTGAAATCAGGTCGATCCCACCAGGCGAGCAGCGCTTGCCGTGCCAGATCAAAGCGTGATCTGCCAAGAGAATCCCGAATTCGGAGGCTGGCATCTGTGTTGAGGGCGAAGATCAGGCGCGTTCCGACCGTGGCCTTGTTAACTATCAAATTGAGGACCGGCGTGCCGTCTTCCGTAAGCTGGAAATCTGTCGTTCGCAGTCCCTCAACCTGTGCCCCCGAGTCATCCGTGACCCGCACGAAGAGCGATACATTTGGAAAGCCCTCCGTCTGTGGATCCGATACCTGGATGCGCCATCCACCCTGCGCATGAACCACGGCAGTCGATGCGATGAGGAGAAGGCCGCAGAGGCCTAGAAGCAGAGAGGATTTGAGCCGCAGCCAGCTCATGCGGCCATTGTAGCATGGCGCCCGGCGAACGGATCGACAAGACTTTACACTTCACTTACAAACGCACCCGCGTTCGCTGGTACCAATGTATTATCGACTTGGAACGAAACGCAGATCGGATCGTGGTGTTCAAAAGATCGAAGGGTGTCTTCGAAGTGCTGATGAAGTCAGAAGGCGGGACCAATGATCCAACGGACGAATTTGCTTGAGCGGGTCATTCGCATCATCCTCATCGCGGGATTTCTCGGGGTGTTGACGATCGAAGTTTGGCTGCTCGTCCAGGCGCTAGTGATCGCGAGCTGATTGCAGCCGGGATTCCGATTAAAAGCGGAGGACTGGCCGAGCCTGGCTTTGTGTCTCTGTTTGCCGGCGTCCTCTCACAGCTGTGAGAGGACGTTTTTGCTCCCCGTCACTCATTCCCATTCGATAGTGCCCGGTGGTTTGCTGGTGACATCGTAAACCACCCGATTGACGCCCGGAACCTCATTCACGATCCGGCTGCTCATGCGCGCAAGGACCGCGTCCGGGATGCGCGCCCAATCGGCGGTCATGAAGTCCTCCGTCGTGACAGCCCGAACCGCGATCACCTCGGCATAGGTGCGCTGGTCGCCCATCACACCAACCGAGCGCACCGGAAGCAGGACGGCGAAAGCCTGTGCAATGACTTCGTCACTGGCGACTGCCGACCGATCAGCGCCGGTTGGAAATCCCACGCCCTGGTAGAGTTCCTGCTGCACGATGGCATCAGCCTGGCGCAGGCGTTCGAGGCGCTCGAAGGTGACTTCTCCCAGACAGCGCACAGCCAGGCCCGGGCCCGGGAAAGGCTGGCGGTCTACGATGCTCGAGGGCAACCCAAGCTGGCGGCCGACTGCGCGCACCTCATCCTTAAAGAGGTAGCGCAGCGGTTCAACGAGTTCAAACGTCAGATCCGTCGGCAAACCACCAACGTTGTGATGGGTCTTAATCCGCTCGGCTTTCTGCCGATCTGGCGCGCTTGATTCGACGACGTCCGGATAGATCGTGCCCTGCAGTAAGAAGCGGGCCGGGCCAATCCGTTCGGCTGCCTGCTCGAAAACTCGAATGAATTGCTCGCCGACGGTGCGCCGCTTTTTTTCTGGATCGGTAATCCCTCTCAGCGCTTCGAGAAAACGCTCGCTGCCATCCACTGGATGCAGCCGGGCGCCGAGCGTGCGGTTGATGGTTTCAACGACCAGCTCGGGTTCGTCTTTCCGCAGCAGGCCGTTGTTGACGAATACACATTCAAGCTGATCCCCCACAGCCCGGTGGACGATGGCTGCGGCGACCGTCGAGTCCACACCACCACTTACACCAGCCAGGATGCGCTCCCCGCCGACCTGGCGGCGGACGCGCTCAATCGCCTGGTCAACGATTGATTCCGGAACCCATTCCGGTGCCGCCCCGCAGATGTCCCTGACGAAAGCCTCCAATATCGCGGCTCCGGCTGGAGTGTGCTGAACTTCCGGATGAAACTGCAGTCCATATCGGTGCTGCTTGCGATCGCCCATCGCTGCGATCGGGCTGTTCTCGGATTGGGCCAGCACTTCGAACCCAGCAGGCGGTTCTTCGATGCGGTCGCCGTGCGACATCCAGACCTGGTGCTCGCCGGTGGCCAGGAGTGGGTTCGCCGCCGCGACGCGGATCCGGGCCTGGCCGTACTCGCGTTCGACCGCAGGGGCGACCTTGCCGCCGAGCGCATCCGTTAACGCCTGCATGCCGTAGCAAATGCCGAGCACGGGCAAGCCGCTCTCAAGCACATAGGGCGGGATGCGCGGTGCGCCGGCTTCATAGACAGAAGCCGGACCCCCGGAGAGGATGAAGCCGCGCGGATTGAGGGTCTGTACGGATGCGGCCGGTGCGTCGAACGGGAAGAGTTCACAGTAGACCCGGGCTTCGCGCACGCGGCGGGCGATCAACTGAGCGTACTGTGATCCGAAATCGAGAACCGCGATCGAATCCATGATGTCAGTCTGCGAAAATGATCTCGTCGCCGCGCATCTCAGCGACGCGGGCCAGAGATTCGATCGGCACTTCGAGGGAGCTCAACGCTTCACGGCCGCCTTCGAAAGTCTTCTCGATCAGCGCGCCGATGCCGACAATGCTGGCCCCGGCGGCACGCGCAAGCCGCACCAGCCCGAGTA
The DNA here is from genome assembly GCA_037379555.1 of Anaerolineales bacterium. Lineage (GTDB taxonomy): Bacteria > Chloroflexota > Anaerolineae > Anaerolineales > E44-bin32 > E44-bin32. The sequence continues at coordinate 8,898 of JARRJK010000059.1, read as the reverse complement.
TCGTCTGCCCGGAGGCGAGGAAATCATCGATGATTAACACCCGCTCTTTGGCTCCGAGGTATTCAGGCGAAACGATCAATTCCACTGTGCGGCCCTTGGTGTGGGAAGGCGCCAGCGTGAGGAAGATCTGGTCTGGCATGGTTATCGGTTTGCTCTTACGGGCATACACCACAGGCAGGTTCAGGTGCAGCGCAGTCGTCACTGCCGGCGCGATGCCCGAGATCTCTGCCGTGAGGACCTTGGTGGCGTTTACACCTTTGAACAGGCGGGCGAACTCCCGGCCGCATTCATCCATCAGCACGGGATCGACCTGATGGTTGATGAAACCGTCCACTTTGAGGATGCCGCCGCCAAGGTTCCTGCCTTCCGTCAAGATGCGCTGCTTAAGTTTCTCCATCTTCTCCTCCTCGGCTCGCTTGATTTTACGTCGGACGGCCGCATGGGCAAACCTGAGCCGCCATGCGCAAATGAAAACAATCGCAGTGATCGGCAGCGTGCTCTGGTGCTGTCTTCGGCAGCTGCCTGGGATGAACCTCGAAAAGCGTATTGCTGACCGCTTGACATAGAACGTATGTTCCGTTAGAATACGAACAAGTGTGCGCCTTTTGCGCAGCAAGCAGAGCATCAGGCGATTCGGTTCGTAAGGAGGCGTTCATGGCGAAACGGAAGCTGACCGACCGTCAGCGTCGGATGCTGGATTACATCCAGCATTTCACAGTCGAGAGCGGATACCCACCCTCGATCCGGCAGATCGGCAAAGCGGTGGGCATCTCTTCCACCTCGGTTGTCAATTACAACCTCAACCGGCTGGTGGAGGAGGGTTACCTTGACCGGGATCAGAACGTCTCACGCGGCATCCGCCTGACCGAGAAACTGGTCCGGGCGACGGATACGCTAGGCGATGTGATCCGGATCCCGCTCGTCGGGCGGATTTTCGCCAGCGAACCCGTTCCCCTGCCGGGGACCGATTCGCCGATCTTCGGCGCCGATGAGGCGATCGAGATCACGCGCGACATGGTCAGTACCACTGAAGACCTCTTTGCCCTGCAGGTCAAGGGCGATTCAATGGTGGACGCCATGGTCAACGAGGGCGACATCGTCGTCATGAAACGTGAACTCAACTGGCGCAACGGTGACATGGTCGCCGTTTGGATGAACGACACCGAAGAGACAACGCTTAAGTATATCTATGATGAGGGCAGCCGGGTGCGGTTGCAGCCGGCCAACCCCACGATGGAGCCGATCTATGTTGACGATCCCGAGCGGCTCGAGGTCCAGGGGAAAGTGATGCTGGTGATTCGCCAGCTGAACTAGGTCTTGCGAGCCTGTTTTCAAAGCGGCTGACCATGGTTGCGGTCGGCCGCTTCGTTTATCTTTGATCCCGGCGGAATATCGCTATCAGTCGCGAGCTTGTTTCAGCGTATGCGCTGCCATCGTACTCACCGATGGCCAGTGCCAGCCTCATCCCGGCCGGCTGGGCCAGCGCCCGCAGTTCCTCAAGCCCGCGTAAGTAATAGGTTTCATTGTAAAGGAAGCGCTCCATCTCACCCCGGGGTCCGAGCAGGTCGTAGACCCATGTCACATGCTGGGCGGTGTTTTCCTGATCGCTCCCGACGGTTGCCCGGACCTGAACAGCATGTCCCTCAACCGGCTCGAAGAAGGTATCCAGCACTTCGTCAGGATCGGCTTGCTCCTCGAGCGAGGTCGCCGGGTTGGGAAAATCACACACCAGTTCTGCCCCTGGTACGAGATTTCGCGCTGAGCGTAAAAGCGCCGCCTGGAAGGCTTCGTCGTCAAGCGTGGCCAGCGTATTAAGGGGTGCCATGATCGATCGGAAGCGGTTGGGAGCTTCGAATTCTGTGAGATCCGCTTGGATCAGATCACAAGCTCCAGACCCGGCAGATCGCAGGCGGTCGCGTGCGACGGCCAGCATTTGTCGGTCGCGGTCCACACCCACCACATGGAAGCCAGCCCGGATGAGGGGTGTGAGAACCCGGCCGGTGCCGCATCCGATCTCAAGCGCAGGATCCCCTGCCCGGCGCACGAGCTCAAGCCAGAAGTTAAGATCATCCTGGAAATCGTGGTACTGGGCATCATACAACCGGGCGAACCCGGGTGGGATGCTCATGCTCTAGCGGAGCGGGACTGCTTGCGGGCGATGAAGTCAGCAGAGGCTTGGGTATGGGCGGGAGCCGCCCAGAGTACAGGAAATTCCCTCCGCTCGGCCGCAGCGGCACTGGAGGGGTCCAGCGTACGCCCAGCGCGCAGCATGCGCTTGATGGCGTGCACAGCCGCGGGGTCATAGGCGGCGATTGTTTCAGCAAGGGCACGGGCTTCAGCCATGGCCTGGCCAGGAGGGGTGAGGCGGTTTGCCAGTCCATATCGGTAGGCCTGCTCACCAGTGAGCACGCGTCCGGCGACGAGCCATTCAAAGGCACGGGCGTATCCCACCGTCCGCAGCAAGCGAAGCGCGCCGCCCCATGCGGGGCTGATTGCCAGCCGGACATGCATCAACCCGATGTGAGCATCTTCGGCCAGCACGCGCATGTCGCAGGCAAGCGAGATCTCCGCACCGCCGCCCATTGCAGCTCCCTCGATCGCGGCGATCGTGGGGGCGGGAAATTCAGCCAGGCGATTGAGCGCTTCGCCCATCAAGGTCATTAACCGCACACCATCCACCCGACTGAGATGGCTGTGCAGCTCGGCCAGGTCGCCGCCTGCACAGAAAGCACGCTTGTCGCCCGTGAGGATGAGCACGCGCAGATCGCGATCATCGTAGGCCTGCTCGATGAGATCCCGGAAGCACTCCATTGCAGACCAGGAGAGTGCGTTGCGAACCTGAGGGCGGTTGAAGCGCAGCAGCCCGATGCCACGGTCGTCCTGCTCAAAAATCATCTCAGCGTTCATACCCAGTACTCCTTGACCGGCACTATGCCGGGCCGTATACTCTCCTGTGCCGGGGTGTAGCGCAGCTGGAAGCGCGCCGCGTTTGGGACGCGGAGGTCGGCGGTTCAAATCCGCCCACCCCGACTGACTGTTATAACCCCGAGGATGGAGGAGGTTTCGATGCGTGGAAAGCGCGTTACGCCTGCCTCGCACAAGCTGGATGTTGTGCTTGTCTCGGCACGCTATCAATCCGACAAACCACAACTTGAATTCGCACAGGGCTACGTCAGGCACGGGTTTGTGTGGAGCGATTTGAAGCTGCTGCGCCGGTCTGAAATCATCCATCAGATCGCAGCGGGCAAGAAGGTTTCAACCGGGAAACCAGTCGAGATGCCGGGGAATTTCGAGGCTGGCGAACGCATCGAGCTTGTCAGGCAAGACGGAGACCAGCGGCTTCGAGCCGGTTCCGCTTCCGGTCCGGGGGACAATCTCAACCTGCCACTTGTCTGATCCATACCCGTTGCTGGTGGCATCCAGGCCTCTTCTTCTTGACCGGCTACTACGGCAACGGTAGAATGCCAGTGCGCGGGCGTCGCCAAGTGGTAAGGCATCAGCCTTCCAAGCTGACATTCGCCGGTTCGAATCCGGTCGCCCGCTCCTGAGGGGCTTCGGCCCCGTTTTTTCTTAATTGAAGCCCCGAAGCGCACCAGGCAACTGCCCGGCCGTGATTTTCTTTCCCGTTTCCCTCGCCGCGGAGCACGGCCTGAGCAGTTATTTCCATACTACTCTTAAAGCCGAGATTGAAAGCTGCTGACCTTGGCTATATCATGGGTACACGCTGCAGGCTCGAAAGATCCAGCTGAGGGGCATCGTCTGCGCAAACCGGCAACATTGCAGCTGCGAGTAGCCAGGAATCAAACCCCACATCTGCAGCCACAAGTCGAGCAATCTGAAACTGGAGAGATGACTGGATGGTTTCACATGGCGGCATCCATCACGGACAGCGAGGGAAACCAGGATGAAGAGCGCTCATATTAGCCTGGCGGGAATCGCAATGGTCGCAGCTGCGGCGCTCGCGAGTCCATACCCGAATGTAGTTGTTCATACGAACGAAGCCAGGGTGGAATTCCCCCAGTCAATTACCTTCCAATTGGAGCTCTCGAGCGAGGTGACCATACGCTCTGTCGAGCTGGAATTTCGAACGGATGCGATGACGTGTGGACAAAGCGTATCGAAGGCGATCCCGGAGAATTTCGTTCCGACATCGGAGGTCGATGTCGAGTGGGAGTGGAATCTACGGCGGGCAGGCGTGCTTCCTCCGGGCACGGTCATTTGGTGGCGCTGGGTGCTGGAGGATGCAAACGGGGATATCACCGAGCTCGATGAGCAGAGCGTCGTGTTTGAAGACCCGAATTTCACCTGGCAGCACATTGAGGACGGCAACCTGGTGTTGTTTTGGTACTCGGGCTCGAAGGACTTCGCACAGCGGCTGCTCGACGCCGGCAGGCAGGGGGTGGATCAACTGGAGCTCATGACGGGTGTGCAGGTTGAGCGGCCGGTTCAGATTTACATCTACGATTCACCCGAATCCATGCAGGCGGCAACACTGTTCTCGCCTGAATGGGGAGGCGGCCTTGCTTTTCCACGGCACAGCAAAGTGATCATCGGCATCTCCCCCTCCGAACTCAGCTGGGGGATCGGCGCCGTAAAACACGAACTCTCTCATGTCCTCATCGGTTACTACACCTTCTCGTGCGTGAACAGCACGCCGATATGGGTCGATGAAGGCCTGGCGATGTACAGCGAGGGCGAGCTCGACCCATACAGTCAAGATTTGTTGCAAAGTGCCATCGATCAAGACAATCTGCTCTCTACCCGCGAGCTGGGTCAGATCTTTTCCGAGAGTCCCGACCTGGCCCGGCTGGCGTATGCCGAATCCTACAGCCTGGTGAGTTTTCTGCTCGAGGACTTTGGAAGCGATGCCATGCTCAACGTCCTGACCAAGTTCAAGCAGGGTGCGTCCGTAGACCGGGCGCTTGAGTCTGTTTACGGTTTCGATCGTGATGGACTCGATGCGGCCTGGCGGGCATGGGTTGGTGCCCAGGTACATGAGATGTCTGCAGGGGAAATAGCGGAGGCGACTGTAACCATCGTTCCCACGCTCGCACCGATAACTGGACCGGTCCTGCTGACTACGACCCCCTCGGTTCCTGAGGAGGCAAAGCCAACACCGACGGCGCCCGAAGCGACAGCGACTCTAAGTTACAGCTCGCCCGCGACGAGCGGAAGCGGGTCCGGCAGTCCGGGCCTAGCATGGATTTTGATCCCGGCGGGGATTATTGTCGTCGGCATCATTCTTTTTGCCTATACGCGTTCAAGGGCAAGTAAGTGAGTCAACTCACCTGCAAGTTCATGGTCAGGTGCAATTGGGGATAGAGATCTGCAGCGTGAGCTAACGGACTGGAGCAAACCCATGAGAACAATCAGAGCGTTGTCGATTACGTGCGTACTTGCCATGCTGCTTATGGCAGCGGGTTGCAAGGCTGCCGCCACGCCTCCCGCCATCGAATCGGACGTTACGCCAGCTCCCGCCAAGCTCGTGCCGGCGACGGAGACGCCGCTTGCCCTGTCCAGCCCCGTCCCGGCGGCAACCGCCAGGCCGCTCAGCGAGTCGGCGACGGAGGCGGGTCATTACCAGAACGAGGTGCTCGGCGTATCTCTGGATTATCCACCTTCATGGCCGGTTGAAGTCATGCCGAACAACAACCTCGAGTTCGTCATCATCAACCCCCCGACGCTCCCCGTGGTGGTTTATCTCGACGCCGAGTACATCGAGGAAGGACAGGATTTCAAGGACGCCGCCAGCGATTTCTTCCAATGGCTCCAGGAGAACATCGAGCTGGCATCTGTCTCCTGGTCCACCATAGATCCGGATTATCAGCTATCCGGCGGGACCCCTGCCTGGAAGGGCGAGGGGGAGGGGGTCGATGAGAGCACCGGATCGGTGATTCACTTCGAAACCATCGCGGCTCCACGCGGCAACTACGTGTTCTTGCTGACCATCCTGGGCACTTCAGAAGGTGTGGATGCGAGTGCGTCGAGACTGGACGATATCCGTCAGAGTTTGCGCGTCTTCTCGCCGACACCATATGGCGTGAGCCGTGAAAACGCTCTCTTCCTGGCGGCTGGCGAACCACAAACTTTCGATCCGGCGAAATGGCACTTCGGTGCCGACAGCGTCATCGGCGATCTCTTCAGCGGTCTGGTCAAATTGGATCCGTCCATGAGGCCGATTCCCGACTTGGCCGAAAGCTGGGATGTGAGTCCGGATGGCCTGATTTATACCTTCCATCTGCGGCAGAACGTCCGCTTTCACACCGGCCGTCCCTTCACGGCTGCGGATGTCAAGTATTCCTGGGAGCGCGCGTGTGACCCGGCGACAGGCTCCGATACAGCCGATACATACCTGGGAGACATCCGGGGAGTGCGCGCTTTCCGCTCCGGGGAGGCCAGCGAGATCGAAGGCATCACAGTCGTAGATGACTATACGGTTGCCGTCGAGCTCGATGAACCGAAGGCATACTTCCTTTATAAACTTGCCTATGTCACATCGTGGATCGTCGATCGCGAGACCGTGAGTGAAATCGAGGACAATCCGGTGGGGACGGGACCTTTCAAAATGGTCCGGCACGATGAGAACGCGTTGATGATCCTGGCCCGCAATGAGTACTACTATCGCGGCGAGGTCAGCCTGGAGTACGTGGTTTATCTTATCTACCAGGGACCCAGCCTGCGGCTTTATGAGGGCGGGGACATCGACATGATGTATATCGGGGAGGATCTGCTTGACAGGGCGGAGGATCCTGGCGATCTGCTCTATGGCACGATCCAGCAGGTGAGTGAACTCTGCACGTACTATGTCGTGTTTGATGTCTCACAGGCGCCTTTCGATGATGCCCTGATCCGGGAGGCGTTTACGAAGTCGATCGACCGCGAGCGGTACAACGAAATTGTCAATGAGGGCGAAGGCGTCATCGCCAAGGGTCTCTATCCCCCTGGCTTGCCCGGGTACAACACCGAGCTCCAACCGGTGGAGTTTGACATGGCGGAAGCCGAGCAGGCGCTTGCCAGTTCTTCGTTTGGGAGTGCTGCCGCGCTGCCCGAGATTGTCTTGACAACAGCCGGCGAGGGGACGGATCTCTCCCCGAGCGATGGGATCCTGATCCAGATGTGGGAGGAAGCCCTGGGTGTTTCAGTCCAGGTCGAACAGATTGACTACCAGAGTTATATGGATGAGATCTACGCGGGTGACCATGGTCAAATCCTGACGAGCGGATGGTGTGCGGACTATCCCGATCCGGAGAACTTCGCCGATGTGCTCTTCCATACGGGAAGCTCGCAGAATCTAAGCAATTACAGCAACGCGGCCTTGGATGCCATGCTGGAACGGGCGCGAAGCTTGCAGGATACAACTGAGCGCATCGCCCTTTATCAGGAGATTGAGCAGATCATTGTTGACGATATGCCGGTGGCGTTCCTGGTTCATGATTCCAGTCCGACCTATCTGCTCATGAAGCCGTATGTACAGGGGTATCAAACCACGCCGATAGGCATCGCCCAGCTCATGAACGTGTGGATCGATGCATCCGAATGAGCACTCTCGCTGACCGGAAACAAGGCAGCGTGTAAACCCTGAAATCCAGGGATCGAACCGGTGCTGGCGGGCGACCCGCGGCGTGAGCCCCGGCCGTCACGATCCCTTCCAGGTGCCTGTTGTCTCTGCTACAATCGTTTGCGGGGGCCCGTAGCTCAGTGGTTAGAGCGGCCGGCTCATAACCGGTTGGCCGCAGGTTCGAATCCTGCCGGGCCCACTTAGCTCTTGGCGAGCCCGTCTCCACGTCCGGGGAGCCACGTATTGCATTCAACCGTAAATCGCGCGGGCAGTACCTGCGGCCGCTTGCTGTCCCCCACTTCGACGGGTAGAATGGACCGACAACAACTGGAGTGATGATCTGCATGGATGCAATCCGCAGGTTCCTGCGTCGTAAACCCGATACCCCGCCTGATCAAGCCTCAACCGCACCGCTCGATCCCACTAAGTTGCCTGAGCCGTTTATCGATCACGTCCTGCAACACCTGCGCTATGGGTCTGCGCAGTCCATCGGGCGTGAACGCGAGAAGAATGACGACTCCTTGCTGCTGATCACAGGAAGCGCAGAGAGCAACGATGGTATTCCGGATTTCGGCTTATTTTGCGTTGCCGACGGACTCGGTGGGTATGAGCATGGCTCCGAAGCCAGCGCGGTGGCAGTACGTGTCATCGGGCAGGGGCTGACGCAAGCTGTACTGCTCGATCTGCTGGAGGGAACAAGCACCGGCGCGGGGACTTCGATGGAGGATATGGTCACCCTGGCTGTTCAGCAGGCCAACCGTGAAGTCCGGGCCAGGGCTGAAGGCGGTTCGACAACCCTGACATGCGCGCTGGTCATCGGTGAGAAATGCACTCTGGCGCATGTCGGGGATTCGCGCGCATACATGATCACTGGATCAGACATCCAGCAGCTTACCCGAGACCACTCCCTTGTTCAGGAATTGATCGATACGGGAACGATCACCGAGGAGCAAGCCGCCGATCATCCCCAGCGGAATGTGCTCTGGAACGCCATGGGCAAAGCGCTGGATGTGAAGGTCGATTCCGCAACCCATCCGTTCCCTGCGGGAGCAAGCTTGCTGATTTGTTCTGATGGCTTATGGGGCGTCGTTTCGGATGAGGACATGCGCCGCGTCGTCACCGATTCGCTCTCGCCTCAATTGGCATGTGAGGCCTTGGTCAAGGCCGCGAACGAAGCGGGCGGTCCCGATAATGTAACCGTTATCCTGGTCCAGCAGCCGATCCAGGATTCATAACTCACGCTTCCACAAACGATGCTGAGCACGAGCCCTCCCTTTCTGGAAGGCTCGCTTTGGATCTATGAAGAAAACGAACCGCCGGACGTGGGGGGGACCATCCGG
>JARRJK010000058.1:0-35831 GCA_037379555.1 Anaerolineales bacterium | reverse complement strand
GTGAAGCGACCAAACGGCTGTCACCAAAGGTTAATAGGCTGCCCAGCAAATGTGGAGATTGCCATGCTCTTTTCAGCGGCTGGCAATGACGTGATGTGTCTGATCCCACAGGATCGTGAGCCATGCGCTGTCCTTGCAGAGAGACATACGGGCTAGTCATCGCTTTGATCGGAATGACAGGATCGAAAAGGCCACCGGGCATCAACCCGGTGGCCTTGTTTACGGTGAGACCGGTTACTCTACGACCAGCCAATCGCTGGCGCTGCGTCCAAAGACCTCCGGCGAGTACATCTCCTCCGCCTTGGCCGGCGGCACGACGAACGTGCCGGGCGTTGTGGCGCGGGTGATGTAGGTGTAGGTGTAGACGCCGTCCCACAGCAGCGGGGTGAAGGCTTCAGCCCGCTCGTCGCGCAGGTTCTGGTGCTCGTACCACGTGCCCCACCACCACCAGCCGTATCGGAACTCGCTGCTGTTCGGATCCTGCGGCACCGAGCCGGTGACAGCCAGCGCCGGGTTGACGATCTCCAAACCAGCCGGCAAGGGATCGACCAGCGCGACGTGGTAGCGGCGGCTGTCGGCGACCATCGTCAGGCGCACCCGCACGCGCGCGCCGGCCCTGACATGCCAGACGCCATCCTCGTCCAGGGTGACATCATCGGGGTCGTCGACCGCTTCGTACTCGCGCTGGACGACGAAGCCCATGTCGAGTGGGTCCAGCCATAGGTCGGTCGGCGCGTAGCGCAAACCGAGCCGGTAATAGAGCCGTCCTTCGCCCTGCTTGCTGAGTACCAGGTCCTGCGTCCCGCCGCCGCCGAGCGACTCGAACACCAGATAGGGCATCGGGATATCGAGCTCGTGCCGCTCGGTCTCGCGGCCTTCGAACTGCTGCTCCCCGGCGTAGGTCTCGCCGAGCCAGATGCGGGCGACGAAATCCGGCGTCTGGGCTTCGAAAGTATTGAAGTAGCGGTCCAGCGCCAGCAGCACGAAAACATTCTCCTGGGTGTTGCCCCAGTGCCCCTTCGTACGATGCGCCAGCAAGCCGTTGACAAGCTTCGGGATCAGGTCGCTGTCAGGATTGTCGAGGATCAGCGTGTCGAGCAGGATGCCATCCGTGCGGCGGTTGGAACGCAGCATCAGGTAATCCTGTTCGTTGAAAGAACTGATGAAATTCGCGGCGCCAGCGGTTTCGACAACCCGGTTGTCGATGAAGCGGCGGATTGTCTCGACCTCGGAGGTTGAGCCGGGATCATCCAGCATGACCTGCCAGAGCCAGCCAAGCCCATCCAGTGAGTGCCGCTCGATCTCAACTTCATGGAACAGGCTGCGAGCTTTCGCGGTATCACGATCGCCCATAAGGTTGCGAACGTAGAGCGCATAGGAACTCAGGAAGCGGCGGGTGTATTCACTGTACCAGTAGGGATAGTGGCTCTCGATATCCCGCAGGTATTGGAGCACACTGGACTGCATGTCCTCCGGCACTTCGTAACCCTTCAGTTCAGCCCGCTGCAGGGCATGAGCGACGTGGATGGTGTTAAAGGGGATCGAATCCTGCCCGCGGCGCCAGTAGGGGAAGCCACCGTCGTAGTTCTGGAGGCCGCTCAGGCGGTCGATATCGCGCTGCACAGCGGCTTCGATCTCCTGCGGAGACGGCAGCCCGTCGGCCTCGAACGCAGTCAGCACATCACGCAGAGCCGCGACTCCCAGGATGCGCGAAGCGAGCTGCTCCGAGCACTCGAATGGGTATGACACGAGGTACAGCACGGCATCGGTCAGGGACTGCAGCGCGGTGGAGGAGGTGGTGATCTCCAGCCCACCATACTGTGGGAAGACGTCGATCGGTGCCTGCACCGGCTGGGCGATGGCGCCCGAGTCGATCACGCCGTACGTCGCAAAGGCCTCCGTCGTCGCCGGCGTGTACACAGGCATCTCACCTTGCGCGGCGTCGGTGTAGCTGCCTGCGACGGCCGCGATCTGGAAACGTGCGGTGCCGGCGCGATCCGTCGCTGCCGGGAAGCGCACCTCGACCCGATCGTGCGCCGGGACTTCGACCCGCAGGCCGCGGGCGCCGGTCAGCTTGAGATTCGTCGCATCGATCGCGACATCGACGGTCATCGGCTGGTCGGTCTGATTCTGGAGCACGACCGGCAGTTCGAAGCTGTCGCCGAAGTTCAAGAAGCGCGGCGCCGAGGGGCGAACCATCAACGGCAGCCGGGCGGTGATGTTCATCTCGGACGAGCCGAACTGCCGTCCGCCGCTGTCAACTGCGACGACCATCACCCGGTAGCGGGTCAGGTTGTCTGGCAGGCGGATCAAGACGCTGGCCCGGCCGGTCGCATCGGTCCGCACCTCAGGAGCAAAGGTTGCCAGCGGGTTGAAATCGCTGCGGATGCGGATCGGCTGCTGGGCGCCCTGGCCTCCCTTCGCCTGGTCGGCCGCCATCTCGCCCTCCATCGTCGCTGCCATCGGGGCTTCGGCTGCCCGCCCGGCAAAGTCCAGCAGGCCTTGCGCCTCCTCCAGCACGTTGCCAACCGCCGCACCCGATTCGATCAGCGAGAGCGGATCGACGAGCACGATGCTGGCGCGGCTGTAGCGGCTGTCGATGTCGGCCGAGCGCTGCTGGTAGAAGACCGAGAGCGGGTCGGCGAGCTGATAATCGGTCAGCGCCAGGATGGCTTCATCCACGACCACCACTGCCAGTTCAGCATCCGCGACCGGTTCACCACTCGCATCCACCAGTCGCACATCGAGCGTGGTTTGCCCGCCCGGTTCGAGTTCAGTTGCCCCCGGAGCGAGCGTAAGGTCTAGCGTGCGTTGCAGAGGTGGGATATTCAGCGTCAGCGTCCCGCGGGCATACGCCGGGCGGGGCGGGATGTCGCTCATGACCTGCCCCTGATCATCGGTACGCGGCGCTTCGCCCACCAGGTCGACCTGGATCTGCAGGTTCGGGATATGCGCAGCCTCGATCGGGACCTCGAGCGTGATGCTGCCGTCCTCGATCCGGAAGCGTTCGGTCGACAGGATGCCGCTGCGGGCGATGGTCAGCATGCCCTCGGCCGGCGTGTACGGCGACTGGACGAGGATCCGGGCGACGTCGCCAGGCTGGTACGTCTCTTTATCCGGGATGAGCGTGATCGTCTCCTGCTCGATCGTGCGTGATGGCGGCTGCTGTCCGCCGCTCACCCAGCGCGTGAACTGGCTCTGGTTGGTGCGTCCATCTTCGTCGACGACGGAGGCGGTAATGCGGTATTGCCCGCCGATCGTCGTCTCAAAGACGCAGGAGACGGGTTCGGCCTGCGAGCCGACGGTGCATTCCTGGGGATCGGTTTCTACCTGGCGCCAATCCCCATCCTGGTACTTCCATTCCATGCGGGCGGCACGGACCTTGATCGGCCGGTCGGCGATGGCGTTCCCGTCGAGATCGGTCACGATCAACTCGATCTCGAGCGGTTCGCCGGCGGAGACAAAGTAGCGGTCGCTGCGCATGCCGACATACAGGCTGGCTGGATGGACGAGCAGCGTCGTCGTCCCGGTCCACGCCTGGCGGTTGACATCGAAGACCGTGCCCTGCGCGACCACGCTGATCGGGCGTGAAAACTGCGACTCTTCGAAATCCATGCGCAGGAAGTGCTCGCCAGCGACATCGGTCGTGCCGGAGTAGGTTTCAACCGTCGTGCTGCCTCCGCCTGCACCAGACGCCCGCTCTTCGTACCACCACCAGGGCGTCCAGGTGCCAAAGACAAAATCGGGCCAGTTCGGCGGTGCGTAGTTGCTCGGCGAGGAAGTTACATTCCAGGTCACCTCGGCGTTCGGAAGCGGGTCACCGGCGTAGTATTTCGCCTGGACGGCGACTACAGCGTAGCCGCCGGCGAAATAAGGACCGCTCGTCTCGTTGCGGGCGGTGACTTCGAATTCCGGCCGGCGGAACTCCTGAATCTGGAAGCTGTGGTAGTAGCTGGATCCGTTCAATCCGCCCAGCGAGCCCTGGGCCTGGAACTGGATCTGTGCGTAACCGAGATTGGCGTTCTCAGGCAGGGTGAAGGCGAAATCGAAGCCGCCAAGGGCATTGACCTCAACGCGGCCGGTTTCCAGCTCGTTGCCCTGTGCTCCGATGATGCTGTAGCCGACACTCGATATGCCCGAGCCGACCAGGCCGACGTCGCCAAGCTGGCCAGCCCCGATCTTACGAAGCCAGCCTTTGACATGCACCTCCTCACCGGGGCGGTACATTCCGCGGTCATCGAAGATGTACCAGCGCAGCCCATCGGAGAGGGGGCGGCGGCTCCACCCGTCCTCACCCCAGTAGTTCTGGGAGGCCGGCAGCATGGCTTGGTCGCGTCCTTTGCTGGCAACGACATAGCTGACCCCGCCAGCCGGGATCGGGAACTTAACAATGCCTTCCGCGTCTGTTGCGTGGCTGCCCCCGCCAGGTCCCGTCCGCACGGTGACGCCCGAAAGAGGAGTCCCATCCTGGAGTGCATTCGCCCATATAACCATGTCGCTGTGGTCGACGAAGGCATCCAGGCCGATCTGCGTGACCTGCACCCAGACCTGGATCGTCTCCCAGTAGCGGTCCTGCTCGAACAGGCCGCGCGGCGGCTTGGCGATCACAATGAATTGGCCTGAATCGCCCTCCACGTACTCAGATAGGTCGATCGGCACCTCGCTCAGGGTGTCATCCGGCAGTTCGAGGCGCTGCGTGCGGTCGAGCACCAGCCTGCCTGGAGGTGCAGGCGGTGTATCCGTACGTTGAAATTCGTAGAGATACGACAGGAAGTCGGGCCAATCGGATGGCTCGACGGCATAGATGCGCAGGTCGAAATTGGTGTAGTTCATTGCATACAGCGAGAGAGCTGGCTTTTTACTCGAGGGATCCAGCGTGACGAAGAGCTGCTGCGGGCCGATCAGCACCGGTTCCGCCGGACCGATCCGGAAGCGCAGTGACTCAGCGGTCCCAAGCGTCTGGCCGAAGATATCCCGGACATCGCCTGATACCGTCACGCGATAGGTCGTCCGTCCGGCGGTTGCGCCGCGAATGCTGATCGTGTCGCCATAGATGGCGACCGAGGCTCCCGGCAGTTCGGGTTCGATGCGCAGCATGTCGTCGTGGTAGGCATCCCGGTCGATGGGGTTGTTGAACTCGATGTAAAGCGGGGTGAGCGGCCTGCAGGGGTCATCGCCCCATGAGCAGCCATGATCTTCGATTCGCAGCGGAGCATAGGTGTAGAAGCTGAAAGATTGCGCGCTCTGGGTGACCAGCGGACCTTCGGCGGAGGGCGTCCCTGGTCCGATGGTCACGCTGATCGTGGTGTCGGTCGGCAGCTTCTCCTTGGCTACAAACGCCAGCCATCGGCCATCCAGCGCGCGAGCGGCCATAGACTTAGCCAGCGGATCAGCCTTGATCTCATCTTCCGTCGCGAGCCGCACGTCGACCGCCTTGCTCCCGGCCCGGACATCAATGGTCTCAAGAACAGCCTGTGGATCGATGCGCTGGTTAAAAGCGGCGAAGAATACCGGTTCGAGCGGCTGAGGTCCGCTTGATGGGGCGTAGTTGGTCAGGGTGACCGGCGGCGTGCTGAACGTGAATTCGACGGTTTCCTCGAGCACTCCGCCCGTCGCGGAGCGGGTTCCAGCCGGAATGGTCACCCGGTATTCGGTGGCCATAGGCATGCGGTCGATCAGCTGGGAATCGTACTGGAAGTTGAGCGTCTTGGTCCCCAGCCAGCGCCAGGTGCCCGACAGACCGGGCTCCACTTCAACAGGAACATCCGCTTCCGAAAGGTCCTGCAGCGTTGCGAGCGGAACCATTGGCTGGTTGAAGGTGATATTGACAAAAGGCGCGATCGGAATCTCGCCTTCGGGCGAGTAACGCAGTACCTCGAGCGGACCCGCCTCGACGGCGGTCGGCTCCACCGACGGGGCCGGCGGGGGGAAAGATTCGGAGATCGTCTCACCGGTGCGGGGTGGCGGTACGACATCCTCGGGAAGCCGGAAGTCCGCGCGCTCATCAGGCTCGGGGGTCAGCTCCGGCAGCCGGTTGAGGATCGCGGTCAGCTCTGCTCCCGTGAGAGGCGCACCGGTTGCGAGCGGTGGAGGGACGGGCGTTTGCAGCTGCTCGCTCCCCTCGCTGAGGCGAATGCCCCCTGTCCCATCGCCATCAGTGGCGCCAATGAGCGAAGTGACGCTCTCCCCCTGGTCATCGACCACCACCGGGATCACCGTTCCCGGCCCGGTGGAGCGACCCAGATAGTTAACGAGCAGGAAGATGCCCAGCGCGAGGACTGCCGCGCCGACGATCACCACCGGCAGCCAGTATCTGCGCAAGAAGCCCTTTGAGTTCGTATTCATGATCGCAGCCTTCCTTGAAGCGGAACGGGTCGAGGCGCCATGGGCGCCACTATAGGTAAAGACGAGCCTCGGGGCCAGTTGGTTCCCGGGCAGCCGGGCGAAAAGCCCGTGGAACCATTGTTAGGTCACCGTGGTGATCGGCCTATAGATAAGCTGTACTAATCACGTATGGAGGCTCCCGATGGCAGCCGGTGTCTTCACCCTGGTTTGTTTCGGCAGGTTCATGATCGGTGCGTGGCTCAGAGTCCCCGCCGCTGCCATTCCCCATCTTCTTCACAGGCAGTAAGCCATCGATGTGGTTTGTATTTGACAATTATGACAAACAAGGTGCAAAATAAGCATGATTTGCACCTTGTGGCGGCGGATCACAAGAACTGGACTGCAGCGCATCCTGGGGGTTTTCTCGCGGCAGCAGGTCTCGTTGTTGTGGGGGGAGACAAAACCGACCTGAGCCGCTTGCCACGCCAATGTTCATCATTCATCAAACCCGCTGGAGCCAATACAGCCGATCGAAAGGATTGGCACATGCCTGCACCAAGGTTGAAGGAGCTGGAGGACGCTGTCCAGGCCACACCAACACATCCGAGAGCCGTTTCCACCAAATCCCATCCCACACCAGCCCCCATCGATCATGACGACATCCGTTTCATGAGGGAGCGGTTGCGTGACGTGCTCAGCCGTGAAAGCCCCGCCGTTAGGGCGGAGGGCGGAAGGCTTTTCGAACGCCTGGCCGGACCGAACTGGAGTGTCGAGTGGAATCTCCCCCACTGGTTGGGTTTCCGGTATGGCCTTCCTGCGGCTCAGCAGCGGCAGCTCGTCGCGGCAAATGTCCTGGGATTGGCCTATGTCCGTCTCGTTGACGACCGCCATGACTCAGAGAATGCCGAGGGGCAAACGGATGTCTCGCTGCAGCTCGAAGATGTCCTGCTTGAAGCTGCAAGCGGGGAATACCGCCAGCTGTTGGGAGATGCCGCATGGTTCTGGAGCCGGTTCGAGAATCGCCTTGAACGTTGGCGGATGGCTCTCCAGCACGATCTCAACTGGACCGGAAGGACAGCACTCGAAGCCGACCCCTGCACACAGCTTGCCGATATTGGAGCGCCGCTCATGATTGGTTGCGCTGCGGTCTGCGTGCTTTCTGGCGCGCTCGGCGAGCTTGAAAAGTTAGAAGCTCCCGTCCGTCATTACCTTACTGCTGCGGTGCTGTATGACCATCTCAAAGATTGGCAGGCGGACCTCGCGGCAGGTCGGAGCAACGTGTTCGTCCGATGGATGCTCCACGCGGAGGCGGGAGCGGCAATTGGGGTTGATCCGCTGACGGGCATGTACGCTGCGCTCACAGACGTGCGGCAGGTTGAACTGTACACAGGATTGGTGCTTGATCAGCTGGTGAAAGGTATTGATCGGGCGCGGGCTGTGGGAATGGAGGGTTTTGCCGATCATCTGCAGGGGCTTCATGCCGAGGCGAGCGAGAGCGCACTCTCGATGGTGGCAGGGATGGAAGCCTTGCTGACGCAGGCCCATGCCATCTTGTTTTCCAAACAACGTCCGGGATACGACATCCTACGCTGAAGGAGGAATTGAACCATGGAAAGTAGAGAACGAGGTTTTAATTTGCTGCCCTATCTGGCCGGCCGGGCTCTTCTGAATGCTGATTTCAGGGAGCGGCTGCTGGAAAATCCCGGTCAGGCGGCGAGAGAACTCGGGTTCTGCCTGAGCGAGAACCAGATCGAACAGATCAAGGCGATCGATCCGGCACAGGTTGACGAGTGGGTGAACAACTTCGAAGGCTATGTCGGCCAGCCCGTAATGGCCATGGTCACATGGTAAGACCTGGCGCAGACGGTCGCCAGTTAATTTGCTGTATCACTTAACCAGAAACGGGACGATGTAAACCCGCACAAGCTCCGTCAGGACGAAGTAGATCAGCGGGCTCATCGCCGCGATCACCGCTCGTGCTACTGCGGTGTTGCTGCGGAAGGGCCAATTTGGAGACTCGAGGATCGTCCTGCGCAGATTGACCAGCGCATTCGTGCGCGCGTTCAGTTCTGTGACCCCGTCATCAAGCGGGTTCTTCAGGCTCAGGAGCACATCCTGAGCCTGAAGCAGTTGATCTGAGATGTTGTTCAGGGCTTTGATCTTCGCTTTGCGCATCTGCTGGTACACACCGGTTAGCGGCAGGACGAGCGCCAACAGACTTCCGAAGGAAGCCAGGGTGATCACGAGGAAACTCGCCGGACTGGTCGGACGGCCCAGCAGAACTCGCAGGATGACGACCACACCAGCGAGCACCAGGCTGTGGAGCAGGCTGATGGAGCCGAACGGAAGCAGATTTTCGGGGTCGAAGACATTGATGCTGAGAGGGTATCTGGCCAGCTTGCTGAGATAGAAGGCATGCTGAATGCCGGTGTAGACAAGCGAAAGACCTAGCCACCCGATCAGGACATACGTGCTGAGGATCACTCCCGCGGCAAGCGGGTTGCCTGGCAGAGACAGCAGGTTGTAGATCGGCAGCGGGCTGCCCATCCAGGCGAACAAAGCGAGGACGACGGCTGAGGACACAGCTAGCAGCAGGGCCTCGATCTTGCGTGAAGGTCGGATCATCTTCTCAACAAGCTGCTCATACTGCTCAGGGGAAACCCGAACCGAAGATTGCAGTCGAACGAGGCAGTCAAGCACGGCGCGCTTCAAGCCGCGATTCGTCAGAAAGAGGTATGTCGATAAGACCGGCAGCACCAGACGGACGCCGACCTGCTGCCACACCGGGCTGGGTGCAATTGATCCGAGCAACCCGGCTTCCAGTATCTGTTCACCAAGCACCAGCAGTGTGATGAGGGTCAGCGCTGCAGGGAAGGGGACCGGCAGGCGCTCAAAGAACGTGCGGGCTTGCTCTTCCCAGGAGAGCTCGGAGCTTTCTTCGTGCTTGAGTTCAACTGCTTCGGCGATCGACATGAATCTATCCCGCTTTGCCTGATGGTTTCCTTCCTGGAGTCGTGTAGCTGGGGTGAGGAATTGATCAAAACTAGATAAGGAAAGTCTACTTCAGAAAGTGATCGTTCACAAACTCATGCCCCTAAGCCCGCATCGCGTGCGCGGATGATCGCTTGTGCCCGATCAGCGACCTGCAGCTTGTTAAAGATGTTGGATACGTGGTTGCGCACGGTCTTGTTGGTGATCACCAACTGCTGGGCGATCTGGTCGTTATTGCTTCCGCGGGCGATCAGCTCGAGCACTTCGTATTCGCGTTTGGTCAGTTCCGGGAAGGCGCGCAGGTCAGAGGAGGGCTCGAGATGGGCGAAGAAGTTCATCAGCCGTTCGGCGATGCCCGGGCCGAAAAGCGCCTCCCCGGACGCGACGGAGCGGATCGTGCGCAGCATCTGCTCCTGTCCGGCGCCCTTCAGCACGTAGCCGCGCCTGCATGCGCTCTTCGATTCTCTGGAGGACATTGACCTCGTCGGCGAGGCCGACAACGGGCAGCAGGCGGTCGATGGAGCGGCAGAACTGCAGCCCGATGCCGTTCATTCCGGGCATCTGGATGTCCATCAGCACCACATCGGGCTGCAGTTCTGCCGCTCCATCGACCGCCTGCTGCCCGTTTTCGGCCTCGCCGACGAGGTCAATGTCCTCCAGAGAATCGAAGAGCGCATGCAGGCCATCGCGGAAGAGCGCATGGTCATCGGCGACGAAAACACGGATGGAGTCAATCATCCGGCACCTCCTGTTGAAGCGGCAGCGAGGCTTGCACGCGCGTGCCGCCGCCCGGACGAGCCTCGAGGCTGAGGCGCCCGCCGAGTTCAGAAGCGCGTTCGCGCATCGAGTTGATTCCAACGCCTGGTTGCACTCTTGGAGGGAGACCGCGGCCATCATCGTCGATTTCAAGCTCCAGGGCTCCGGCTGCCTTGATCCGGATCCAGCAATGCTCGGCACCACCGTGCCGGGTGGCGTTATGCAGCGCTTCCTGGACGATGCGATAGGCTGCGACCTCGACGGCGGCCGGGAGGCCAGGCAGGTGCTGGGGCCCTTCGATGTAAATATGCGGTCCGTGTACCCCGCTGAACATCCTGGCTCGTTCGTGCAGCGCAGAGAGCAAGCCCAGTTCATCCAGGGCGGGTGGGCGCAGGTTGTAAACCAGGCGGCGGATGTCATCCACCGCATCCTGCATCTGACGCTCTGATTCATCCAGGAGCCTGGCGGCGGTCTCGGGATTCGTGAAAAGGAGATTCTGCGCGGCTTCGAGTTTGAGCGACAGACTGGCCAGCTGTGGGCCCAAGCCGTCGTGCAGATCACGGCGGATGCGCCGCCGCTCCTCCTCGCGCGCGGCGATCAGCTTCTGGTGGGCGCGGCGAAGCCTTGAGGTCAGGTTTACGTTATAGGCGACAGCCCCTGCCTGTCCGGCCACGCCTTCGAGGAGCTGCAAATCCTTCGGCGTCAGCGCTTCGCCCGGGCTGCGGCCGGACACCGCGAGGAACCCGATCTGCTGTTCTTGAAACACGAGCGGCAAGCGCAGAACATCATCTGTCGGCTGCCCGAAGCTGGCCGCGATTCGTTTCTCCGGCCCCAATTCGATCGCCACATAATGCAGCTTGAGCGTCTGGGCAACGGTATCGACGATCGCCTCCAGTGTCGATCCCGAAGATCCGGTGTTCGCGAGCCGGTCGCCGAGCTTCGCAAGGACAGATGCCGGGTCGTCACGCTCGCCGTACATCATGCGGTTCACCAGCGTCTGCAGGCGGTCACGGAGCGGTTGGAAGAGCACGGCGGCCGCCGCCGTGGCCAGCAGCGGAAGGATCAGCCCGCCGCTGGACCGGAAAAGCAGGCCGAGGCCGCCGATGACCAGAACGTAGGTACCGATAACCCCGATCGTCAGCGCGCCGTAGACGAGCGCACGGTTGATGAAAATATCGATGTTCCAGAGTCGGTGGCGCGAAATGGCGATCGAAAGCGAAACGGGGACGATGCTCAACGACAGCATCCAGCCGAATGAACTGGCCGGCCCCCACCAGGGGGTTTGGGCGCCGGCGGGCAGGCTTGTCAGGTAGTAGTAGGGTATCGAGGACAGCAGCAGGTAGAGGATCCACAGCCCGAAGCCGACGACCACCCACTTCGTCTGCTGCCGCTCTTCGGCCGTTGAGGCGTGGCGATAGCGGTAGATTTGAGCGTAGATGCCGAAGACCATCAGGATGGTGTAGAACGCAGCCAGAATGGCGGAGATGACAGGCCGGTCGACGAAGGCAGAGGCTGTGAACGCTGGATAGATCGGAAGAAATACGCTTAGCGGAATGGCAGCGATAAGCAGCCAGCGCGTCCAGTGCGGTACGAGCCTGCCGTTGGGGAAGATGGCGAAGAGGACGAACGTCGGCAGCGTTAGCAGCGATCCCTGCAATCCCAAAGCGAAGTTCGTGTTTCCGAGCCAGAAGGAGGACCAGACCTCCATGGGGCCCGCCAGCAGGATCCCGTAGAGCAGCAGGTAGAAGGCGAGCGCCGCGATCACCGGCTCCTGGAATCGCTGGCGATAGAACATCCACGACAGGCTGAGCGACAGGAACGCACATCCAAGCGAAGCGACGCCGGTTGCGAGGGTGAAGATGCGGGAAGTCAAGGTCGGCTGCCCGGCCGGGCCATGGCTGATGAAGGTGATGGCGGATGGCGTGTACCCGGGCAGGGCTGAGATCAGGATCAGAATCCCGATCATGAACAGGATGACCCAGGCTGCGCGGGCAGCCTTAAGCCTGCCGCCTTGCAGGATGGGGGTGGCTGATTGGGAGCGTGCGCCACGACCAGGTGCGATTGCCGCCGCTTTATAAGACATTATCCATCTATTTTACCCTGAATGCGAAAGCGCCGAATCGATTCCCACCAGGACGATGGAGGCGCAGATCACGACAGCAAACAGGATCGCCCATCCCAGGCCCGCGGCCGGGGTTCCGCCAAGGAAAGGTATGTTGTGCACCGGGCCGAGTGCGAAGACCAGCGACGCGGACGCCACCGACAGGGCCGCCCTGCGCGTGCGGCTGGCATGCCGGCCGAGGCCGGCACCAATCAGGGCGGCCGGCAGCGGACGTTTAGGGATGAAGTGCAGGTCGGCCTGCTTCACCCCTACCGAAAGCACGGGATCGCCGGAGGACGGGGTAAACAGCGGCTCGCGCAACTCCGCCAGCGGGATCGATGGCAGCAGCGCGGCTGCGGCGGCGACGATGACCGAGCCCACGCGCAGGATCCCCTGCGGAAGCGCCGATTTCAATTCGCCATAGGCTCGCCCGATGACGATTCTCCCAACGCCGGCGAAAACAGCCCCAAGCGGTGCGATGAACCAGATCAGCATGATCCAGAGGTGATGGATGATGAGGGATATGAACAGTCCAGCCGCTCCGGCGCCGCCCCCGGCCAGGAGATGACTGTGCTGACGTGCACTTCTGGCCGGGCGGCTTGTGTGGAGCACCCCGACCGGCCGCAAGCGGCCTTGCTGCACTTTGGCTCGCTAGGTGCCGGCTGCCTTCGAGGCCGGCTTCCGAACCAGGATCAGGCTCATCACGATCATCCAGAGCCAGAACAGGGTGTAGGGGATGAAAGCGATCTGGGTCGTCCACACGGCCCGGGCGGCGAGCAGGGCGACACCGATTGCCGCGCCGAACCATGAGAACCAGCGCGGCAGATTCCCCGAGGTCAGGCCGAGCGAGCTGACAGCGAGCAGCATCGACCCGGAAATCACCCAGATCCCGGCGAAGGCGAAGTTCCCCGCGTCGAAGAGCAGCTGGATCATGCTCGGGTCGACGTTCTCGCCGAGCCTTAACATCGCCAGTTCCCAGCCACCGATCAATGAGATAGCCGGGAGAATCAGACCGGAGCCGATGGCAGCCATCGACAGCCACCCGTACTTGCCCTCGCTCTCCCGCAGGAACCCCCACAGCGCCCCAAGGAACCAGAAGTACGGTACGACCGAGAGCGCAGAGATGTACGCGCCGATTGCGAAGAGCGTCGTGTCACGCTGGCGGAAGAACTGGATGATTTCATCCGCCGAGGCCGTGAAGGCGGGTTCCGCGCCGCCGACCTGGATCAACCCCTGGCCAACGACCTGCATCACAACGAAGAAAATCCCGCCCAGCGCCGCGAGCCTGTACAATCGCACCTTAGCCATCGAACCTCCTCTTTGAATCCGCATCCCGTCGGAACCATGCAAGCGTTTCGTGCTTTAGGCACCGAGCACGAGCAGCGAATACCATATGCCCTCCAGTTTGAAGTCCAGCTTCGACCACGTTTCGCCACCGTCGCGGGTTTCCCAAACCTGGCCATCTTTCAATCCGGCGTATAGATGGCCGGAGCCCGCATCTCCGGGCACGAGCGCAGTGGGGGTGCTGTGCAGCGGGTGGGGTTCCCAGCCGATCGGCTGCCATGCACCACTGACGGGGTCGGAGCGGTAGAGATAGGAGGATGGATCCGCACCGAACGCCTTGCCGGGGCTGGGTCCTACGCAAACATACCATCGCTCAGGATCGAAGCGGTCCGTCCCGCAGACGATCCCGTAGTGTTTGGTCAGGCCGCGCCCGGCTTTCTGCCATGTCAGGCCCGCATCCCGACTCCAGGAGGCGCCGCCGCCGCTGCCCCCGGCCTGGTAGACGAAGTCGCCTTCTGTGGGGTGGAATTTCAGCGAATGGCAGTCGCGCACCGCACCGCGCAGGTGCCGGGACCAGGTCTCACCGCCATCGTTGCTGCGGAAGACCCCTCCGAATTCGACCCCTGCCAGCAGGACATCCGGGTCGTCCGGGGAGAGCGCGAGCGCGATCACGTAGGGCCGCATATCAGGCGGCTCGGCGGGGGAGAACCACCACCAGCGGTTGGGGATGCGTTTGAACCCTTCCATCTCCTGCCAGGTTCGGCCTCCGTCCCGGGATCGGAACACGCTGGCTGGCTTAACACCGGCGAAGAGCAGCGAAGAGTCGACCGGGCTGACGGCAAGCGACTTCACGATCTGACCCTGCATGCCGGATGCGACCCATATCTTGCCGTAATCCGCCGAGCGCCAGACGCCCTGATCGTGCGTCCCGGCGTAGACGACACCCTGGTTCGAAGGGTCCTCAGCCAGGCAGGTCACCCGGTACCCTTCGAGCGTGTATTCAATAGACCACTCCCCGGAGGCGCTTTCCAGCGCCCGTCCCACGCCCTTATCGTAGCAAGCGAGCATGATCCTGGAGTTATTCATGAGGCAGCCTCCTTATATTCTGTTTGATTTACTTCTGGCACAGAAGCAAGCCGGCGATAGAAGTCAAGAGCCCAGACCGGGTAGCCAACAACGAGCCCTGCCAGGACTGCCAGGGTGGTGCCCTCGGGCACAGAGCCATCCCGGCTCCCCAGCCGTTCCACGATGACGAACCAGGCTGTCACAAGCAGGAACGCGGGGACCACCAGCACAATCTGGCGCCGGAAGGGCAGGATGCCGAGCACCAGCAGGCTCTGCAAGGCGATCACCGCCAGCATCCCGGCCAGACCGAGCGCTGTGACGAGTGCCCCAGCTGCCTGAGATGGAGCGTTGAGGCAGCGCCAGGTGAGCAGGAGTAATGGCAGCATCAGAACGTATTGAGCGATCACGGCCAGATCGTTCAGCGGGCCGAAGGCAGAAAAGCCAGCGAAGAAAACAATCAGGAAAAGCAATCCCACCGTGGCCGTGACAGCGCTGATTGGCAAGCACCATCTCGCCAGGATGACCAGGCGATCTATGACGGCCAGGCGCTCATCGTGTGGTTGCGCTTGAGAAGCCATGTTTCAACCACTCACGGCGGTCTGAACGGATTCGGCGCTTGGCCGTGAGCTTTGACGAAGCTGGAGGCCCAGCGCGATCCCTGCGAACAAGCCCAGGATCAGATTCAACGAATTGGCGATGTTGAAGATGCCCGCTGTCGCCCGGCATGCGGCCGGGCAGTAGAAGAACAGCCAGCTGACAGGAATCGCGATCAGCACAACCAGGTTAAGGATGAAGGTGCTGGTCAGCGCCTTGCGGCTGCCCTGCCAGGCCAGCACTAACGACCAGGTCCAGCCGCCGAAGAGCAGGGCGAAGATCAGGGCTGCAGCCTGCATATAGAGCGGATCGCCGAAATCTACCGGGAAGACGAACATGGCGTCAAGAAAGCCACGCCAGATTTCGCTCAAGATGGTCAGCGCGGTGATCACAATCGCACCATTGAGGGATCGAATCCAGTGTGTCATGGGAAACCTCCGATGAGGGATGGAAAGCTCAAGGCTCTCCATCCCGGATATATGGGTTATTGAATCGGTGGAACTGTCTGCAGGAAGGCCCAGATCGCCTTCAGCTCAAGGTCGCTCATCTGGGCTGTCATAGGCCACGGCATCGCCGAGGGGTCAAGTATCTTTCCTTCGGGTGTCATGCCCGTTGTAAGGGTTTGGATAAAGCCTGCTTCATCCCAGCCTCCGAGCTCCCCGGCTGGGGTCAGGTTAGCGGCTTTTGGTGAGCCAGGTGCGGCGCCTGGCACCGCGCCCCCACTGAAATCGAGTCCGTGGCAACCCGTGCACGAAACCGCAAGGTACTCGCCAAAGGCGGCGTCGGCCGCGGGCTGGGGCGCCGGTGGGTGCGCCGCCGTATGGTCGATGACCTCGGCCGCCAACGGCGGTAGCTGCCCGATCATGAACAGCAGGCGGGCAAGCGGCGTCAGTTGGATGGGTGGCACCGAGTGGTCGACGTCGGGGACGCTGCGGATATATGCGATCAGCGCGCCTACGTCTGCATCGCTCAGTTGGGCGTATTCGACCGAGGGCATCACTAGCAAGGGGCTGCCATCCGGCTGGACGCCATGGCGGATGGCGCGTTCAAAATCGGCGTCCGTGTAATTTGAGCCGACTCCACCCGCTCCCCCGGTAAGGTTGACGGCATAAATGCTGCCGATCATCGGGTCTTCAACCACCGGCGCGCCGCCGAGGTCCGGACCGTGGCAGTCGAGGCAGCCGCGAATCAGCGCGATGTGCTCACCTGCAGCGACGGCTTCGGCATTCACTTCGGGATTCAGCGCTTCAGCGGGTACATCAAAACTGGCGTTGAGCCTGTTCTCGCTGAGCAGGTAAACGGCGGCGAACGCGAGAACAATCACGATTGCCAGGCCTCCAATCACAAATCCAATCCATTTCAATGTCTTCCGCATCGTGTATCCTCCTCCGGATAGGTACGGTAATAGGCTACGCCAGAGCATGTCCCGCTGTCATGGGGCAGCTGTCCCGACTGGCTCGGGAAAAAATATAGGACAAAAATCAGGACGGTCTTCTATTCGCAGGGCGAATCCCAGCTTGCACAGGCAGCGCTCTGGAGAAGGAAGGTTCTCGAGTCTTCCTGGAGAATGTAAGGGGTCTGTAAGCCGGAGCCGCTGGATGAACGCCTATCATGTTGTCATGGACAGGATGGCAGAACTGCATGCGGATATCCGGTCGATCTCGGATGGCCTGGATTCGAAGGTTGGATCGAGCTCCCTGCACAGGACCGCTCTTGAGGCAGCCGCGAAAGGGAAGACGGGCCGTGAACAGCTCGAGACGATCGTGCGGGTGATTTTCGAGCGAGAGCTGCAGCTGTCGCTCAACAGCGGCTGGCAGGTAAAACAGGAACATGACTCCGATCCGCTCGATGCCCGGCTGATGGATTTGCTCGGAAAACAGTTTCCGCGCCCCAACCGCATCTCCAGGTTGCTACGCGGACGAATTCGCCGCGGCCTGGATAAGCAGTCCCTCAAACTGCGCGTTCACAGAGAGTTCTATCGCGCCCTCTACCGCTACGCAGCCGACGTCCGTGCACCAGGCCAGAGAGCAAGCAAGCCGGATGGCAGGGACAGGATATACCAGGCGGACTTCTTCCGTATTCTGGCCGCTTTCTTCGGATCCGATCAGGTCAACCTGGATCTGCCTCGCCTGGACCGGCTCGTCCAGCGGGTTATCGATTGGTGCCTGTCCATCCTGCCATATCACGCACCAGACCTGTGCGATGAAGACCTGCATTCGCTGATCCCGGCCCTCGCCCCTGAGACGTATCGCATTCGCGTGGATCCCAGCTAGCCCACGAACCGCCGCCATCAGCCAGCCCCTTAATTGGCAAGCTCGATGACACCCTGCCCTGAGCCTGATTAAGTCAGTACAGAGTCTCTATTGTGAGATCTCTACGCCGTGCCTAAGGTAAAGGGTGCAGAGTGCAACATCATTCCTCATTTATTCATCATTCCATCAGGATCGGAGCTACGCTGCCTCTGGTCCTGGCTCTAGCGAAACCTGGCCCTCTACTGGGCAGCCAGGCGATTCGCAAGGAGCAAGGGAGATTGCCATGAGCGTTAGCACGGCATTTCAGGATTTGAGCGCAGCGCTGCAATCCGCGCTCGAGCAGGCAAAGAGCTCCGGGGCGCAGGCTTTCCAGGCGGGCGAGTTTGAAGCCGCGCAGCAGGCTGCCGATCAAGGGGTGCAGGTTCAAGCGATGATCGAAGCTGTGGCGGAACTGGCCGCGCGCTGGGAAGGGGTCAACTCTTCGCCTGGTTCTGCCGAGCAGGAGATCTGGGATGTTCAGGTTGGCTCGAATGGAAAGGAGGAGGAACTCATCTTCCCTGTACTGTATGTTCTCGACCAGCTGGGAGGCAACGCGCACGCCTCGGAGACGCTCGACCGGGTCGAACAGCTGTTGCAGGAGAAGCTGACCAGCGACGAGTTCGGCGAACTCAGCGAAGCCTGGGGTGGTCCGCTGCGCGGGATGATGGAAAGCCTGGAAAAGCAAATGGTGCGGCGCGGCGTAATCCACATCAAGGGCAAGCCCGGAAACTGGAACCTGACCCCGCAGGGGCGGATGACGTTGATGGAGCAGCAGGGGTAAACGTCCACCGAAAGCAGCGAGCGTGTAGGGCACGCTGGAAGTGTGGAGCCAGTTATTACACAATCCCTCAGGGAAATATGCTCAGCGCGAGACCGTGTTGCGGCCGGAAGCTTTCGCCCGGTAGAGGGCCTCATCGGCAAGCAGCACCAGTTCGGGGGGTGACTGGACCAGCTCGGTCCGTGCGGCGATGCCGATGCTGATCGTGGGCTTCACCTTTTGACCGTTTAATGCGAAGGTATGCCCTTCGATCCGGGTCCGGATCTTTTCGCCCAATTCCTCGGTTTTTGGCAAGGTCAGGTTGCGAACAAAGCTGATGAACTCATCCCCGCCGTAGCGGCATGCGATACCCTTGCGGCCGATCGCCCTGCCGATGATCTTTCCAACCTCTGCGATCGTGTGCGAGCCCAACAGGTGGCCGTAGGTGTCGTTGATCTTCTTCAGGCCGTCGAGATCCATCATCAATAGCGAGAGACGTGTCCCATGCCTGCGCGCATGGTCGAATGCACGGCGGAATTCGTAGTCAAAGACTCGTTTCACCGGCAGGCCGGTCAGGTCGTCGAGGTTGATCAATTCGTCAAGCCGGGTGCGGTAGGTGTCCTCGAGCACATCCTCAAAGGTGAATTTCAGAATCACCGAACCGATGAAAATCTTGTCGTCGCGGCTGAGGGGACCATTCTCGGTGCGGTCGAGGTTGACGAGCACGCCGTTGCGGCTTTGCAGATCGGTGATGAAATACTGTCTGCTCGTGGGATCGAAGTCGATGCGGGAGTGCATGCCGGAGACCGTGCGATCGGTGAGCACGATGTTCGCCCGTTCGGGATCTCTTCCGATCACTGCTGAAGCGCCTTCGAGGTGGAAGCGCTTGCCGATCTCCGCTCCGTTGAGCACAATCAGGACCGGCTGTTTTTCGGATAGATTATCCGCGATCGAGGTGTCGACGTTGCTGTCGAAGGTCTCTTCAAGCAGTGCGCACAACCAGCGCTCCTCCCGGTGTACTGCGTATTTATTTTATATCGCCCGATTGGCTTACAGGCCTGGGAAGTTCGGTTCATTTCCATTTGCGGGAGCTGGCCCGGATCGTCCAGGCTGTAATTCGATCCGAGCGAGGGATGGGTATACAATTCAGGATGCGAACCGATCATCAAGCACGCGTATCCGAACCTGAGCGAGGTGGATGGAATGACGATCACGCTGGATGGATCAAACCTGACGATCGAAGCGCTTGTCCGGATCGCCCGTGAAGGCGAGGCTGTTGCACTCGCTCCGGAAGCGCTGGAGCGGATTAAAATCTGCCGGGCGATGCTCGAGAAGAAGATCGACGCGCATGAGATCATGTACGGCGTCAACACGGGCATCGGCGAATTCTCGGAAGTGATGCTGGACGACGAGCAGGTCAAGCAGTTCCAGCGCTACCTGATCTACAACCATGCTGCTGGCATCGGCGATCCGGCGCCGATCGAATATGTGCGCGGCGCGATGGCCGGGCGGATCAACGTGCACGCTCATGGTAACTCCGGCTGCCGGCCTGAGATCACGCTTACGCTGATCGAGATGCTCAACAAGGGGGTGACGCCGGTCGTGTGCCAGAAGGGATCGGTCGGCGCATGCGGGGATCTGGCGCCGATGTCGCAGATCGCACTGCTCTTGATGGGCGAGGGTGAGGCCTACTATAAAGGCCAGGTCCTGCCCGGGCGAGAAGCGATGGAGAGTGCCGGGATCGAGGTGCCGGGGCTGAGGGCGCGCGACGGCCTGGCGGCGATCAACGGTTCCAACCTGCTGACGGCGATGAGCGCCATCCACATCTACGACATGGAACGAACGCTGCGCCAGGCGGAGATCGCCTGCGCCATGTCGCTTGAGGCGCTGCTCGCCAATTTGAAGCCTTATGATGCCCGATTGCACGAAGCACGCGGCTTCCCTGGCGCGATCCGCTCGGCGAAAGCGATCATGAAGTGCATCGAGGGCAGCGATCTGCAGACCGGGAAGATGAAGACCAAGGTGCAGGACGCATATTCGATGCGCTCGAGTCCACAGGTGATCGGCGCGGCACATGATGCGCTGGCGTTCGCACGCGCACAGGTCGAGATCGAATTGAACGGCGTGGGCGACAATCCAATCTTCCTGCCCGAGTTCGACCTTACGCTGACCGGAGCCAACTTTCAGGGATCGCCGGTCAGTTTGCCGATGGACATGGCTGGCGCGGCGCTGACGATGGTCTGCGTGCTGGCTGAACGGCGCATGAACCGCCTCACCAACCCGGCGCTCAGCGTTGGGCTGCCGGCATTCCTGACGAAAGGGGCCGGCATGTTTTCGGGCATGATGCTCAGCCAGTACACTGCCGACAGCCTGATCGTCGAGCAGCGCATCCTGTCGATGCCGGCCAGCATCCAATCCATCCCGGCAGCCGCCGACCAGGAGGATTTTGTCTCGATGGGGATGAACACGGCCATCAAGAACGCCCAGATCCTCGACAACGCCTATGGCGTGCTCGGGATCGAGTTCATGGCGGCTGCCCAGGCGCTCGATTTTCGTGAGTTCACACCTGGAGCCGGCGTGCAGAAGGCGCGCGAGGTGGTGCGCAAGCACGTCGAGCACCTGGACGAGGACCGCCCGCTCTATCCTGATCACACCCGCATGAAGGCGTTGGTCCGGTCGGGTGAGATTTTAGAGGCGGTCGAGGCTGCGGTTGGATCGTTGGCCGGCTGATTTCCTGCGCATCACCGTTGAGCGGCGGGATGCAACGCGCACGGGCGAACCGCCCGAGCACAGGCGCATGGCGCTCAGCGGGCGATGAAGCGGACGCAGGATTGAAAATATGCAATGTCGGGAGCAGCCATGGTCGTTGCCCATCCTCCTGAGCAAGCGAAACTCATCACCCTCTGTCAAGAAAACTATGGCTTAAGCGGGGATCTGGAACGCCTCCCAGGTGAGAACTTGAATTTTCGCCTTTCGGCCGAGGATGGATCGCGCTACATCTTGAAGCTCGCCGGCGACGAGCTTCCAGGGCCGGTGATCGACCTCGAACACCGTATGATCGAGCATCTGGCTTCGGCCGGCATCGGGCTCAACCTGCCGCGCATCCTTCCCAACCGACAGGGAGCGGTCGAAACGCAGTTGCAGCTCGAGGATGGCCGACTGCTCCGGGCGCGGCTGCTGCAGTTCGTGCCGGGCAGCGCCTGGTGCGATGCCGGGGAAGCGGGCACGGTGCAGCTTCAGGATCTCGGACAGAAGCTGGCTGAACTCGACCTGTGCCTGGGGGACCTCGACCTCGCGGCCGCACACCGGACACACCGCTGGGACCTGGCCCGGGCAGGCGTGCACAGGGAGAAGATCCCGCTCATGGATGATCCCGTCCGCCGGCGGCTGGTTGAGCGGTTTTTCCACCTGTACGCCGCCGGAGCATTACCACGCCTTGCCCTCCTGCCCCATTCGTTGATCCACGGCGATGCGAATGACGAGAACGTCATGGTTGAGGGAGGCAGGGTGGTCGGGCTGCTCGACTTCGCCGACAGCCTGTACAACCCGACGATCTGCGAACTGGCGGTGGCGCTGGCTTACGCCATGCTCGACCACCCTGAGCCGCTGCAGGCTGGCGCACAGATCGTGGCCGGGTACCACGCGGTCCGTCCCCTCTCGAGCGAGGAATTGGAGCTGCTCTATCCACTCGTCTGCGGCCGGTTGTGCACCACCGCCGCCGTTGCCGCGGAGCGCCGCACGCGCGATCCCGGGCATCCCAACTGGTACGTGACCGAGGAGCGCGCCTACCGGCTGCTCGAGCGGTTGGAGCCGGTCGATCCGGTCCAGGCGGCTTCCGAGTTGCGTTCCGCAATCGATCTGGCACCGGCAGATGCTGGGGGGAAGTCGATTGAGGAACTGCTGGAACAGCGGCATTTGTATATCGGGCCTTCGCTGTCCATCGCCTACAAGGATCCTTTGAAGATCGTTCGCGGCGAGGGGCAGTATCTATTCGACCACCGCGGCCGTCCTTTTCTCGATCTGGTCAACAACGTGTGCCACGTCGGCCACTGTCATCCGCACGTCGTGGCAGCTGGCCAGCGGCAGATGGCGCGCCTAAACACCAACACCCGCTATCTGTACGATCAACTGACCGAATACGCCCGGCGCCTGAGCGCGAGGCTGCCCGATCCGCTCGAGGTCTGCTTCTTCGTCAACTCAGGGAGTGAAGCGAATGAGCTGGCGCTGCGCCTGGCGGAGACCTACACCGGGCGCTCCGACTGGATCGTGATCGAAGGCGCCTACCACGGGAACACAAGCCGCCTGATTGACCTCAGCCCGTATAAGTTCATGGGGCCGGGCGGAAAAGGGCATCCGGAACCCTGGGTGCATGTCGCACCCATGCCAGATGGCTACCGCGGAAAGCATCGCGGGACCTCGCGCCAGGTTGGTGGGGCTTATGGAGAGGAAGTCGGGCGTGTGATTTCCGAATCGGCAGCGCCGATCGCTGGTTTCCTGGTCGAACCGCTGCTCGGAGTGGGGGGGCAGATTGTACCGCCGCCAGGATATTTGGAGCGCGCTTTCGAGCACGTCCGCGCTGTCGGCGGGCTGTGTGTGGCCGATGAGGTCCAGGTTGGTTTTGGGCGAGCTGGGACGCACTTCTGGGCATTCGAGCGGCAGGATGTGATCCCGGACATCGTCGTAATGGGCAAGCCGATTGGAAACGGGCATCCGCTGGGCGCCGTCGTCACGACACGGGCGATTGCCGATGCCTTCGCTAATGGGATGGAGTACTTCTCAACCTTTGGCGGAAACCCGGTTTCGTGCGCGATCGGCATGGCCGTACTGGATGTGATCGAGAGCGAAAACTTGCAGGCTCACGCCCTCGAGGCAGGCAGCTATTTCATCGATGGACTGCGTGAGCTGAAGGAACAGCATGCGCTGATCGGAGATGTGCGCGGCTGCGGCCTGTTCATCGGAATCGAGCTGGTGCGCGATCGTGAGACGCTCGAACCGGCAGCAGAAGAAGCGGCTGAACTCGTCGAGCGGATGAAAGCCCGCGGGATGCTGCTCAGCACGGATGGCCCGCTGCACAACGTGATCAAGATCAAGCCGCCGATGGTGATCAACCGGGATGATATTGAGATGGTCCTGCGTGTTCTGGCGGATGAATTCGCACGGCTTGAAGGCTGAGAGGTACCGCCGCTGCCGTCAGAAGCCACCTCAAGCCTCGTCCACCCAATCGCGTGTCAGGAAAAGCCAGAAGGCGAGTCCGGCGTAGCGGCCGTAGCGCCGGAAGCGCCGCTCGATCGTGCGGTCTGCGACCGACTTCTTTCCCACAAGCCGGGCGTATTTGGGGCGCGTCCATGAATCGAAGATCAAGCGCGAGTATCTTCCCAGCAGCAGCATGATGTGAGCCGCGGCGTAAGGGCCGACGCCGGGCAGGTCCAGCAGGCGCCGTTCCAGCTCATCATCGGGCAGCTCTTCGGGTGTGGCCTGCCCCAGGAATTCAAGCTCCAATTCGCCGTCGGCGACACGGCGGGCGATCGTGTGCAGGTAGCGGGACCGGTATCCCGCGCGCGCCACTTCCTGGTAGAAGTCTTCACCCGCAGCCGCCATCCGCTCAGGCGTGGGGAACGCCCGCCCGCGCCAGCCCGTTTTCGGCACTCCAGCCGCCGGCTCTCCGAGATGCTCGACGTGCAGATCGTCTTGATCACGTCTTCGAAGACCGAGGGGCTGCGCATCATCCGGCCCGCGCCGGCTGCAGCCCAGGAAAGCTCGGGATCCTCAGCGATCCGTTCATAGAAGTGCGAGAGATCCTCGTCCAGGCGCAGGATGTGTCGCACATGAGCTTCCAGGTCAGTGCGGACAGCCTTTCCGGGGGATCGCCCTTTCACCTCGACCCGCACGTGTCCGTGGCGTCCGGACATGATGCGAACGGTTCGTGGTTTTCCGCGGGATACGGGCAGGGTGATCTCCAGAGTCTGCCCGGTTTCATCCAGCTCCATCGGCGGAAGCGAGTTCAGCCCGTGTGAGTCGAGCGTCCGCCACAAATCGACCGGCTCTCCGCCCAGGCCGACGAGCCTCAATTGAAAACTGTGCCTGCGAGAGGTCCGGCTCCCGCCTTCCGCCGAAGTTTCCGACATGCTTCAACTCCCTGTACGCTCTTTCCCAACCGGTATGAACCCGCAGGCGCAGCTGCCAGTGAGGTCAAATCCGGTTGCACGTGATTGCTCCTGCCCTCAGAGAAGGAATGTGGGAGCACGTGGGCGAGCGTTGAATGACCGCAGCGTCGTACGCCGTAAACCTAACTATCATAACACATTATAATGGTTATAAGGCAAGCGGTAAAATGTGCTCACTCATTTTCTCACGGGAGTGCTAAGCTCATTGGGTGCTCACTGCGACGCCATGACCGAGCATGAATCGGCTGTGGCAAACAAGATTTCGCATGGGAATGTGCCTGGCTTCTGCCTGCCCATCCTTTGTTATCGATCGCTGAGCACAGGTGATGGGTCGGATGGTTGTTACCCTTGCCAGATTATCCAGGGATTACTTGGAAGACCAGGCGCGGTTTGTCCTGACGGGAGTTCGAGTTATCATCCCCCGTACTTGAACACACATAACAATTACGCAGAAACGACGAACGCGGAGATTAGGTATCTTGACAGTCAAGGAACAAATCAACACACAGGCGGCTGATCTGCCTCAATCGACTGAGACGAGTTTCGAAACCGCACAGGTCATAACCATCTCGTTCGGTCACGCCATCCACGACACCTACTCGGCGTTTCTAGCCCCGCTGCTTCCGGAGTTGATCCAGCGCTTCGCGTTGAGCAACGCCTTGGCTGGTCTGCTCTCGGCTTTTCTGCAGTTACCCTCCATATTCCAACCATTGATCGGCTACCTGGCAGATCGTGTCAGCCTGCGCTACCTGGTTATCCTGGGGCCGGGCGTGACGGCGACGGCGATGAGCCTGATCGGTGTGGCTCCTGTCTACATGCTGATTGCGATCCTGCTCACCGTTGCCGGCTTCGCCTCAGCTGGATTGCATGCTGTAGGACCGGTGATGGCTGGACGCGTCTCTGGCCAGCGGCTGGGGCGGGGGATGAGTTACTGGATGGTCGGTGGTGAGCTCGGTCGAACGATTGGTCCGATCATCATCGTGTCAGTGGTCGGGTGGTACGGACTGGGCGGTTCCTGGTGGTTGATGTTCGGCGGCTGGACCGCCTCGATTGTGCTGTATCTGCGGCTGAGGGGAATTTCAGGCCGGCCGGTAAACCCGAATGACGGGATGCCGTGGCGGGATGCGCTCCGAAGGATGCGACCGTTCTTGGTCGCCTTGGCGCTGCTTCAGGTAGTACGCTCCTTTTCAAGCGTTGCATTGACGACTTACCTGCCACTCTTCCTTAAGCAGCAGGGCGCCAGCCTGTGGTGGGCCGGCGCCTCGCTTTCGTTCCTGGAAGCCGCTGGTGTGATCGGTGCGCTGGTCGGCGGGTCTATCAGTGATCGCATCGGCCGGCGGCTGGTCATTGTCATTGCCCTCAGCGCCACCTCGATCCTGATCCTGCTGTTCCTGGTCCTGCAGGGCAGCCTGCGCATACTCCTGTTGCCAGCCCTGGGTTTCTTTTCGCTCTCAACCACCCCAGTTATCATGGCCATCGCGCAGGAGTGCTATCCAGAAAACCGAGCTATGGCGAATGGGGCTTATATGGCTCTTACCTTCATCATCCGGTCGATGGTGCTGGTCGCGTTCGGTGTAGTGAGTGACGTGATCGGCATGCCCCTGACATACCTGCTGAGCGCATTCCTGCTGCTCTTAGGGCTGCCGATCGTACGTTGGTTCCCCAAGATGGCATAAAGCAAGCCGGCCCCTTATGGGTTACGCCCGGGCGGAGAAGCTGCCAACCGTGGAAGGATCGCGTGCTTGTATCATCAAACCCGGCAGCCACTTGCGACAAACACGTTCACGAGCTGGATGCCAGTTCCACCCGCCGCAGCAGCTGGGCGTTGGCGGCGACGATCACCGTGCTGAGCGACATCAACAGCGCACCGACGGCCGGTGAGAGCACAACCCCGACCGGGGCCAATACTCCAGCGGCCAGCGGCAGGGCGATGATGTTGTAGCCCGCCGCCCAGAACAGGTTCTGGATCATCTTGCGGTAGCTGGCATGACTCAGGTCAAGGATCTTCAACACATCGAGCGGGTTGCTCCTGACCAGGATGATGCCGGCCGATTCGACTGCCACGTCCGTCCCGCTGCCGATGGCAACGCCGACATCCGCCCGCACCAGGGCCGGCGCGTCGTTCACGCCATCCCCGACCATGGCCACACGCTTGCCGCCCTTTTGCAGTTCGGCGACCTTCTGATCCTTGTTCTCCGGCAACACTTCGGCAAAAAATGTGTCGATGCCCAGCTCGTCCGCCACGGCCTTCGCCACCGGCTCGCTGTCGCCGGTGAGCATCGCCACCTGGATGCCAAGCGCTTTGAGTTTGTCGACCGCGGATTTGCTCTCAGGGCGGATGACGTCCGCCAGAGCAAACGACGCGATCACACGCTCCCCGTGGATCAGGTGGACTGCGGTCTGGCCCTTCCGGCTGGCTTCGCTTTCAAAATCCGCCAGCTTCCGAGGAAGTTCACGCCCAAGCTTTTCGAGCAGACGCGGGCCGCCCAGGTATACATCCGTGCCCTGCATGCTGGCCTGCACTCCGCGCCCTTTGATCGCTTCAAATCCGGACACTTCGGGGATGTCCAGGCCGTGTTGCTCGGCTGCCTGGCGGATGCCGCGGGCGATCATGTGCTCGGAATCGCCCTCGATGGCGGCGGCGAGCGCCAGCGCTTGATTTTCTTCCCAGCCATCGACCGTCGCCTGATCGACGACCCCGAATTCACCCTCGGTGAGCGTGCCGGTCTTATCAAAGATGACCGTGTCGACATCGCGCGCAAGCTCCAGTGCCAGCCGGTCGCGGACGAGGATGCCGTTGCGTGCGCCGAGCGCGGTGGTGATCGCCACCACCAGCGGCACGGCCAGCCCCAGCGCGTGCGGGCAAGCGATGACCAGCACCGTCGCTACGCGCGAGATCACCTGGACCTGGAAGCCAACCGCGAGAATCCAAGCAATGGCTGTGATGACGGCTACCCCCAGTGCGACATAGAACAACCAGCCGGCGGCACGGTCGGCCAGGATCTGCGTGTTGGACTTGCTCTGCTGGGCTTGCTTGACAAGGCGCATGATACCGGCCAGAGCCGTCTCCTCGCCGGTGGCGGTCACGCGGATCCGCAGGCTACCATCGCCGTTAATCGTGCCGCCAATGACCTGCTCCCCACGAGATTTCTCAACCGGCTGCGACTCGCCGGTGATCATGGCCTCGTTCACGTGCGATTCGCCCTGCTCGACCTCGCCGTCGGCCGGAACGCTGGCGCCAGGACGGACGAGCAGGAGATCGCCCGTCCGCAGCTCCCCCACTGGAACCTCCTCCGTTTCACCATCCTGCCGGATGCGTTCGGCGGTATCGGGCATGAGCTTCGCCAGCTCGTTCAGGGCGCCGGAGGCCTGCCGTATGCTGCGCATCTCGATCCAATGCCCGAGCAGCATGATATCGATCAGCGTTACCAGCTCCCAGAAGAAGGTCGAGCCGGAGGGGAGGAAGAGCGCTGCCAGGCTGTAGATGAAGGCCACCGCGATGGCTAGGGAAATGAGCGTCATCATCCCCGGCTGGCGATTTTTAATTTCGGGAACAGCCATCTGGATGAAAGGGATGCCGCCGTATAGGAATACGATCACGGCGAAGATCGGTGTGATCCACTCACTTCCGGCAAAGGGGGGGATTGAATATCCGAGGAAGGATTGAATCGAAGGGCTGAAAATAAGCACCGGGATCGAAATCAGCGTGCTTATCCAGAACTTGCGGCGGAACATCAATTCGTGGCCGCTGTGATCGGCATGTGCATGACTGTTTTCCCCGTGGGTGTGGCTGGGAGGTTCAGTGTCTGGAGCTTGTCCGTTATGTGTTACGTGTTTGTGTTGGTCCATGTCCATCGATCATCCCTCGGTTCTAACCCTGCACTATGGTCTGACCCGATTGGCTCTCCGGTGTTCATCGCTCAACGTATGTCTCGAGCCAACGGGCGGCACAATGATGAGGCGCCAACCTTTTGCGGCGACTCCCAAAACGCTCCCATGGGAGTTCGTGAAGGTGATAAGAACGTTCTTGAGTACTTGGTTGGGGGATCCTGGTCGATGAGGTTCGTGCTATCCAACACCCTCACGCTCAACCTGTGCGTTGATTCTACCGTACGAAGGGTTGATATGGGGCGCAGAGTTCGTGCTGTTCCTCAAGCTGCCGGTAGCAAGCGTCATGGCTGCTCGATTCGCGGCCGGGCTCCATGAATCTTAATGGGGACACTTGATCCAAGCCTCGGGCCGGTGTAACCTTAAATAGGCATCTGATGGCCTGGCGAGTGCACAACGCTGAAACGCCCAGGTCCGGCCTGCACTGGCTATTGATTACTGCAGCGAAGGCCTCTGATGATGAGCGAGGACAGCGGTCACGCTGGAAGCAGTCCTCCTCATGTGTGGATTGAAGGGTGAGACGAGCCGGAGGTGAGAGATGACTGCCCGGGTAGAGGCAACGGCGGGCGAAAAGGTCATCGGCCGTTGCTGTGTGTACTGCCCCAACTGCCGGTCCTCCCAGCGAGCGCTTCTTGTCCAACTTAGGCCACCCCACTTCGGAGTGCCGTTTCTCAACTGGCACGCGTTTGTTCCCACATACGAAATCTGCATGAGCTGTGGGAAGGTCATCTCCACGCCCACATATCAGGACCCATCCGAGATATCCAGCGCAGAATCGCTTGAGGATTAAGCAGAACAATAAATGCTCATTGCAGCATTTTGCATCTCTACGCCTTGGCAGCATGGACCGGAACCGCATGCCATGAACCGGGCCAGTTCGGGGGTGCTTTCCCGCCAGTGGCTCATTCATTTGAAATCTCTTCACTTGGGTGACATACTCTGCGCATGCTGCCTGTGCCCCGCCTGTGGAGACTGATAGCCAGGCGCCGCTTCACCCCGCCTGGTTTGTTCCTCTTCGTGCTGTTGCTCGCGGCTTTGTCCTGCAACGCTCCGAGCAGGAGATTTCAAAGCAGTTCGGGCTTCACGGCTGAAGATCTGCGCCAGACGGTGGAGGCGATGCCGGCGCCGGCGACGAAGACGCCGGCCGCCAACCTGACGCCAGGAGCGATTTCCCCTGAGCTGGATCTCCCCATCCAGCAGGCGCCGCCTGCAGGCGGGTTCTACCGCTACGTGACGCGCCCGGGTGATACGGTCGCCGGTCTCGCAGGCCGTTTTGGCGCCCAACCTGACGAGATCATCGCCGATGTATCACTCAGCGAAGGCGACTACTTAGCCTCCGGGCTCAGCCTCTCGATCCCCGACCGGCTGGAGGATCTCTCTCCAGCTCAGCCGCTGCTGCCGGACGCCGAACTCGTCTACTCGCCCACTGCCTTAGACTTCGACCTGCCCGCGTACGTCACCCAGGGGGCTGGTTTCCTCGCCGTCTACCGGGAGGAGTCCGAGGAGGGGATCGAATACACGGGCGTGCAGATTGTCCAACGAGTATCGGATGAACTTTCGGTCAACCCGCGCCTGCTGCTGGCGATCCTCGAATACCGGAGCGGTTGGGTCTTCGCCAGCCCACCCGGAGCGGCGCTGGAACGCTACCCGCTCGGCTTCCGCATCGCTGGCCACGAGGGCCTGTATCAGGAACTGCGCATCGCTGCGACCCAGCTGAATCTAGCCTACTATGGCTGGCGCGCGGGAAGCTTTCAAACGATCCATTTTGAGGACGGCGTAACGCTGCGCCTTGACCCGAGGCTCAATGCCGGCACAGTGGCTGTGATGCACCTCTTCAGCCTGTTCTCTGACTGGCAGGAATGGGCCGATGATCTGTACGCCGCAGATGGATTTCCGACCCGGTATGGTTCGCTTTTCGGCGACATGTGGACACGGGCTTCGGCAGCGGGTCCGCTGATTCCGAGCGCCATCGTTCAACCCGGGCTGGTGCTGCCATTCCGGCCGGGTGAGGCCTGGAGTCTGACCGCCGGACCTCATAATGCCTGGAACGCCGGTACGCCGCTCGGGGCGCTGGATTTCTCACCCATCACCGGGGAGGAGCCCTGTGCGGTCTCGACCCGCTGGGTGACGGCTTCTGCGCCAGGCGTCGTAGCCCGCGCCGCGGATCACGCGGTTGCCCTGGACCTTGATGGGGATGGCTTCGAGGGGACGGGCTGGGTGATTGTCTACTTCCACCTGGCAAAATCGGGCATGATTCAGCAGGGAACGCGCGTATCGACCGACGATCCGCTCGGCCATCCCTCCTGCCAGGGTGGCCAGGCGAGCGGGACGCACGTGCATGTGGCCCGCAAATACAACGGCGAGTGGCTCGCGGCCGACGGACCGGTGCCTTTCGTCTTGAGCGGCTGGCGGGCCGTGGCCGGGGAGCGCATCTATCAGGGACAGCTGCAGCGCGGCGCCGAGGTCGTGACGGCCGATTCGGCCGGACGGTCGGGTTCGACGGTCATCCGCTAGGGCACACCGCAGCGCAGACAAATGCCCGGAAACAGGCTATGATGGAGAGAATCAGCACGGAGCTGACACTCGAATGACCGGTTTTCCGATCCTTCTGACCAAGATCGTCCCACCCCAGCAAAACGTTCGCACGCTAGAACGCCCTCGAATTACAGAGCTGCTGTCGGAGGCACTCCATCACCGGGTGACGGTTGTGCAGGCAGGCGCCGGGTACGGCAAGAGCACAGCCGTCATCTCACTGGTGAACATGCAGCGGCCGCTGATCTGGTACCAGATCTCCCGGGAGGATGCGGATCCATTCGTCTTCTTCCAGCATCTGCTGCATGCGACACGGATCGCCATGCCGCACCTGGAGGACCTGCCGATCTCCTTCCTCGAATCGTGGGATGGCTCGCGAGGACAGCTGCCGATACGTGAGGTACTTTATCG
Source organism: Anaerolineales bacterium (assembly GCA_037379555.1). Lineage (GTDB taxonomy): Bacteria > Chloroflexota > Anaerolineae > Anaerolineales > E44-bin32 > E44-bin32. The sequence goes on along the minus strand of JARRJK010000058.1, from coordinate 4,673 downwards.
CTATCTAAATGCACTCAACGAAGGACTCGATTCACCTGCCTTGATGGTTCTGGAGGATATCCATCTTGTCGCGAATGTACCTGAGATCCTGAATTCGCTGGATGAGCTGATCAGCCTGGCGCCCCAGCAGCTGCACCCCATCCTGACGACCCGCCAACCGCTTGCGCTGCCGGGTATGTCCCGCTGGCTCGCGCGCGGGCAGCTGCTGCAGATTGATCAGGCTTTGCTCACCTTCACCCCGCAGGAAGTTCGCTTGCTGTTCCTTGAACGCTACGGGTACGAGTTGAGCGAGGACGAGGTTGAGTTCCTGATGGAGGCGACGGAGGGTTGGGCTATCACCCTGCAGCTGGTTGGCCAGAGCTTGCGAAGCAAAGTCGTGACGGGAGTCCGGCAGGCTCTGGATCTTCCTTCGGCGTCACTGGGAGCGATGTTTGAGATCCTCGCCCGCGAGGTTTTAGAGCAGCAGTCGCCAGAGGTACGCAGTTTTATGGAGACCACCTCCGCGTTGCAGGTGATGACGCCGGAGAGCTGCGATGCCCTGCCCGGCGTCTCCAACAGCGCGGACATGCTGGAGAAGCTCCACCACGAGGATCTTTTTGTACACAAGTCGGTCGAGGGGATTTACCGCTACCATCACATCTTCCACCGCTTTCTACGCCAGCAGATCAGCAAGCCGCAGGCGATGGCCGTGCACCGCACCGCTGCAGAGTACTTTACACAAGCCGGGAACATGGATGCTGCGATCTACCATGCGCTAAAAGCCGATGACCACGCTACGGCCGCCGGCTTGCTCAGCGAGTATGGCGAGGATTTGCTGCGCACCGGCCGCTACGCCACATTGACCGGCATGCTGGATGCAATCGGACCGGAGATGCTGCATCAACATCCGGTCCTGATGCTGTTCCTTGGAGATCTGGCCCGGCTTCACAGTCGTTTCCAGGAAGCGCTGGGCTGGTATCAGCAGGCTGAATCGGCATGGCGCGAGCGCGGACAGATGGAGGGGGTTAGCAGGGCGTTGCGCGGGCGGGCGCGAGTGTACCTCGACACCGTCAATCCGAGCAAAGCGGAGCGGCTGAAGCTTACCAGCGTCAGGCGCAGGAACTGCGCCACGAGGGACCGGCGGATTCCCAGCTCCAAATCCGTGTGTTGCTGCGGACTGGCCGCCTGGCGGAAGCCCGGCGTCAGCTGGAAGAACTGGTCGAGATCGAGCGGACCGAACCCGTACAGCGGCCGCGTGCCCATCGAGAGACGCATTTGCTGCTTTCGATCATCTGCGCCATGCAGGGCGAACCGAAAACTGCCTATCAATCAGCGCTTGAAGGTACGCAGCGAGGGGAGCATCTCGGCTCGCCGTTTGTAACAGCGGTTGGATATATGCGCCAGGGCCATGCCCTGATGATGCTTTCCGAGTCTGACCGCTATCAGGCTGCGATCGAAAAGTTCAACGCTGCCATTGAGCTGAGCCGTTCGCTGCGCATCCCCCGCCTGCGGGTTGAGGCATACTGGGGGTTGACCCGTGCCTTCGGATACCGGGGTGATCTGGCGGAAGCGCAGCGGATGGCGCAGGAAGGGATCGAGATCGCCACCCGTGCCGGGGATGAGTGGATCGCGTCCATTATCCGGTGCACGCTGGGAGCCTGCCATATCCTGGCCGGGATGAATGAGGCCGGCCAGAATTTGCTGGCTCAGGCGATGCACGGTTTCCAGGAATGCTCCGATCCATTTGGCCTCACCAGCTCGCAGTTATGGCGGTCAATCGGCTGGTACTATACGGATCAGGACAGCCCCTTCCGTGACGAGTTCCAGCAGGTGCTCGAGTCGTGCATGAAGCATCAGTACTCCTGCATGTTGGTAAAGCCAACGCTGCTCGGCCTGCCCGATGAGCGGCGGCTGGTGCCGCTGCTCCTGAGGGCAAAAGCCGAGGGATGGTCCGATGGTTATCCCAATCGCATGCTGCACGAAATGGGACTCGGCCAACTGAAATTCCACCCGGGTTACGAGCTGCGCCTTCAAACGATGGGATCGTTCCGGGTTTGGCGTGGAGGTGCGGCGGTCACGCCGGAAGAGTGGAAGCGGGAATCGTCCCGTCAGCTACTGCAAGTCTTGATCGCGAACCGGACCGCACCGCTCGACCGGGACCAGATTTGCGAGTGCCTGTGGCCGGGCAAGGATCCAGCTGCCGGCCATCGCAATTTCAAAGTCGCCCTGAATGCGCTCTACCAGGTGCTCGAGCCTGACCGGGATGCTGGCTGCGAGTCGGCGTACATCGTCCGGGAGGGATCAACCTATGCGCTTCGTCCCGGCGCAGATGTCTGGCTTGATTGTGCGGAGATCGACCGGGTTGTAAAGGAAGCTGAACAGCTGCTCCAGGGCGAACCAGAGCGGGCACGGGCGCTCCTGGACCGGGCGCTGGAGCTATACCAGGGCGATTTCCTGGCCGAAGCGCGCTATAACACCTGGGCTGCAGCGGAGCGTGAGCGGCTTACCGTGCAGTTCCTTCGGGCTGGCGACCGGTTGTGCGAACTCTACCAGGAGGATGATCCGGAAGCGGTCGTCCGGGTCTGCCAGCGCTTGCTCGGCGTGGATAACTGCTGGGAACGAGCGTACCGCTTCTTGATGACCGCATACTCAAAGCTGGGGGACCATGGGCAGGTAGCCCGGACCTTTGAAACCTGCCTGGAAGTGCTCCGGTCGGAGCTGGATGTCGCTCCAGCGGCAGAGACATTTGAGCTGTACCGAAAGTTGATTGAACAGGGCACTTGATCCTGCATGCCTGTAACCGGCGCGTAACGCCTCCCTGTTATCGTTGCAAGCAGGAGGGATGCCATCGTGCCGGACACACAGGAAACGAACATCTCCTCATTCCTGATACGCTTTATCGATGTGAATAAGCTGGAAGGTCAGAGCACGGGCGCATTCCGCGGTGTCGTCCGGCATATTCAAACCGGCGATGAACTGGCGTTCACGCGCTGGAAAGAAGCGGTTGACTTTATGCAGCGCTTCTTTCCATTCGAAGACGGGTATTCGGAATCACTGCCTGAAGCCTAGCGGGCGGCATTTCGAAGCGCCTGTGATTCCGTGTGCCATGAGATCAGAAGGAGCACAAGATGAGATTGAAGGATCGCGTCTGCCTTATCACCGGAGGAGCAGCGGGAATCGGGAAGGCGATCGCATTGAGGTTCGCCGAGGAAGGGGCTATGGTCTGTGTTTGCGACCTGGACCAACCCGGCGGCGAAGCGGTTGCCGCTGAAACCGGGGGTTCCTTTCACAAAGTGGACATCGCCGACCGGGATCAGGTTCGTACGTGGGTTGAGTCAGTGCACGCCGAGCACGGAAGGATTGATGTGCTGGTGAACAACGCCGGCGTCCTGCGGGATGGCTTGCTGGTGAAAGTCAAAGACGGAGAGCTGGTCAAACAGATGCCGGAAGAGGATTTTGACCTGGTGATCGATGTCAACTTAAAAGGCACCTTCAACTGCACCCAGGCTGTTACGCCGATCATGATTCAGCAGCAGAGGGGGGTCATCCTCAACGCCACCTCGATCGTCGGGCTGGACGGGAATTTCGGCCAGACGAACTACGTCGCCTCCAAGGCAGGGGTGATCGGCATGACGAAAGTTTGGGCGCGTGAGCTGGGGCGCCACCAGGTGCGGGTGAACGCCGTAGCGCCGGGCTTTACGCTGACTGAGATGGTGAAGCAGATGCCGGAGAAGGTTCTGGAAGGGATGGTGGCGCACACCCCGCTGGGGCGGATGGGTCAGCCGCTGGATATCGCCAACGCCTATCTGTTCCTGGCTTCGGATGAGGCCAGCTTCATCACCGGGGTAACGCTGCGGGTCGACGGCGGCATCGTCGTCGGAACCTGAGGCAAGCGAGCCATGACTCGTCATCCCCGGATCCTATCGACGGGAAGCTACGTGCCCGAGCGGATCGTCACCAACGCCGAAATGGATCAGATCCTCGGCGAGGAGACCTCCACCTGGCTGGAGGAAAACGTCGGCATTCGCGAACGGCACTGGATGACCGATGATCAGACGACCTCCGACCTGGTGGTGAACGCCTCCCGCCGTGCGCTCGGGCGCGCAGGGATTTCGCCCGAAGATCTGGATTTGATCATCGTCTCCACCGATACGCCGGATTACCTGTCCCCCAGCACGTCCGTTGTGGTCCAGGCCAAACTGGAGGCTTTCAAAGCCGGCTGCTACGACGTCAACAGCGCCTGCGCCGGCTGGGTCACTGCGCTTGACCAGGGAGCGCGCTATCTGCTGACGGAACCTGACCTGCGGTACGTCCTTGTCGCCGGAGGCTACGGCATGAGCCGCTTCCTGAACCTGCAGGACAAGAAGACGGCGAACCTGTTTGCGGATGGGGCAGGGGCAGCCGTGCTGGGAGCGGGGGATGACCCTGGATTACTGGCCAGCAATCTGCTGGCGCGCGGCGAGTAGCACGATGCGCTCGGTATCTACACCGGCGGCGCGTGGCGGCCCTGTTCTATCGAAACCCTGAACCAGTATGGCCCGCCTCATGTGGAATTCGTAAGGAAATTCCCCAAGACTTTCAACACCGAGCACTGGCCCAAACTCATTCAGGGTGCCCTCGATAAAGCCGGCCTGACGCTCGACCAGGTCGATCTGTTCCTGTTCACCCAGCTGAATCTGCGCACGATTGAAGCC